>NZ_QUED01000010.1:0-120890 GCF_003477865.1 Blautia sp. AF34-10
AGATATATTATTTTACTTAACGAAAGCGAGATCTTCTATGAAAAAACATTCAAAAATTATTACTTATCTTCCTAATATTTTCTCATATAACTACGAAAGCGAGATCTTCTATGAAAAAACATTCAAAAATTATTACTTATCTTCCTAATATTTTCTCATATAACTATTACTATTCCTGCACCCAAATTTCCACCATTTTCAACAACTTCAGCTCCACTCCCTCCAAATGATAATGATCATTAATTTAACAAATTTCTTTCCTCTACATAATTTTTCATTACCTTGTAATCTGCATCCATTTTATACAGCTTGAGCAGATTCAAGTTTTGTTTAAAATATTTTTTACATACTTCTTTTCCTTCTTCTTCCATAATGCACGCCTGAATCATCAAGCAATATCCTAAAGATGCACCCTTGCCTGCATACAGCATCTGCTGAACAGCTTTTTGACATGTGCACATAGCCTCCTTAAAATATTTTAATTCATCCAGTGCTCTTGCATAATTCGCTATATTCATATTCCAATCTAACATATGAAATACTGGCTTTATACAGCTATCACTATATCTGTCGTCTATAAAGTGATAGATTTCCAACGCCATTTGATAATCTTTTTTCCCCCAATAAATAAGTGCTATTTCTGTCAAAACACTGATTTCCTGGCGATTCAATACATATTCTGTTCTATATACATCTTCAAATTTCAATGTTATCTCTAACAATGCTTTTAGTTGCTGTACAAGTTCTTCTGAATTGCCTAGATGTTTATGATATTTTAATTGTATTTTTCCAACTTCTACATACTGTTTGTTTTCTGGCTCACTACGATCTACCTTACTTTCAATCTCAAAAAGTATTTTTTCCGCTTTCTCATATTCTTTACGATGCATATATTTTGAAAATTCTATTTTTAATTCTAATATTTCATATTCTTCTACCTGAATTCCTGTCTCAATTCTTTTTCCATTTCTATCCATTTTTTCCATAATTTGCCAAAGCTTTTCACTTCGCGGCTGCTGATTTCCGTTTTCTATCCGCGCCAGTGTCTCCTGTGTGCAAATATCCTCACTTAACGATTCTTGTGTGAGTTTGGATGCTCTTCTCGTTCTTCGAATTAATTCGGCATCCACCTCAAAATTCCGAATTACATGTTCAAACAAACGATAATTCTCAAACGACACATTATAATCATGTTCTACCTCTAATATGCATTTTTGTTCCTGACGTAATATTTCAATAAAATCCGCATTTGACTGTTCTTTCTCTAAAATTCGTATATACTGACTTAAAATTTCCGGCATATAAAGTAGCTTTCCTTCGTCTCTTAACGCTTCCAGCGCTTCTTCTGTTCTCATTTTTATATATGTAGTATTTTCACCCTCTTCTATCACTTTACTTATTAAAAGTGCTGCGTACGGAATTATTTTTACTCGTTCTGTCTTTTCAAAATTTTTTCGGAAAATTTCTTCTACTAACGCTTTAATTTCATCTTTGGCTCGTTTTTGTTCTGTTTCTTGACAGACTTCCCACCTAAAAAGAAGTAATTTATATTCCTCAGCACTTAAAACTCCCGTCTTTCTTTGGTTTTCTGCCTCCGGCATTGTTTGTAGAATTGCCGTTTCCAGATGCTCACAAACCAGTTCTACCGATTCTCCGCGCAGCCACGCAATCTGCGCACGTTCCTGTTCTATGAATTGTCGATGCAATGGTTCTTTTGCCCGTTTGTTCTTTTCATATTCATCCAGATATTGTTCTGCTTCTTCCCATTTTCTTTGACATATTTTTTGTTGAACTTCCTGTCGTAATTCATAAATTTTATAAACATCCATCGGCAATATATAAGTAAGTCGCTCTACTGATTTTCCTAATCGCCCCATAATTCGATCAATCAGGAAAAAATCTATTTCCTGCTGATCCGCTTCAATTCTTGCATATTTCGACAAAGAAGAAATTCCCATGCATAATTGTTTTTGGCGTATTCCTTCTTTTTCTCGTAGTTTCCACAGTAGCTGTCCAATTCCTTGCATTTGTTTCATTTTTTCTCAATAAGTCCTCTTTTATATGTTATATTTTTTGACTTTTATTATATCTCGTTCTTCTACATATTTACTAATCAATTCTTTGCTAACTTGAACTAAATCTGGCGTACGTACTCCTTCTCTCTTAACGTCCACAACAACTGCCCGATTTTTTTGTCTATTTCATAATTTTCTCGTAATACTTTTGGTTACATTTTGATTTATTTTGACAAAACTACAAATATTATCATTCCTTCTATTATAAATTCTCATTTCTTGCAACAACAAGAGAAATTATATACATATTTGTGTGCTTTTCTTTGTACAAAACAACGTATTTCATTTTTTTTCAATAAAAGTGTAATTTTTCATTCTTTTAAACGTATAAGATTATCTTAGGCGTAAAAAAGGCCCCAGCGTAAACCGAAGCCTTCCTTTGCTCTGCAACTATGCCCTCTTTTTTTCCGAATCATCACACCAATTTCATAATTTCCCTTTTCCCATTTATTTTTTCATCTCTTCTATGTTTTTTGTCCTCACTTTCACTGAGACTTTTCTATGTTCTAGCAAAACCTTTGCTTTTAATACCCTTCTCGGCTCTCAGATTCCTCATACACTTCCACCGTACCGGAATGATTTCCCATCATAGGACGGTAAATGTACTGCCGCACGTTGATGTCTACCTTCGCTGCCTTATCATCTGCGGAAATGTAAATTCCAGCCTCTGTGTTGTCATCGTCTACCGTGTAGGTATCTCCTGTTCCAAAATAGGAAAGATCGCCGTCCTCTTTCTGCTTCTGTGTTTCTTCTGGCAATTTATCTCTTGTTGTTGTGTTCACGTACCTTTTAGTAAGTTCATATTACGCCTAAATTATCTGAAAATCTATGATTTTATTTAAAATTCTTCTTACATTTTTCTTTATATAAAAGACTTCTTTCCATACGCCAAGGCAGGTTGGATTTTCATGCATCTTCTCTCTTACTTTTTCTTCTAACTACCACTCCCAATACTATGATCGCTGCTAAAACTCCCCCCTCCGTCATCAACATACGATACATCATTTTATGCTGATATTTCCCCGGCTGTGCCGCTACATCAAGAACCGAGCTAGTTCCTCCGAGGGAATTTTCCAGCTCTATGTAAGTGGAATCTGCAACAGCGGCTACAACCGACGGATAGCTGTATGCCGGAAATGCCGTCTGCTTCACAAACATATCATTCGTATTATTTTCCGCCCGTGAACTGTCGGTAAGACAGCCTGCCGCATCTTCGCGTCCCGGGATCAGATATTCTACACTTTTTTCATTCATTGCAATCCAGATCGGAAAACGGATGGGATCTGCTCCACCGACCAGATGAAACTGATAATCTTCCCACGCAACGTCTGGATTTGCAGCAAGCGAAGTCTTTAACTGCTCGATATAGGTAGGTGTATTGTCATTTTCATACCCTCGAGTGCCGCTGATGTGCCACGCATCGCCCGGCTTTCCATCCTCTCCATCAGCTCTCACTGCGCACGCCTCATACAAATGACCATAAGCTTTGATCGGAACAATCCAGATATAATCACTCTCTTCCAGTGCCGTTTCGACTTCCGAAACAGAAAGCAGCTCGGAAGTAAAAAGCGGCGTGTCAATATACTCTTTCAGCGCATTGTCGAAATCAATATCATCGACCGTCACCCCTTCTGAAAACGGGTCGTAAACAGGCCCGCCATTCGTAGAAGACACAATTTCATCTGCAAGCGCCACAATTTTTTCATAGTCTCCGGAATCCGGCAATGTTTCGAATGTTGATGCAGAAACACTCATTGCTGATACTGCAACAGCACCAACCAGTCCCCAAAATATTCCCAATTTTCTTTTCATGCAACGCCCTCCTTTCCCTTTTCATCTCTTCCCTTTTTTCTTTATTATATCTGATCCCGCTTTTCCCAGACAATGCAGCACTTTTCCTATATTTTCCTTTTCTTTTTTGTTACTATTTTAATTGCAACTTGTTATCTTCTTCAAATGATTACCAGTTCCAACACGCAAAAACAGAGGCTCACCTCCTCATTGGAAATGGCCTCTGCTTTTTTTCATTTTTCTTCTTACATCGGAACTTTTTCCACCAGATCTTCTACCTTGCATACTAACACCCGTGCAATCTTCAACAACGTTTCTGTCTGCGCCTTGTTAATGCCTTTTCTTCGCTGTTCGTACTGCTGAATAGTACGAACTGAAACACCTGATTGCTGTGCCAGTTCACTCTGACTTAAATTTGCAAAGGTACGCAATTCTTTCAGGTTCGTCTCCGGTTTTGCTTCACGATATAATTCATTCATTTTGTCCACAAACTGGCGTATATCCATTTCATGGTATGGTGTGTAAAGCATTCGTACTTCAGTTACAGGGATGGCCTGATTTATTTCCGCAAAGGATAAACTAGTACTCCACTGATAATAGGCCAGTGCCCAGCCGATCCAGTATTCAGGGCTTCGATTGTAGGAATATGAAGGTGTTTGTTTCGGATGTGGTTTTCCAGTTTCCCTTAATACTTCATATGCAATCTCAACTCCCGATCTTCCAGCCACTATAGAGCAGTCACCTCTTTCAAACCGCGATGCTGTATTACTCATGCAAAACCACTGCCATGCCGTTTCCAATGGATATTTTAAATTATTCACCATATAATCCAGCATGCAGGCAAGATTTTTTTGAGCAACAGAAAGATATAATTTATCGTAAGCATAGATCATCTGGTTTCATCTCCTCATCCAAACTTTTTTCAAAACAAAGCAAAAAGAACTTTTGACATTTTCACAAAAGCGTGATACTATGATATTGAAAAAGAGTGCTACCGGTAGACGGTTAGTCCGATATAGTTTGCAAAAATAACCGCAACGTTTGTCAGACTGTATGGCGGTTATTTTTGTGTCTTATTGTTATCCTTGCCAAGCGTATATCCGATACTAAAGCAGGTTAAGCCGAAGCTCATTACTGCAAGAAAGTCCATAATACTCATTGGCTTAGCCCTCCTTTCAAAAGATTCTCTTTCGAGTTTCTATGTAATCAGAGGGTCACAGGTCTACACTTCGTTTCGGTCGTTGCTAAACGAGTGCCACCGGCACTCAGCAACCCTCTGTCGAAGGACTAACCGCCTACCGTTTTGATAGCACCCATATTTTTATTATATCCTCTTCACAATCAGCTTTCAACAACAAATTTACTCTCTTCGGTTATATTATAGTGTTTCTTTTTGGTTGTATTTTACGTTCGACACTTATTTTAAAACTTTCTCTTTCCACCACCATACGATCCCCACAACAATTCCTCCCGCCAGCACAAAAATCATCTGCCTTCCTGAAAGCTCCCATCCAAATAACTCAACCCTTGCTTTCTTCGCTGATACGAATACCCCATCAAAATTCTGTTATCATCCCCCGTCCCCACTGTAGCATGGCAATATGTGGTTCCCATAAATTTCATTGCAGAATTTGATGTTCCCAACTGGCTTCCGGAATAGCTGGCGCCGTTTAGCTGTTGATTATTTGCGACAAGATTTCCACTGACTTCCCAGTCGTTCATTTTGCTGTTTTTGTACCATAAGGTTCCGCCAAATTTATACGGTCTTATCGCCTCTCCCAGCAAAAACGAAAAGCTGTCGTTTCCACATGGCTTTTTATCCTCTGTGAATTCATACGTTGGATAAACATAAATCGTCGAACCATTTTTGAAGGCTGATGCAGAAAATTCAATCCCTTCGAAATCTTCCTCTCTTCCATTCATCGCCTGTTTTCCTACATCGATTTTCATATACTCAAATTTTCCATCCCCATTTTTTAAATCATCGACGATAAACTGCTTCACATGCTCATCCAGCTTTTGTATCTCATTCTCTGGCATCCCTGTTTCCTGCAAATAAGCATCGTAATCAGAAGGAACCTTTTCCTCTGCCTTCACATAAGATACCCCCGCATACAATGACAGTCCGCAGCAAAGTAAAACCAGAAATAACGTCCGCATTTTTCTCATACAACGCTCCTCCTTCCTGTTGTCATATTCGATAAACCCGTTCAAATATTCTCTCTTTATCATTATATTATCATAAGATTCAGAATCTTTATATGACGTTTTCCTTAACTTTTTAAAACGCAAAAAATCCCTCCCCACACATCACGCATGGAAAGGGATTTCTCTATTTACTCTATTTTTCTTTTAATCAATTAGCAGATCTCCGCACCCGCCGGCATTGCTTTTTCCGGGGTCATGAGGCATACGTTGCCTTCGGCGTCTTCTGCACAGAGCAGCATTCCTTCGGACATCATTCCTGCCAGTTTGGCCGGTTTCAGGTTGGTGAGAACCATAACCTTCATTCCGATGGTGTCTTCCGGTTTGTAATATGCTTTGATTCCGGAGACGATCTGTCTTACCTGGCTTCCTACTTTGACCTGGAAGCAGAGGAGTTTTTTGGATTTCTTGACTGGCTCGCAGGAGATGATTTCACCTACCTGGAACTGCATTTTTCCGAAGTCTTCGAAAGTGATTTCTTCCTTCGGCTCAAGGTCAATCACTGCTTCCTCTTCTTTTTCCTCTTCCTGGGATGCAGCAGCCATAGCAGCTTTCTGTTTTGCCTGGATCACTTCTACTTTTTCCATTACCTCTTTGACATCGAGTCTCTGGAACAGGATCTGCGGCTGATCGGTTACTTTATTGCCCGATACGTACAGTCCGAACTGATCGAGCTCTTCGTAGCTGCGTTTCTCTGCGTTCAGCTGAGCCAGGATCTTCTCAGTAGTCTCCGGCATGAAGGACTCGAGCAGGCATGCGCCGATGGTGATGCTCTCTACCAGGTTGTACAGAACTTCTTCCAGACGGTCTTTCTTTGCCTCATCCTTTGCCAGTGCCCACGGCATCGTCTCGTCGATGTATTTGTTGCAGCGTTTGAACAGACCAAAGATCTCAGTCATTGCATCTGCCACACGCAGCTCTTCCATCTTGGCAGCAACTTTTGCTTTTGTTGCGGTAACGACTGCTTTCAGATCATCATCCACCTCTTCTGCTGCGCCGGTCTTTGTCACAACACCGCCGAAGTATTTGTTGCTCATGGAGATGGTACGGTTTACCAGGTTTCCAAGAGTATTGGCCAGGTCGGAATTCATACGCTCAACCAGCAGCTCCCAGGTAATGACACCGTCGTTCTCAAACGGCATCTCGTGCAGAACGAAGTAGCGGACAGCGTCTACGCCGAACAGGTCTACCAGATCGTCTGCGTAGATCACGTTTCCTTTGGATTTACTCATCTTGCCGTCGCCCTGCAGCAGCCACGGATGACCAAATACCTGTTTCGGAAGCGGCAGATCGAGTGCCATCAGGAAGATCGGCCAGTAAATGGTATGGAAACGGATGATGTCTTTTCCGATCAGATGCAGGTCTGCCGGCCACAGCTTGTTGAACTGCTCGGAGCTGTTTCCGTCACAGTCATAACCGATTCCGGTGATGTAGTTGGTCAGTGCGTCCAGCCATACGTAGGTAACGTGCTTCGGATCGAAGGATACCGGGATTCCCCAGGTGAAGGAGGTTCTGGATACACAGAGATCCTGCAGTCCCGGAAGAAGGAAGTTGTTCATCATCTCGTTCTTTCTGGAAACCGGCTGGATGAACTCCGGATGGGTGTTGATATAATCGATCAGTCTCGGTGCATATTTGCTCATTTTGAAGAAATATGCCTCTTCTTTTGCCGGTGTAACCGGGCGTCCGCAGTCCGGACATTTTCCGTCTACGAGCTGGGACTCGGTGAAGAAGGATTCACACGGTGTACAGTAAAGACCTTCGTAATATCCTTTGTAGATATCTCCCTGATCGTACAGTTTTTTGAAGATTTTCTGTACCTGCGCCTCATGATCCGCATCGGTGGTACGGATGAATTTGTCGTAGGAAGTATTCATCAGATCCCAGATTCTCTTAATCTCGGTGGATACGTTGTCTACGAATTCTTTTGGCGTAATGCCTGCCTCTTCTGCTTTCAGCTCGATCTTCTGGCCGTGCTCATCGGTTCCGGTCTGGAAGAATACATCGTAGCCCTGCTGACGTTTGAAGCGGGCGATGCTGTCTGCGAGTACGATCTCGTAGGTGTTTCCAATGTGCGGCTTGCCGGATGTGTAGGCAATCGCCGTGGTGATGTAATATTTTGGTCTGATTTTTTCCATTGCTTTCATTTCTCCTTTTTGATAAATCAAAAAACCTGCCTTATTCCGCTCTTGTCATCGGAAGAAGACAGGTTTGTTTACCCGTGATACCACTTCTTTTCGTCCCTGCCTCACGGCAGAAACCTCTGCAGGTACATGATTTTTTATACCTTCCCGCTGTAACAGGCGGAACCTGTCGCAGCCTTGCCAGTTTCAGGCCGTACCGGAAATTTTTCCCGGCACGCTCCCTGGTTCGGTGCGCCTCTCGGAAGCCATGTTCGATCTGCCGCTCCTCCTCCCCTCTCAGCCTGCAAAACCGGAATGGTTTTCGGGGATGTTCTCTGTAAATTTGCGAATGCAGATGTACTCTCTTCGTCATTGTGTTTTTATTTTATGCACTGATTTTGTGCGCTAATTTTATGCTAACACATTTACCTGAATTTGTAAACCGCAAAAAAGCCCGCCGGGTGGGATTTTTTCTGTAAATTGTGTCCTTCACAGTTTCTCCCTCCGACAGACTTTTCTTACCTGTTTCTCGTAAAAGCTTTGCTCTGTAGCGATTATCTGCGTTTTGCTTTGATCACGGACAGTGCCGCTTCATCTGCCACAACCGTCAGGTCCGTGTGGAGCTGCAGAATAGAAGCCGGAACCTGCGGAGTAACCGGTCCGTACAGAACCTGGTCAAGAATCTCTGCTTTTCCTTCGCCGCTGACAATCAGCAGGACCTTTCTTGCCTGCATAATATTTTTGATTCCCATGGTGTATGCCTGGGTCGGAACATCCTCTACTTTTTCAAAGAAACGTTTGTTGGCCTGAATGGTACTTTCCGTCAGATCGACACAGTGTGTTTCTTTCTCGAATGCTTCGCCCGGCTCGTTGAATCCGATATGGCCGTTGTTTCCAAGTCCGAGAAGCTGCAGGTCAATGCCGCCGACACTGCGAATGATTTCATTGTAAGCTTCACATGCTTTTTCGCTGTCCGGTTCCAGTCCGTTCGGAACGTAGGTATGCGCTTTGTCGATGTTGACATGGTTGAACAGATTGGTGTTCATGAAATAACGGTAGCTCTGATCATTCTCCGGGGAGAGTCCTTTGTACTCGTCCAGATTTACGCTGGTTACACCTGCGAAGTCGAGATCGCCTTTGTTGTACCACTCGACGAGCTGTTTGTAAGCGCCGACCGGGGTAGATCCGGTTGCAAGGCCGAGCACTGCATGCGGTTTCATGATCACCTGCGCGGAAATGATGTTTGCTGCTTTTCTGCTCATATCATTGTAATCTTTTGCTTCAATTAATAACATTTGTTTTTCCTCCAAATTTCTTCTATATAATAAATTACATAATAACCTGTTTCAGGTTCAGTTCGTCGTCCACCAGAAGTACATGCGCTTTTTTGCCCGGTGCAATGGATCCTACTTCATCGTAGATACCGATGCTCTGTGCCGGATTTCTTGTTGCCGCAAAAATGGCATCTGCCAGCGGAATATCAAACGAAACTGCTTTTCTCATGCAGTCGTACAGGTTCGTAGCGGAACCCGCGATGGTCTCACCGTCGGTCAGGGTTGCTTTTCCGTCTTTCATCCAGACAGCCTGTCCCCCGAGGGAATACGTTCCGTTCGGCATTCCCGTTGCCATCATGGAATCGCTGATGAGAACCATGCGCTCACTTCCCATCATGGAGAAGGTCGCGCGGACAACCGCACCGTGAATGTGATAGCCGTCACAGATCAGCTCCATGCGGCACTCCGGATCGTCGAATGCGGCGCCGATGACACCAGGGTTACGGTGTGCGAACGGCGGCATGGCGTTGTACAGATGGGTGACATGGTGTGCTCCTGCTTTCATGGCAGCCAGCGCGGTGTCATAATCTGCTGTTGTATGGCCGATGGAAACCATGACTTCATCGGAAACCTCTTTGATAAATTCCAGTGAGCCAGGCATATTCGGGGCCAGGGTTACGAGACGGATTTTTCCGCCGCTCGCCGCATTGCATGCGCGGAAGAACTCAGCGTTCGGAGCCACGATGTTCTCCTCTGCCTGTGCGCCTTTTTTGATCGGATCGATGAACGGTCCTTCCATGTTGACGCCGGCGATCACTTCTGCTTCCGGCTCATCTTTGATTGCTTCGATGGTTCCGAAGATTTTCAGCAGATCGTCTTTTGGCAGTGTCATGGATGTCGGGCAGTAAGAGGTAATGCCGTGCGCTTTCTCGTAGCGCAGGATCTCTTTTAAACCTTCCACGTCTCCGTCTGAAAAATCATGTCCGGCAGCGCCGTGGCTGTGTACGTCAACCAGTCCCGGCAGAACCATCATGCCTTTCGCATCGATCACTTCCTGATCGATCACTTCTTCTTTTGTGGAAACGAAACGTTTTCCTTCTATATAAAGATCTTTTTCCGCAAACGTTCCGTCTTCCTGAAATACACGTCCGTTTTTGATAATCATTGTCTTGCCTTCTTTCTTTGATCTGTTCTGATTATAATTTATGTTGATTTTATTTTCAACTATTTTTATATTTTAGAAATTACTTTCACGTCATTAAAGTTCTTTCCATTTTTCCGCCCGCTTTCCCGTACAATTCACACACAATTGAAAGTTGATTCACCACTCTGCCTGTGATACAATAAAGCAAGAACTGATCTGAATTTTTTTCAGATATTTACAGATACCAGGAGGACTTACGTTCCATGGAACACTTTGAAAAATCAATTATTCCTGTCATTGAGTCTGTCTATCCCTCGTTCACTCCCCTGGAACGGACGGTAGCAGATTTTTTTATTCATAATACCGACGAGTCGGATCTGTCCGCGCGCCACGTTTCGGAACTGCTCTATGTTTCGGAGGCTTCGCTCTCCCGCTTTGCGAAAAAATGCGGCTACACGGGCTACCGCGAATTTGTCTACCGTTACCAGGAAGGTCTGAACGCCGCACTGCCCGGTACGGACGATCACATCAAACAGGTGCTGAATACGTATCAGGAGCTGCTGAATAAAAGCTACTCGCTCGCCGACCGCGCGCAGATTGACCGCATCTGCCATATTCTCACTTCGAAGCGTCGGGTGTATGTCTACGGTCTTGGAAGCTCCGGACTTTCCGCCCAGGAAATGAAGCTGCGTTTTATGCTTGCAGGCGTGGATATTGAAGCAATTACCGACATTCACATCATGAAAATGAATGCCGTTCTGCTCAATGAGAGCTGCGCTGCAATCGGCATTACCGTCAGCGGACAGACACCGGAGGTGCTGCGTGCGCTCGGAGCCGCAAAGGAAAAGGGAGCCTCTACCATTCTCTTTACTTCCCGCAGCTCCAGCGATTACGATGCCTTCTGCGATGAAGTCCTGCTGCTTGCGGTCAAAGAGCATCTGAAAAACGGTGGCGCAATCTCTCCGCAGTTCCCGATTCTCGTTATGATCGACGTTCTGTACTCGCATTTTCTCACGACCGACAGCGAGCGCAAGGAGGCTTTATATGAATACGCCGTCACCAAACTCCATGAAACGTGATCCCGGCCGCGGCAGCGCGTATCTTTCTTTTCTGAAGAAACGCTGCCGTGATTTCTTTTTCTTCTGCCTGCTCCTCGGCGTTTACGTCGCCTTCATCACCCTCACAGGCATCGGCTGTCCGATCCGGTTTTCCACCGGCATTTCCTGCCCGGGCTGCGGAATGAGCCGCGCGGTACTGCTTCTGCTCTCGGGTCATTTTCGGGCGGCATTTCGGATGCATCCGCTCGTCTATGCCGTACTGCCCGCAGGGATATGGCTCTTCTTCGGGCCGGAACAGACGGCGGGACTTCGGCGTTTTAAAAAGGGGATCATTACGGTGATTGTCGTGCTGCTTCTCGCCGTTTATGCCTGGCGCATTTATTACCACGACCCGCTCCTTTCTATTGACCCCTCTCTCGGGCGCGTGCTACAATGGTTCTATCTTAATTAAAGGGGGTATTTACAAATGAATGTAAAAGACAACCGCAGTTTCTGGTTCTATCTTCTGCTCACATTTCTGACGTGCGGACTCTACTCGATCTACTTCTGGTATGTTTATGTGGAAGACCTGAACACCATCTTTTACGGTGACGGCGAAGACAGCCCGAACTACATTATTGTGCTGCTTCTGTCCTGGGTTACCTGTGGAATTTACGGCGTTTACTGGCGTTACAAACAGGCGAACCGCATGTACCGCGAATCCTACGACCGCTACGGTGTGATGATTGAGGAAAATGGTTCTGCCATTCTTCTGTGGACGCTGCTTGGCTACCTGACCGGCGGCATCGGCCAGCTCGTTGCCGACTATTTCATGATCCAGAACCTGAATAAGACGGCACTCGTTTATAATTCACGTGCATATTAAGCAGGGGAGGCGTTTTTTATGGCAACATCTATGGTAAAGGGAAATCCGGTAAAGCTGATGCTCTCGTTTGCCTTTCCGCTTCTCATCGGAAATCTGCTGCAGCAGACGTATAACATCATCGATGCGGCGATTGTCGGCCAGGCACTTGGCCCGGAGGCGCTCGCCAGCGTCGGTGCAAGCAGCAGTGTACAGTTTCTGGTGCTCGGCTTCTGTATGGGAAGCTGCACGGGATTCAGTGTCCCGGTTGCCAAGTATTTCGGCGCCGGAAAGCTTGATAAAATGCGCGATTATATTTTTAATGGTGCTGCACTTGCTGTCCTGATTGCGGCCATTCTGACCACACTCTGCAGTTTACTCTGTGCACCGATTCTGCACCTGCTGTCGGTTCCGTCCGATATCTTCGCGGATGCCTACGCATATCAGCTTGTGATTTTCCTCGGGATTCCGTTTTCGATTCTGTACAATTATCTTTCCAGCATCCTGCGTGCCGTCGGGGACAGCCGCACGCCGTTTCTGTTTCTGGCATTTTCGGCAATCCTGAATATTTTCCTCGACCTGTTCTATATTATCATTCTGCATCTGGGGTGCGCAGGCGCGGCGATTGCGACGATTTCCGCCCAGGCGATCAGCGGACTCTTATGTCTGTTTTTTATTTCCCGTAAGGTAAAGCTCCTGCTTCCGACAAAAGAAAACCGCACTCTGCGAAAGGATGCCGCGCAGGAACTCCTCGCAATGGGCATTCCGACGGGACTGCAGTTTTCGATCACGGCGATCGGCAGTATGGTAATGCAGTCAGCGAATAATGGACTTGGCAGTGTTTATGTTTCGGCGTTCACAGCTGCTATGAAAATCAAACAGTTTATGATGTGCCCGTTTGATGCGATCAGTACCGCGGCTTCCGTTTTCTGCAGTCAGAATCTCGGAGCCGGCCAGGCAAAACGAATCCGTCAGGGACTCCGCCAGGGTGTGCTTGTCGGTGTCGGCTATGGTGCGTTTGCAGGTGTCATCATGATTCTGTTCGGACGGCCGCTGACAAAGCTCTTTATTGTCAGCTCTGCTTTCGAAGCAATCAACGCTTCGGCAAAATATCTGCGCTGCCTCGGATTTTTCTACTGGATGCTTGGTATTTTGAATGTCTGCCGTATGGTAACGCAGGGACTTGGCTACTCGGGAAGAGCCGTTTTCTCCGGCGTAATGGAGATGCTGGCACGGACGATTGTCTGCCTGGGATTTGTCGGTGCGTTTGGCTTCACCGCAATCTGCTTTGCGGATCAGGCTGCGTGGCTCGCCGCCTGCTGCTATATCGCACCGACATGTCTGTACTGCGTGAAGAAATCCACGAAAATGATTGCGGATCGCGGTGCGAAATAATAACGTTATTTTCTGTCTTACAGCGGCTTCCAGATACTTCTCAGGTTATCGCGGCAATCACCAGAAACTTGTTCCATCACAGATTTTGGTTCATTGCCCGCAAAATCAAAAAAAAGATACTGTTCTGCATGGAATCATCTTCCCCGCAAAACAGTATCTTTTTTCTTGTTTTTTCAGCGTTACCGCTCGATTCCATCTCTTGCCGCAAGCCCCTTGTCAAACGGATGCTTGATTTTTTTCAGCTCCGAAACATAGTCCGCCCGCTCAATCAGCGCCTCCGATGGTCCCTGCCCTGTCAGAATCACTTCCAGCTTCTCCGGCTTGTGATCCAGAAAATCCAGAAGGAGCTGCTCATCAAACAGTTTGCTTCCAATCGTATAAACCAGCTCGTCCAGAAACAGTACATCGTATTCTTCCTGAACTGCTTTTTCTGTCACTTTCTGAAACTGCTCTTCATAATACCGTTTCTGCTCTGCCTTCTCCTCCGGTGTCATCAGAAACGAAAACTTTATCTTGTCCTGCCCCGGCACAAACGTCACATTCGGCGACAGTAAGAGCACCTTCCGCTCGCTCGTGCTGTTATCTTTCATAAACTGATAAATCAAAACACGGTATCCATACCCTGCCGCACGCGTGCAGAGTCCCATACCACAAGTCGTCTTTCCTTTTCCATCCCCACAGTAGATGTGGACACAGCCTGTCTGTTTTTCCATGGTGAAAACCTCGCTTTTTCTTTCTATGTTCATTTGTAAACAACAGGTAATTCGAAACAAGTTCGCAATCCCAAGTAAAAATTGTAAACAACGGAAAAAGGAGGGCAGATTTTATTCCGCCCCCCAAAAAGGTTTCCTGATTATTTACCAAAATATCTAGCCAGCAGACCAGCGAATGCTTTTCCGTGTCTAGCTTCGTCTCTTGCCATCTCATGCACGGTGTCATGGATTGCATCAAGATTCAGGCTTTGGCACGTTTTGCAAGATCTGTTTTACCAGCGGTTGCGCCGTTCTCTGCTTCTACACGCATCTGCAGATTTTTCTTGGTGCTGTCGGTTACAACTTCGCCGAGAAGCTCTGCGAATTTTGCTGCGTGCTCTGCTTCTTCGTAAGCTGCTTTTTCATAGTACAGACCTACTTCTGGATATCCCTCGCGGAATGCTACTCTGGACATTGCCAGGTACATACCAACCTCGGAGCACTCGCCCTCGAAATTGGCTCTCAGGTCTTTTTTGATATCTTCCGGAACATCGGATGCTACGCCAACTACATGCTCTGCTGCCCAGGTCAGATCCTCGCCCTGCTCGATAAATTTCTCTTTCGGTGCTTTACAGATCGGACAGACTTCCGGTGCTTCTGCTCCTTCATAAACATATCCACATACGCTGCATACAAATTTTTTCATAGTCTTTCTTTCCTTTCTTTTTGTTGTGTATTTAATTTTATCATTTCCAATTTTGTGGTTTATAACAGTTTTTTATTTTTGATATTAGTAACTGTTACTGATATTACTTTAGCATAAGATTCCCTTTTTGTCAATGCCTATTTTTAATTTTTTCTTTCTTCCTGGGGATGCTATACGTTCCCCGGGTGATTTTTGCAGTTCTCGCAGATGCCGTAAAAATTCACAGAGTAATCTTCGATCGTACCTCTGAAATTTTCCGCTGCTACGTTCTTGATTTCGCTGATGTCACGCATTGTAAGGTCTGTCACGCAGTGACATTTTCTGCAAATGAAATGGTGATGCGTGGAAGTATCTCCATCGAACCGGTCCGGGCCATCTCCTGTTGTAAGACGCTTGATCTCTCCTAATTCAGAAAGAAGAGACAGGTTCCGGTATACTGTGCCAAGACTGATATTGGGAAATTCTTTCCGTACATCGGTATAGAGCATATCTGCGGTCGGGTGATCCTTTCGCCCCTGAAGGCAGACTTTGATGCTTTCTCTTTGTCTGCTATACTTGAGTGTTGACATAGTTTTTTTCCTTTCGTATCTTTCGATAACAGTAATTGTTATTATATTTATACTATAAGGCTGCTTCTCGCAAAAGTCAAGAAAAAGATCACTACCCTGTCTACACAGATTTCCGTCTGTCCCAAGATCAAAAATTCCTCAAAAACGAGGAGTGCCCAGGAACCTCTCGGCGCCTGGGCTATTATTATGAAAAAATCTTAATTGTGTAGTGATTGCATACACGCTGTTCCTTTGGAACTGAGATAACTATACCAATTAATTATGAACAGATTATGAACGTGCAGTGAATCTTCTGTGAATCTGTACATTTTTTAGAATTATTTTATACTTTCTTTGTGTATTTATCACATATTTTATTTCTAATTCTGTCCCTTACTCTCTACTCTGTCTAGAAATCGTTTTTCTCCGTTAATTTTTCTATTCGTATTGCCCATCCCCGATTTTCCCTGTCATTTCTCTCTCATTTATGTTAAGATTGATGTACAGCCAATGCGGCAGAATGGAGGATTTTTTATGAGTACCGGAAATCAGGAATATATACGAGACATGAACCGCGCCCTGGTTCTCGAGGCAATCGCCAACCATCCGCCGCTTTCCCGCGCAGATCTGGCGAAAATGCTGCATCTGACAAAAGCAACCGTATCCACCATCGTCCAGGAACTGCTCGACCGCCAGCTCGTCATAGAACTCGGCAGCGCCGAAAAAACTTCCATGGGTCGAAAACCGATTCTGCTTACTTTTAATAATCGCTGCGGTTCCATCATCGCCGTCGATCTCGGCGTAAAAAAGATCACCATTCTCACCGGAGATCTGAAGGGAAAATCATGTACTGTAAAAGAATACCCGATTGATCCATCCCTCTCCCTGGAGGAATACCTGATTTCCCTCCTCCACAAAACCAAATCCGACCTCCCCAAGACTCCGTGCGGCCTCGTCGGAATCTCCATCGGAATCTACGGCGTCGTCTGCGACGACCTCGTTTTATTCACACCCTACTACGATCTGAAACACTCCAACCTGAAAAACTACCTCGAAGAAGAATTTCAGGTCCCTGTCATCGTAGAAAATGAAGCCAACCTCTCCGTCATCGGCGAAGCCGCCTGCGCAGAGCACTTTAAAAATATGATCTTCCTGAACATCCACGAGGCGTCGGCATGGGAATCCTCATTGACGGCGAACTCTACACCGGCCAGAACGGCTACGCCGGCGAATTCGGCCACACCATCCTCTTCCCCGATGGCCGGCCCTGCCCCTGCGGCAACCACGGCTGCCTCGAACAGTACATCTCCGAAGCCTCCGTCCTGAACGATTTTGCCGCCGCCGAAGGCTTAGAAAACGTCTCCGTCGAACGCTTCATCCAGTATTACCAGGAAGGCAGCCCCAACGCCCGCAAAGTAATGCAGGATTTCACCCACTACATCGGAATCAGCCTGAACACGGTTCTCCACACCTTCAACCCGGACGTCATCGTCATCAACAGCTCCTTCACCAACTACATCCCAGGTCTGATCGACGAAATCACCTCCGGAATCCAGAACCGCCTCCGCTGGTACCTCCACGTCCTCCCGGCTCACCTGCAGGATGTCTCCGTCCTCATGGGCGGAATCAGCCTCTGCTCCCGGAACTTCCTCGGAATTTCCACCTTTAAGCTGCTGGACCTGTAACTCAGAAATAAGTCCCTGTTCAGAGCCCCATCTCGATTCCGCTGCGCTGCATCTTGATGTGGCTTCTCGCCATATGAAATTTCAGAAAAAAGTGCTCATTCATGCAAGCATGATTCGCAATTTGTTCTGAAATTTCGCATGGCTCTGAATAGTCACAATTTGTTCATGATTTTTTTACAACATGAACACGCTTTCAACATAATTTACCCGTATACTAAAAGCATAAATAATGAATGCCAACATTATTTACACAATTTTCTTTTTCATATTGCCGATTAGAAAATCGGCTCTCCTTCCTTTAAAAATAAAAATGAAAGAAAGCACTGTTTCGCCAACGGTGCTTTTTTTCATGCCTTTTTCTCATTTTCTCCCATCTTCCTCACAACAATCTCACGCCGATCCGCCCATCCGGGCGGATCCAGACCTCCCCTCCCGCCCCCACTACCAGCCTCGCCGCCGCCCGTCCGTCCTTGCGTGATGCGGCATGGCAGCATTGGAAAAGCGGGCAGGAAAAACCAGAAAAAATGGAGGCCTTTCGAGAGACTGAAATCTGGTGCTCAACACCAGATTTCAAGGCATTCTGAGCTGGGAAAGCATCAGGCTTTCCTGGCGAATAATGCCGGTGTCTGTCGAAAGACCTCCATTTTTTCTACGTTTTTCCCCCGCTTTTCCACCGCTGCCATGCGCATCACGCAAGGGCGGACGGGCGGCGGCGAGGCGTCCCCTCTATTTACACAATTCATCCGTCAACCGCGCAAACTCCTGTAAATTCAATGCCTCCCCACGAATCGTAAGCGGCCAGCCGCAGGCTGTGATTGCAGCCTCAATCTCCTCTTTCGAAAAATGCAGCAGCTCCGAATTTTTCAGTCCGTTCGCCAGAGTCTTCCGTCTCTGATTAAACGACGCCCGAATAATGGAGAACATCAACTTCTCATCCTTCGTCTCCACCGGCATCACCTCATGACGCGTCAGCCGGATCACCGCACTTCCAACCTTCGGCCGCGGCATAAAACAGTTCGGCGGCACATTCGCCACAATATACGGCTCCGCATAATACTGCACCGCCAGCGACAGCGCCCCGTAATCCTTCGATCCCGGCCCCGTCTGCATCCGGTCCGCAACCTCCTTCTGAACCATAACCGTAATCGAATCCACCGGCACATGATTCTCAAATAATCCCATAATAATCGGCGTCGTAATATAATACGGAAGATTCGCCACAACCTTGATCGGCCGTCCGTTGTTCTTCTCCTTCGCCAGCGCCGCCAGATCCACCTTCAAAACATCATTGTTGATAACCTCAACATTATCATAATCCGACAGCGTATCCTCCAGAATCGGGATCAGATTCTTGTCAATTTCCACCGCACACACACTCCGCGCAGCATACGCAAGATACTGCGTCAGCGTACCGATACCAGGTCCGATTTCCACAACAAAATCGTCCGGTCCGATACCTGCAGCGGCTACAATCTTATCCAGCACATGTGGATCGATCAGAAAATTCTGACCATATTTTTTCTGAAATACAAAGCCGTACTTCTGCAGTACGGCTATTGTATTCTGCGGCTCCCCGAGCCACGGTTTTACTTTCTCCATAAATTCTCCATGTATTTAGAACTCAAAGTCTTTCTCGTAAAGAATCACGCGGTCGTCCGCATCGGTATGCTTTCTGGACATGCGTCTTCCGAATTTACGGGTTCCCTTTTCTGCATGGGCGATGGCACGATCCACCATATCTTTGACCTGTGAAATCGTCATCGGCTCGCCCTCCTTCTGATTGTTGCCAATCTGTGTATACAGAGCAAGCACACCCATCTCGTCCATCTTGTATCCATTCTCACGCGCATACGTGCGGGCAAACGTAACCAGCTCGTCGTTCGTGAAAACAGGAATCGAAATGACCGTCTCAAACTTCTTCGCAAAATCAGGGTAATTCCGCAGAAGACCTCTCATGCTGACCTTCTCATCCTCGATGATCAGAACCAGACTGTCGGTACGGAAATCCATTGCCTGCGACAGCTTCTCGATCGTCTCCGGATACATCAGACCGGCACGCTCGATCAGGAGGAAACCTCCCGCCAGCTTTGAAACAATCTGCGCACAGTCCTTTTTGTTCAGAACAGATGCATCCAGACGGGCCATCTTCGTTGCCGGAAGTTTTAAGTCAGCACAGATTGCACGGACGAGATCCTCCGACAGCTTCGTTTTTCCAGTACCGTATCCGCCCATAATGGCAATGTTTCCATGACGGGAAGTACGGTCGCCTGCGTAATGATAAACACCATGCATTGCATCCAGAATCTGGATATCCATGCCTGGAACTTTCGCAAAGTAAGTAAACAGCGCTTTCTGCTCATCACTCAGCTTATCCGGCTGGGTGTCGTTCAGGATGCGGAGTCTTGCCTCCTCCGGCGTCTCCTCACGGAGCACCTCTTCAATCGATTTCGCAACAGTTCCTTCCGGAATGTTGTCGCGGATCAGCTGAACGGTGGCATCCGTTGTTTTTTCGATGCTCATGTTGATCGTCGCATCGGATACGCGCTCACGCTTTGGCTCGGTCGGAACTTCGATTTCGATTTCCTCCGGGGTAATCTCGATCGGCTGGGTTCCTGCCGGCTCAAACGGATCGGCTGGCTCAGTCTCGGCCGGGGTTTCCGGCTCTGTTTCGCTTTCCGGCTCATCAGCAGGTTCTGCTTCCGCAGTTTCCGGCTCGTCCGGCAGTTCGATTTCCGATGCTTTTTCAGCTTCCTGCACTTCTGCGTTCAGCGCTGCCTGAAGCTCACTAAAATCGATGGTCGGCCGTGTCTCCTCTGCCGGTTTCAGATCCGGGATGACAACCGTTGCATCCATGGACGGCGTCTCCGCCGGTTCTACGGTTTCCTCAATTTCGGCTTCCGCCTGAGCCTTCTCGGCTGCTTCTGTTTCAGCTTCCACTGCTGGTTCTGTAACTTCTGCTTCTTCGATTTCAGCCTCGGCTGCCGGTTCTATAATCTCTTCGATCTCAGCTTCATCCATCGGCTCTGCAGCTTCTTCGGTTTCAGCCTCATCCGCCGGTTCTGTGATCTCTTCGGTTTCCGCTTCATCTGCCGGTTCTGCTGCTTCTTCCGGCTCAGCTTCCGCCTGCGGCTCCTCAGCCGCTTCCCGTGCCTCTGCCTCGGACTCCGGATCCATCGGCTGCTCTGCGGTTTCGGCTTCTGCTACCTGCTCAGCCGGCTCTTCTGCTTCTTCCTCCGCAACTTCCTCCGACAGGTTTGCTGCGGTCTCCTGGAACAGTGCTTCGAGGTCCGGCTCTTCGTATTTCTTCTCCGGCTTCGGTGCTTTCGGCATTACCGGCTCGGCTTTTTCCTTCGGTTTTGGCTGCGGTCTTGTCTTGATCGTCGTGTTGGCATCCGGGGATACCTCTACGTTTACATCAAGCTGCTCCGGCTCCAGATCTTTTACTTCGTACTGTACCGGCTCTTCGCTTGTCTCTTCCTCGACTGCCGTCTCTTCCTGTTTCTTTCCGCGGAAGGAGAAGACATCGCGGATGCTCTTTGCAAGCTCTGCGTGAAGATCGATCGTATTTCCAAGGTACGTCGGCGTGCTGTCTGCATACGCCTGCTCTTCCGGAATCTCCTCGATCGGCTCCTCTGTCTGCTGCAGTGCTTCGTACTCCTGCACCTGCTCTGCATCTGCCTCGGCCTGCTGTGTTTTCTCATATGCTTCGTACGGCGAACCGGCTTCTTTTTCTTCTTCACCGGCCACATACTGGCTCATCACACCGCCGTTTACCGGTTTTACTTCCGGCGTCTCTGCCGGCTCTTTCGTCGCAGCCATTTCACCGGCTCCGCTCTCTCCGGCTAACCGCACTTCAAGTGCTTCCGGATCCTCGGACGGCTCTTCATTCTTTTTGTAGTCAAAACGATGCTCGTATTTGATCTGCTGGGACGGTGACAGCGGCTCGTACTTCATTTTCAGATCCATTGCCTTTGTCACATATTTGCCCTCGCTGAACCACAGGATCAGCTCATCACAGGCATCGATGCATTTCTGCGTCTCTCCGGCTTTGCTGTAAAGGTTTGCCAGTTCATATGCCCATCTCTCGGTAAATTCCCGCTCTTTGTATTCCTCCAGAAGGGAAATCTGCTCCTCAAGCGGCGCTTTCTGTCCTCTTAAAATCTTGTATTTCAGCAGATACCGGGAATTATCGTGACGTGCGACTGCTTCAAACTCGTTGTAAAAGTCAATCGCCTCATCAAAGTCTTTCATTTTTACGGAGACCTCTACCAGGCGGTACAGAATGCCCTTTCCGATGGAGGAATGGTCATACGCCATCAGCAGAATCTTCTTCGCCTCCGGATATCGTTTGTTCGCCTCATAGACATCCGCTACCATGCCGAGCGTGCGCAGACTCTTGACACGCTGCCAATCAACGGCTTCTACAACTGCAAGTGCCCCCTCATAGTCCTCTTTTTTTACCAGACTGTTCAGCTCTTCCAGCCGGCTTTGATATTCAGCTTTATCCAATCTTTTCACCTCAATACATTTCAGATTGTTTTAGTTCATAGACACGAACAGTGTACCACACTCCCCGTAGAATGTCAAAAGAATGCCTGTTTTGCAGGCATTTTTCGGGATGCAGATCCTTCCAGCGGGCATCAAAAAAAGAACACCCGCCCCTCCGGTTTTCCCCGGAAAAGCAGGTGTCCCCTAACTACTTATATTTGATTCTGATTACTTTCTGACAGTAATCTTGTCCAGATGCCAGATATCATCTACATACTGCTGGATGGTACGGTCGGATGTGAATTTGCCGCTGTGTGCGGTATTCAGGATCGCGCTTCTTGCCCATGCAGAAGTATTTCTGTATTTATCCTCAACACGCTCCTGTGCTGCCGCATAGGACTTGAAGTCTGCCAGGGTAAAGTACATATCCGGGCGCGGAGCATTCTTCGGTGTGAGCAGAGAGTCATACAGATCACGGAACATCATGATGTCGCCGTTTGAGTATCTTCCGCTGATCAGATCCATCACTACGTTGTGGATGTCCTGATCGTGGATGAAGTAGCTCATCGGATCGTAGGTGTAGTTGTTCTCATATTCGATAACCTGATCTGCGGAAAGTCCGAAGATGAAGGCGTTCTCTTTTCCAACTTCCTCAACGATCTCTACGTTTGCACCGTCCATGGTTCCAAGAGTCAGGGCACCGTTCAGCATGAACTTCATGTTACCGGTACCGGAAGCCTCTTTACTTGCGGTGGAAATCTGCTCGGAAACATCAGCAGCGGCAAAGATCAGCTCTGCGTTGCTGACACGATAATCCTCGATAAATACAACTTTGATCTTTCCTTTGATGGTCGGATCGTTATTTACGACATCCCCAACGGAATTGATCAGTTTGATGATTGCTTTTGCACGCTCATAGCCTGCGGAAGCTTTCGCTCCAAAGATGAGGTTCTTGGGTAGAACGGCATATCCGGGTTCTTTTTCAGACGGTCATACAGGTACATAATATGAAGAATGTTCATAAACTGGCGTTTGTACTCATGCAGACGCTTTACCTGAACGTCAAAAATAGAGTTCGGATCTACATCAATGCCGTTATGCTCTTTGATGTATTTTGCCAGGCGAACTTTATTTTTATATTTGATTTCCATAAATTCCTTCTGTGCCTGGGTGTCATCTGCCAGCTTAGCGATCTTTTCGATCTTCGGCAGATCGGTGATCCAGCCGTCTCCGGCGTACTCGGTTACCCAGTCAGCCAGGAGCGGGTTTCCGTGAAGCAGGAAACGACGCTGTGTGATACCATTCGTCTTATTGTTGAACTTCTCCGGAGTCATCTCGTAGAAGTCTTTTAAGGTCTGTTTTTTCAGAATCTCGGTATGAAGCTGTGCAACACCGTTGACAGAATAGCCGCCTACGATAGCCAGACGGGCCATATGAACCTGTCCGTCGTAGATCACTGCCATCTGGCGGACTTTCTCTTCATCACCCGGGTACTGCTCTCTTACCTGGATCAGGAAGCGGCGGTTGATCTCCTCTACGATCTGATAGATACGCGGAAGAAGTCTGGAGAACAGGTCAACCGGCCATTTCTCGAGTGCCTCTGCCATGATGGTGTGGTTGGTGTATGCGCAGGTCTTTGTGGTGATCTCCCATGCCTCATCCCAGCCAAGGCTTCCACGTCCATGAGGATTCGCATCAGCTCCGGAACGGCTACGGTCGGGTGAGTATCGTTCAGCTGGAAGGTAACCTTCTCATACAGCTTTGTGATATCATCGTGATGTTTTTTATATTTTGCAACTGCTCTCTGTACGCTTGCAGAAATAAAGAAATACTGCTGTTTCAGACGCAGCTCTTTTCCTTCGTAATGGTTGTCGTTCGGATACAGAACCTCTACGATGGTTTTTGCAAGGTTTTCCTGCTCAACCGCTTTGTGGTAATCACCTTTGTCGAAGGAATCCAGGGAGAAGTCCTGAATAGCCTCTGCATCCCAGATGGTCAGCGTGTTTACAACATCGTTGTCGTATCCTACGATTGGCATATCGTAAGGAATTGCGTTTACAGACTGGTAATCTTTCTGTACGAAGTTTACGCGTCCGGTAGCCTCATCATACTCCTGTGCTACGTATCCGCCAAATTTTACTTCTTTTGCGTATTCCGGGCGTTTCAGCTCGAATGGATAGCCGTGTTTCAGCCAGTTGTCCGGTACTTCTACCTGATAACCGTCGCGGATCTGCTGTTTGAACATACCGTATTTATAACGGATACCGCAGCCGTATGCCGGATATCCCAGTGTAGCCAGGGAATCCAGGAAGCATGCTGCCAGACGGCCAAGACCGCCGTTTCCAAGCGCAGGATCTCTCTCCTGGTCCTCCAGAAGGTTCAGGTTCAGTCCCATCTCATCAAGAGCTTCCTGTACCTGTTTGTATGCAGTCAGGTTAATCAGGTTATTTCCCAGCGCACGTCCCATCAGGAACTCCATGGACATATAGTACAGAATCTTCGGATCCTGCTCATCCATTGCTTTCTGGGTTTTCAGCCAGTTGTCAATAATAACGTCTTTTACTGCGTAGCAGACTGCCTGGTAAATTTCCTGCTGGGAAGCCTCTTCCAGATTTTTTCTGTACAGCATTTTTACGTTTTCTTTGACACTGTTCTTAAAAGTTTCTTTGTTGAACTCGGCGTTTAACATCTGCGTCCTCCTCAATAGCAGTCTGCGAGCGGAGAGCTTGTCTGCATCCCCGCTCGCAGGCTGATTTTTATATTAACGATCGTCGTGGAAACGCATCCAGAAGTATTCTTAGATACGCTCTACTGCCATGGTAACCTTTTCGGAGTTGATATTCCACTCCTTCTCATAGCCCTTTGTCTCTCCAGTCACGATTTCTTCTGCCAGAACTTCAGATTTAATTTCATCACCATGGTTTTTCATGATGCTTACAATCTTGTCGTTGTCTTTTGCATATACTCTGATCTTGTCCATAACCTCAAAGCCGGCCTCTTTACGCATGGTCTGGATTTTACTTACCAGCTCACGAACAAAACCTTCCTCGATCAGTTCCGGAGTCAGATTGGTATCCAGAACAACGGTGATTGTATGGTCGGATTCGGATACATAGCCTTCCATCTGTGCCATGTCAATTAACAAATCCTCCTCTAATAATACAATTTCCTGTCCATCGATGTCAAGTTTAAGTTCGCCGGTGCTCTTGAGCTCTGCCATAGCCTTGTTTCCATCCAGCTCAGACAGGGTTGTTTTGATCTTGTTCAGGAGTTTTCCGTATTTTGGTCCTACGGTACGCATCTGCGGTTTGAAGCTGTAGCTGATGAAATCTGCGATGTCATCTTTAAATACAACTTCTTTGACATTCAGCTCGTCCTCGATGATCTCTTTGTAGAATTCGGAAAGCTGGAACTCGCTCTTCACGTACATGGTTCCGATCGGCTGACGGTTTTTGATATTGGCAGTATTTCTTGCGGCACGTCCCATAACGACGATCTCCAGCAGGTCTGCCATATCCTCTTCCATCTTCGGATCGATCCAGTTCTCATGTACCTCCGGGAAGTCGCACAGATGGATACTTTCCGGTGCACTTGCATCGATGCTCTTTACGAGGTTCTGATAAATATCCTCTGTCATGAACGGAATCATCGGAGCTGCTGCTTTTGCAACGGTCACCAGTGCGGTGTACAGAGTCATGTAAGCATTGATCTTATCCTGCTCCATGCCTTTTGCCCAGAAACGCTCACGGGAGCGGCGTACATACCAGTTACTCATATCATCCACGAAGGACTGCAGTGCTTTTGCTGCCTCCGGGATACGGTAATTTGCCAGGTTGTCGTCTACTGCTTTTACAGTGGATTCCAGACGGGACAGCAGCCATTTATCCATAACAGCCAGTTTGTCATATTCCAGACTGTATTTTGTTGCATCGAAGTTGTCGATGTTTGCATACAGGACAAAGAACGCGTAGGTGTTCCACAGGGTTCCCATGAACTTTCTCTGTCCTTCCACGACCGTCTTGCCTGCGAAACGGCTCGGCAGCCACGGAGCACTGCTGGTGTAGAAGTACCAGCGGATCGCATCGGCACCGTAGGTCTGCAGTGCGTCAAACGGATCTACCGCATTTCCTTTGGATTTACTCATCTTCTGTCCGTTCTCATCCTGTACCAGACCAAGAACGATAACGTTCTCGTACGGTGCTTTGTTGAACAGCAGAGTGGAAATTGCAAGCAGGGAGTAGAACCATCCACGTGTCTGGTCTACAGCCTCGGAAATAAACTGTGCCGGGAACTGTTTCTCGAAGGTTTCTTTGTTCTCGAATGGATAGTGATGCTGTGCGAACGGCATGGAGCCGGAATCGAACCAGCAGTCGATAACCTCCGGTACACGGTGCATCTCTTTACCGCATTTCGGGCACTTGATGGTCACTGCGTCGATGTATGGGCGGTGAAGCTCGATGTCATCCGGGCAGTTGTCGGCTTTTTCTTTCAGCTCTTCGATACTGCCGATGCAGTCCTGATGGCCACATTCACACTGCCATACCGGAAGCGGAGTTCCCCAGTAACGGTTTCTGGAAAGTCCCCAGTCCTGAACATTTTCCAGCCAGTCGCCAAAGCGTCCTTTTCCGATGCTTTCCGGAATCCAGTTAATGGTGTTGTTGTTGCGGATCAGATCCTCTTTTACTGCAGTCATGCGGATGAACCAGGTTTCACGTGCATAGTAGATCAGCGGAGTATCGCATCTCCAGCAGTGCGGGTAGCTGTGCTCGAACAGCGGCGCATCAAACAGAAGGTCTTTATCCTCGAGTGCCTGCAGAACGGCCATATCTGCTTTCTTGCAGAAAGTACCTGCCCACGGAGTTTCCTCGGTCATCTCACCTTTTTCGTTTACTAACTGTACGAAAGGAAGATCGTATCTGTGACCGACCTTGGAGTCGTCCTCACCAAATGCAGGGGCGATATGAACAACACCGGTACCATCGGTCAGTGTTACGTAGGTATCGCAGACTACATAGTATGCTTTTTTGTTTCCGATTCTCTTCTCAGCGTACGGGAACAGCGGCTCGTACTCTTTGAACTCAAGATCTTTGCCCTGATAATGCTCCAGGATTTCAGCGCCCTCACCGAGAACGGTGTCTACCAGAGCGGCTGCCATATAATAGGTATATCCTTTGCTTGTTACTTTTACATAATCCTCATCCGGGTTGACGCAGAGCGCAACGTTGGACGGAAGGGTCCACGGTGTGGTGGTCCATGCCAGGATGTAAGCGTCCTCGCCTTTTACTTTAAAGCGGACAACGGCAGAACGTTCTTTGACATCTTTGTATCCCTGCGCTACTTCGTGAGAAGAAAGCGGGGTACCGCAGCGCGGGCAGTAAGGAACGATTTTGTGTCCTTCGTACAGAAGACCTTTCTTCCAGATCTCTTTTAATGCCCACCACTCGGACTCGATGTAATCGTTATGATACGTAACGTATGGGTTTTTCATATCAGCCCAGAAGCCAACGGTATGGGAGAAGTCTTCCCACATTCCCTCGTATTTCCATACGCTCTCTTTACACTGCTCGATGAATGGCTCTACGCCGTATTTTTCGATCTGATCTTTTCCGTCCAGACCAAGTTTTTTCTCAACTTCCAGCTCTACCGGCAGTCCGTGGGTATCCCAGCCTGCTTTTCTCGGCACCTGATAACCCTTCATGGTACGGTATCTCGGGATCATATCCTTGATAACACGGGTCTCTACGTGGCCGATGTGCGGTTTTCCGTTTGCGGTCGGCGGTCCGTCATAGAACACGTAGGACGGATTTCCTTCACGCACTTTCATACTTTTTTCGAAGATCTGATTGTCTTCCCAGAACTTCTCAACCTGTTTTTCTCTCTCGACAAAGTTCATGTCGGTTGAAACTTTCTTGTACATGCTTGTACCTCCTGAAACTTAAGTTTCTCGTTTGATTTGCTCGCGTAAAATAAGAAAAAGCTCCCGCCCTGTAATAGGACGAAAGCTGTACTTATCGTAACCACCTGTTACATACTATCATATGCATTTCCTGTAACGGGGAACAACCGGCAACTTCTTACCACTGCTCTCCGGTTTTCTATATTTTATGCGCCGGGTACGCAGATTCAGAACTGCAACTTGGAAGTGATGTTCACCTGCCGCTACTTGTACCGGACTCCCACCATCCCCGGCTCGCTTTCCACAGACCGTTCACGCGCAGACTACTGTCTTCGTCATCGTTTTTCATGCCTTATTATAACTAGGGGCTGTAAGCGTTGTCAAGAGTGGAAAGCATATTTTATCGGTTCTTTTCCGCGATTTTACGGGATTTTCGGGGGTGTGCGTTGCTATTTGGATGGGGGAATGGTAAAATCGGGGTATAATCAAAAAACGGAAAGGAAGTGAAATCATGGGAAGATTTGTGAATCCGGACAACAGTGCATTTCAGGTTGCTCTCAATTCTGAAATCTATGTGGACAAAACAGGACTTTTATCGTATACCAACAAAGTTCTGGACACCATACAGGGCTATATCTGCAACAGCCGCCCGCGGCGGTTTGGAAAATCATTTGCTGCAAATATGCTGGCGGCCTATTACAGCAAGGGCTGTGATTCCAGAAAGATGTTTTCTGGCCTTGCGATCAGCCAGACGGCAGACTTTGAGAAGCATCTGAACCAGTACGATGTGATTCATCTGGACATCCAGTGGTTTCTTTCGAATGTCAGCGATCCGGAACAGATTGTGGCCTACATTACAGAATGTACACTGGCCGAGCTGCGTACCATCTATGCAGATCAGCTTCCGCCGGAAGTTTCCACCGTTCCCGACGCTCTGTCCCGGATCAAAGAGGCGACCGGACAGAAATTTGTGATTATTATTGATGAATGGGATGTCCTGATTCGTGATGAGGCCTCCAACCAGAAAATTCAGGATGATTACATTAATTTTCTTCGTGGAATGTTCAAAGGGACGGAACCGACGAAATATATCCAGCTTGCGTTTCTCACGGGTATTCTTCCGATCAAAAAATTGAAAACGCAGTCTGCCTTAAATAATCTTCATCAGTATTCCATGCTGAATCCAGGCCCGCTGGCTTCCTATATTGGATTCACAGAAGATGAAGTTTCCGCTCTCTGTCAGAAATACGGACAAAATTTTGAGGAAGTCAGACGATGGTACGACGGCTATCTGCTTGGAAATTACCATGTATACAATCCAAACGCGGTGACAAGTCTGCTTCTGGATGGGACATTCCAAAGCTATTGGTCGGAGACGAGCACATACGACTCGATGGTTCCTTTTATCAATATGGATTTTGACGGATTGAAAACAGCAATTCTGGAGATGCTTTCCGGCGCCGCAGTTCCTGTCATGGTTACCTCTTTTAAAAATGACATGGTCAGCTTTGTAAATAAAGATGATGTTCTGACGCTGCTGATTCATTTGGGCTATCTTGCCTACAATCAGCAGACACAGATGGCATATATTCCCAACGAAGAAATCCGCAGGGAGTTTCTGACTGCGGTGACTTCCAATCATTGGAATGAACTTTTCGCTTTCCAGCAGGAATCTGCGGATCTTTTAGATGCTACGCTCGATATGGATGAAAATGCTGTCGCTGCCGGAATTGAAAAGGTCCATGAGGAATATACTTCCGTGATTCAGTATCATAATGAAAATTCGCTCAGTTGTGTCCTCACGATTGCTTATTTAAGTACGATGCAATATTACTTCAAACCCATTCGTGAACTTCCGACCGGGCGCGGTTTTTCCGATTTTGTCTTTCTGCCAAAGCCGGAATACCGATACGATTTTCCGGCGCTTGTAGTAGAACTGAAATGGAACAAGAATGCGAAAACGGCACTGGATCAAATTAAAAGACAGCATTACCCGGCTTCCATTGCATCTTATACAGGGGATATTCTGCTGGTTGGTGTTAATTATGATAAGAAGACGAAGGTGCATGAGTGTCGGATTGAAAAATATTTGAAATCAGGAGAAAAATGATGAAAGTTGTGATTGCAATTGATTCTTTTAAAGGAAGCCTTTCCTCTCTGCAGGCTGGAACAGCGGCCGCCACCGGGATTTATCGTGTCGATCCGAAGGTGGAGACGGTTGTGCGCCCGCTTGCCGATGGCGGTGAAGGTACCGTTCAGGCACTGACCGAAGGTCTTGGCGGACGGCTTGTCTCCGTTTCGGTGACCGGTCCTGCCGGAAAGCAGGTTATCTGCCCGTATGGCATCATCGACCGAACGCAGACCGCCATTATCGAGATGTCGGGGGCTGCCGGTATTACGCAGGTACACGGCGATGAGAAAAATCCGCTGTACGCCACAACGTACGGTGTCGGTGAGGTTATCTGCGATGCCATCCGCAATGGCTGCCACCGCTTTATCATTGGAATCGGCGGAAGTGCCACAAATGACGGCGGTATTGGTATGCTACAGGCACTCGGTTTCGGACTGCTCGATGCAGAAGGAAAACAGGTTCCTTTTGGTGCTGTCGGACTGGAATCTCTTACCACGATTACGGCAGATCACGTTCTGCCGGAACTTTCGGAATGCACCTTCCGTATTGCCTGCGATGTAACGAATCCGCTCTGCGGTTCCAACGGCTGCAGCGCCGTTTTCGGACCGCAGAAGGGCGCGGATGCTGTCATGATCAAACGTATGGACACATCGCTTGCCTCCTACGCCGCACTCTGCCGGAAAACATTCCCGAACGTCGACGCGGAATTTCCCGGAACGGGTGCTGCAGGCGGACTTGGATTTGCTTTTCAGACGTTTCTTTCTGCTTCACTGGAACCCGGCATTCAGATCATACTGGATGAAACCCGACTTCGTGATGATGTGAGAGACGCTGATCTTGTCATCACCGGTGAGGGACAGCTCGATGGGCAAACCGTGATGGGAAAAGCGCCGATCGGAGTTGCAAAACTGTCAAAAGAATACGGCAAACCTGTCCTTGCATTCTCAGGCTGTGTTACAAAAGATGCATCCACATGCAACGCCGCCGGAATTGATGCCTTTTTCCCTATTATGCGGAGCGTCGTTTCACTCGAAGAAGCTATGGACATAGAAAATGCGGCAGAAAATATGACAGATACCGTGGAACAGGCTTTTCGGCTATTTTTGCTTCAGTAAAGCGGATATTCGCAATCCGCTTCGCTACTTGCTTGAGTCGGTTAAAATACAAGACCGTTTTCTCCTGCTTTAATTTTTGCAGGAAGGACAGAAAACACGTCGTGCTCTCATCGTCTTAATTCCAGCAGATATTCTGTCGTTCCTGCTTCCAGCTGTTTCGTTCCTGTCCACCGAAATCCGTGGCGGTTGTAAAACGCAATGGCACGCGTATTTTTCTCCAATGCCCATAGATGGTCTGCGTCAAACTTTTCAATTGCAAAGGTAATCAGCCCGTGGCCGACTCCGTTGTTCTGCAGACATGGATCTACGTATAGTTTACAGATTTCGGTTCCGTTGATTTCTGTAAAACCTCTTATAATTCCATCATCGTAGACATAGATGCGGTTTAAGATTTCTTCTTTCTTAAAGTACTGGTCGATCATCGGGACTACCTGCATTTCACCGAAGGAATAGGCCTCCTCGTGAAAAATCGGGAAATAATTGATTCGGTTGTTGAACACGAAAATTTCCGCAATTCTGGACAGGTCTTTCAGTTCTGCTTTTCTGATTTTCATATTTTCTCTCATTTTAATTTCCAATCAACACTTTCTTCCCCCGAAACGCAAATCCATAATACCTGATCCGCTCCTTTGCGATTCCTCTGGCAAGCAATTCTGTGTCATACTGTTTTTCCTGAATCTGACGAAGTGCATGCTCCACCGTCTCTTCCAGCGACTTTTCTTTTGATGTGTTCTGAACCTTAAATTCCATTACGATCGCATCCAGGTTTTCTTTCAATGGCTCCATTACTACGTCATACCTTCCGAATCCACTTTCTCTGTTGGAAGTGATTCTGTATTTTCCGGCCAGATCAACAATCAGCCCAAGGACAAATCCATGGTAAAATCTTTCTGGTTCGAGTTCCTCTGATGGTTTTCCGCCCGTGTCGAAACTGCTGAATGTCTGAAGTGCTACCTGATTCATAAACTGGTTCATATAATCCAGATCTCCGGCAAGCAGAGCATCTTTAAAATTGCCATATGCAGAATCTTCTTCTGTAAACCAGTCCTCTATCATTTGTTCAAACATCAGCATTGTCTCATGATTTGTCACTTTCAAATCATACTGGCGCTTTCCTGTTCGGTTATCCATTTCGTACCGATCCACTTTCAGATATCCGCTCGCAAGCATAAGACTCCAGATGGCTCCCCGCTTTCTGCCAAGCTGTTCAAAAATAACCTGCTCATCCAATTCTGTGCAGATCACTCTGCCGTTTAATAAATCTTCCATTTCCGTCTTGATCTTTGCAGGACTTCGACGGATCAGATTGGAGATCAGCATATTTCCGCTGGTGTCTGCCCAGTACGTTCCATATTCTCCCGTGTCCAGATATTTTGTAATGGACCACGGATTGTAAATATCCTTCCGTTTTCCAAAGGAAAATCCATCATACCAATAGCGGACGGTTCCTTTTTCATCGGACAGCCCATTTTCCTCCAGCGCATGAAAGACTTCTTCTTCTGTAAAGCCAAACGAGCCGCTGTACTTTTCCGATGTTGTTGTTACAACTTCAAGATTATTCAGATCGGAAAAGATAGATTCTTTACTGACTCTTGTTATTCCTGTCAGCAGTCCCCGTTCCATATAGGGATTCGTTTTGAATGTGGAATTGAACAGGCTTCTGATAAACGCAGTAAGATTCTCCCAATACCCATGAATATACGATTCCTGCAAAGGAGTATCATACTCATCCAGAAGAATAATCACCTTTTTTCCGTAATAGCGGCTCAGATAATCGGACAGATAATTGACAGCTACTGCTGCCGCATCATCCGACATATTTTCTTCAACGGAATCAAAATAGGCGCGGTCTTTTTCATTTAATACTTTGCTGGATTTGACAAATTCAAAAGTACTATATAATTTTACCAGCTTACGAATTACCGTTCTTCTTGCAGTCTCATATGTGGTTGCCTTGATATCTGCAAAGCTGAGGGAAATCACCGGATACGTTCCCTGCAGCTTACGAAATCTTTCCTCTTTCCAGATGACAAGGTCTTCAAAATATTTGCTGCATTCGGAATGATTTACGGAAAAGAAATATTCGACCATACTCATATTCAGGGTCTTGCCGAATCTTCTTGGGCGTGTGATCAGAGTAACACTGTCCTGATTGTCCCACCATTCCCTGATAAAATCCGTCTTATCGATATAAAAACAGTTATTCTTTCTGATGGATATAAAATCCTGATTTCCAATGGAAATTACTGATTTCATGGGTCTGCTCCTTCCTAAATCCTTTACCACCGACAGGCTTGCAAAAATTTATTTCTGTTTCTATTTTATCATATTTCTCTGGCAGAACAAAGATCATTCCCTGTCCGAAGCAATTATTTTCCATTGGATATTATGTTTTGACAGATGTCACGAACTATGCTTTCTCTGTCCTGATCCGCCGTTATTCTGGTTTCATACAGAACGGATGTATAATCTTTTTCGTTCCACCATCTCTGCATATCTTCTGCACTGAAATCATTGCAGTTCGGCTTTGTTTTGTGGCGCTTCACGGTCTCCTCGAAGGGGAGGTCGAAGTAATATGCGTATATATTTTTTCCATATAAAGCTACTGCCAGCTCAAATAATGCACGATACCATTCCGCATTCAGTATTCCTTCCAGAATAACAATCTCGCTGTGTTTTCTTCCATATCGCAGAAGTTCTTCCAGAAGAGGCAGCGCCTTTGTATTTTCTCCGTCTTTGACTTTGAGCATATCTCTTCGGATAACATCCTGCGAGATCAGCATTGTATTATTTCCGAACACTTGCTGTAATTCCTTTGCAATAGTTGTTTTTCCACTGCCGGAATTTCCTCTTAAAATGATTAATTTATTCGTCCGTAAGCAATCGCCCATTGTCATTCCATTCTCCATACATAATTCCCGCTTTCGTATTATCTAAAAGTTTCTGCAAACGGCTCTGAAATATTTCTTTTTCCTCAAACATTATAATTTTATACACTTTTCGCTATCTGCAGCGCCAGAAACAGCTTGTCCAGATCGTGGTTAGCGGCAGATAATCCATCCGTTTCATAGTTTCCTTCGATCAGCACATCTCCCGCAATAAGAAAATCATACAGTTCAAATCCATAAAAATCACAGATCGCCTGAACGCCTGCGAGTTCCATTTCCACGGCAATGCATCCTTCTTCTTTTCTTTTTCTTACAAGATTTACCGTTTCCCGAAGCATACTGTCTGTCGTCCATACGCGCCCCTGAACGTATGGCAGTTTCCTTTCTTTGAAAAATTCCGCCAGTTTGTCCGTGTTTTTTATTTTTATGTAGTCCTGTGGTTCTGCAAAATAATAGGACAGTCCTTCTCCCCGGTATGCCTCCGTTGGGAGAATAAACTTTCCATCGGTTGCTTCTTTGTCCAGACTGCCGCACGAGCCAAACATGATAAAGACGGATGCTCCTGTTAAATGATTGACTTCGGCAATCGTTCCTGCTGCCAGAGCCGAACCAATTGGCGTCAGATAGAAACCAATCGTTTCTCCCTCATATGGCAGAGTCCAAACCGGTATATTTCCATTGCATGCTCTTACTTCTGCAATCTGTCGGCATGGGAATTTTTCAAGCATGTATTCATATATTACTTTTGAAAAAATTACCATACATTTTTTTACCAGATGCTGCTTCTCCCCATAAAAATTCTCCAGCTTTACAATCGGCTCGCTGTTGATATCATAAGAATCAATAATCATTCTTTCTCCTCCATAAATTTTAATTGTCTTTATCAAAAAGTCCCATATCCGCCGCCCTTACTACGCAGATATGAGACTTCCGTTTTTTATTTTTGCATTGCCTCAATAACACATTCATGTTTCTTCGTTTTTTATTATAATTGATACCGGCAAGCATTCGAACCACAGAATCTTTCAGGCCATCCATATCCATTTGAATATAAATTTTTAAGGCCTCATACGTTTCCGTCTGGTTCCAATAGGTTCCGAATCTGTGGCGCAGCATGGCTTCTACCACAGATTTCGGGCTATACATGGAATAAATTTCGTCTCCCGTCTGCCGATGCGCAATCAACTGATAACCATCGTACCACGTTTTTGCTTCTTCAAAACTCATCTCATATTTTTCACAGAGGGCAGATATCTCCTGCTCTGTGAAGCCAAAATATTCCGCCAGATCACCGGGATCTGTCATGGAATACTCGGTAAACATATTTAGTGCAGAATGAGAACCATTTTTGTTTGTGAACTTTTCTTTTTTCAGACTTTTCAGCAATACCTTTCGATTATATACATGCGTATTCCACAGTATTTCCATGCTTCTGAATTATTTTCATTAAATCATCAGCCTGCATCCAAACGGTTGCTGTATTATCATTTGGATGAACACCAATTTTATTTCCGACAAATTCCACGTCCATGAAGACTTGAACTCTGTGTTCGGCATCGTTTAGAATACCAAGCGGCGTAACGGCACCGGGTATCAGTTTCATAATATCAAATAATTCCTCCGCAGCTGCAAAAGAAAGTGCACGCAGACCACGTTGCCTGCGAAACGCTTTCAAATCTACTCGCTTGTTCCCTTTCATCGTTATCAAATAATAATTACGTTTTTTATCATCGCGAACAAATAAATTTTTAGCGCCCCACTCTGGATACGGCAAATCAACAGCATCTGCTTCTTCCATATTGAAAACTGCCTTATGTTCCGTAATTTCATACGCTATATTTTGCCTTTTTAAATAATGATATATCTCTATCTTATCCATACTCTTTTATCTCTGTAAACTGAAATTGAAATATGCCCTTATTTTTCATACTTTTCAATCCGGCATTCATGTTCTTTTGTTTTTTCATTGTAGTTAATTCCCACCAGCAAAAGCTCCCCTGCATAGCATGCAACAGACTCCGGATATTTTCTGTCTCTGATCTGATCTAATGCTGCTCTGACGCTTTTGTCCCATTTCAGTTCCACAACAAGCGCCGGGTAATAATTCTGAAACTCCGGCTTTGGAATAAACACAAAGTCTGCAAATCCACGACCCGCGGGAAATTCGCGGATTGGTTTGAAATAGTATTGCATGGAACTCAAATAGGCAATGGACAGAACACTGCTGAGTGAGTTTTCATTGTTATACTGAATCACAGAAGTATATTCCCTGTGAATTTTTTCAATTTCTTTTGCTACTGCGTTTCCATTCATCTGAATTGTATCTTTCAGAAGCTGCTCTGATTCTTTTTGAAATACAATCAACTCATTCCATTTTTTCCTTTTCGTTGCCAGAATCAATTCCTGACGGATTTCCTCATTCGGAATAAAAGCAGTTCTAAATGTCCGGTCATAGGCCAGATATCCAAGGTGAATCAGATACGTCAGCACATCGTCTTTATTGGCGAAGCTAACGGTATCGTTCTGAAAAGAGGTAACATCAACCGGAACATGATCTCCTGAAAGCATTTCGATTACGGCACTTTTCAGGCCATCAAAATCCATATTGATCAGCGGAACAATCGCCTCATAGGATGCGGTTCCGGACCAGTAGCTCTGGAATTCGCCTTCGAGCATCAGGTTCACAACGGCATTTGGATTGTATACATGATATTTCCCAATCTGATAACCGTCGTACCATCGTTTGACTTCTTCAAACTTCTGACCATATACTTCACATAGTTTTTGAACTTCTGTTTCTGTAAAACCTACATATGGTGCAATCGGCCCGGCATACAGCATCGAATAATCTTTGAAATTGTTCAGCGCCGACTGTGTCTTTTCTTTTTTTACAGGCAAAATACCTGTCAGATATGCCAGTTGAATATATTTTGTCGGCTCCGTCCCTTTGAACATCGCCCGCAGAAAATTGATATATTCTTCCTGTGTTTTGAGATCCGCCGCCTCGTCACGAATCAGAACATCCCATTCGTCTATAATCACAATAAATTTTGTCCCGGATGCCGCGTTGATCCGCGACAGCGCCTCCGGCAGTGACCGGATTTCTTCTGGAAGGATATGGGGATAATATTCTTTTAACTCCGAAATCGTTTTTTCTGAGATATAAGAAACAATCCGCTCCGGTCCGCCTGCCGGTTCCATACACCATTGGATATCCCAGTGGAGCACATCATACTGATTCAGATGTTTTTCAAAATCCTTTGCCCTGCTGATTTCCAGCCCGGAAAACATTTCTTTCGAACTGCAGCCCTTGCTGTAATACGCGGTGAGCATGTTTGCCGTAATTGATTTTCCAAACCGCCGCGGGCGGCTGTTGCAGATATATCCCTGCAGAGTGTTCATGACTTTATTCGTATAAGTCAGCAGTCCTGTTTTATCAACATAAATCTCAGAATTTAATGCAACCGCAAATGCTTCATTTCCCGGATTCAGATAACTTCCCATGCAAATCCCTCCCGTCAACATTTTATATGACTCATTATACTTGATCCCTCGGACTATCACAAGGACAGGATTTTCCCACGCAGCTTCCGGTTTTTCACTTTCGTCCTCCTGTGAGAATCCCATACAATTCCGGTCTTCTGTTTTTCAGTCCGCATTTTTCCCGCTTTCTGCATTTCCTGCATTTCGTTGATACTAAAATCAGACATGTTATTATCCTTCATCCTCGTAAATAATGATTTGAAAATATTGTAACTATTCAGAGCCATGCGAAATGGAAGAAAAATCGCGAATCATGTTTACATGAATGAGCTATTTTTCTGGAATTTCATATGGCGAGATGGGACTCTGAATAGTTACAAAATATTATACCCTATAAATGCTTCAATGGTAAACTTTCATTTTGCCGCATAAAAAATACGCGCCGCATTTCTCATCAAAATCATGAGTATGCGGCACGCAGTTTTTATTTTGCTTTTTTCTTCTCTCTTTTCACAAAAAGACAGACACATACAACAACAAAAACAGCCGTTGCTGCGATCAGTACCGGCCATACCGGCAGTGGACAGACGCTTGCGCTGATCAGTTTCAGTCCCTGGTAAAGTGTGTATACACCGAAAATTGAAAAGATGACAAACGCCAGTGTATTCAGCAGCCCATCCGGTGTCTTGCTCTTTAAGAGGTAGCCGACCAGCATTCCGAGAATATCCGCTGCGAACAGTCCGAGAGAACATCCGATCCATACAACGAATGCGGATCCCATACCTTCATTTGCACCAAAGGTGATTGCGGTAAGCTGTGTTTTGTCTCCGAGCTCTGCTACGAAGAACGTACAGAAAACGGCGAGCGGTGCGAACCGAATTTTGGATTTGCCGCCTTCTTCCTCTTCCTCGTCATCATCACCGGAAATGGTGGATGCTGCGAAGTAAAGAAATGCGAGTGCTGCAATCGTCTTAATCAGCCAGTCCGGAATGAATTCGCTGACGAGGCCGCCTGCGAGAACCGCCATTCCATTCAGTACCAGAATCGCGGCTGCGGTTCCCAGGATAATGTCTTTCAGCTTGTACTTCGAAGTAAGCGCAATCAGCATGAGCTGCGTCTTATCGCCCATCTCTGCGATGAACTCGGTAAGAAACACCTTTAGAAATAACACCATTTTCCATTCCCCTTATCTTATAATGATATAAATGGCATATGCGGCATAAAATGCGACCATACAGAAACCTTCAACTCTTCCGATTTTCTTTTTGGTTCCTGCAAAAATCCATACACATACCGTGAATACGATCAATACACACAAATCAATTATATTTTCCGTAATAATGGCCATCGGGCTGATTGCGGATGCAATGCCAAGTACCATAAGAATGTTGAAGATATTGGAACCGATCGCGTTGCCAAGTGCCATATCAACTTCATTCTTTCTCGCAGCAACGATAGAAGTTACGAGTTCCGGAAGGGAAGTTCCGATGGAAACAATGGTCAGTCCGATCAGAGTCTGGCTCATTCCGAGATCGCCCGCGATTCTCGCTGCGGCATCTACGGTCACATCTCCGCCGACTGCAATGGCGACTGCTCCGCCGACGATGAACACGATACTCTTCGGAACGGAAAGCAGCTTAATATCCTCGTCCAAACCGCCTTCAATTTCAACTTTTTTTCCTTCTCGGTTTGCCTTTAATGCAATCTGAACCATGTAGACAATGTAACCTGCAAAGAATCCAATTAAGATCACGCCGTCCAGGTGACCGAGCATCATACCGGATTTATCGCCGAGTCCGCTGATTCCCAAAACCATTAAAAGTCCGGCGCAGATCAGGGACAGCGGGATGTCTCTTTTGATGGTTTCCTTTGCAACTTCTACAGTAGTCAGTACGGCACAGACACCGATGACAACCATCAGGTTAAAGATATTGGAACCGATGACATTACTGACGGCAAGCTCGTTGTTGCCGGTAAGTGAAGCCGATACACTGACCGCGGTCTCCGGAAGTGATGTTCCCATGGCAACAATGGTCAGTCCGATGATGATCGACGGAACGTGCAGTCTCTTTGCTGCGCTTGAGCTTCCTTCTACGAAAAAGTCCGCACCTTTGATCAGCAGGACAAAACCGATGACGAGACAGACAAGCACAAGAGCAAACGGGGCGTTGTTGATGAAATTTTCCATGTTTTCCTCCTTTGTTTTCCAAGCATATATTCCAAAATAGTATCGTTAACAGAAGCAGGTTTTACTCATTATCCGCAAAAAAAGACTCATGTATATCAAGGAACATCCGATATGCGATACACCGGTGATTCATCGATATACATGAGTCTCATTATTTAAGATTTGCCAGATTATACTCTTTTCTTATAATCAGAATGTTGACAAATCACACATTCGTGCTAACTACTCCCTCATGGAATATTACATTACTTGATAAATACTATCAAATGTCTTCGGGGTTGTCAACAAAATTTGACTTTTTTATCCGAAAGATTTCAGCCCCGCTTACGAATGCATACCAGTCATGGGTGCAGAATACTTTACAAAATATAACAAACCGAATATCCTAAAACGAGAAAAACTTCATTTTCATGATAGTCCATTTTTAGACTGATCTATCTTTTCTATGGTACTCACCTCTCTATTCGTCCTGTGTTTCCATCTCTTCGAGTTCCAGTTCCGTTTCCATCATGCGTTCCAGCAGGGATTCCTGTGTCTGATTTTCTTCGTCTATTTTCGTCTGAAGCTCCATCAGCCGTTCGTAATCTGCGGAAAGTTCCGGGTCCATCATTTCCAGTTGAAGCTCTGACATTCTGCTCTCACTCTCCGCAAGCTGCTCCTCGTATTTTTCGAGCTGCCGTTTTAAGCGGGACAGAATTTTTCCCGGGTTATAATATTTCTTTTTGTCAAACACATCATCCAGCGTCGGAACGTCGGCCGGTTTTCGTACAGCTCCTCCCGCATTTCCCGTTTCTCTGCCCGGCGTCTGCCGTTTGATTTCTTCGAGATACTGTGCATAATTCATTTCGTAAAATTGTACGTCGCTCTCGCCGAACTCCAGAATACCGGTTGCCACCTGGTTGATGAAATAACGGTCGTGCGATACGAACAAAACGGTTCCCTCGTAGCTGGTCAGCATTTTTTCCAGCGCTTCTTTTCCCGCCAGATCCATGTGATTCGTCGGCTCGTCCAGGATCAGGAAATTCGGTTTCGTATAGAAAATCCGGCAGAGCTCCAGCCGCACTTTTTCACCGCCGGAGAGCTGCCCCATTTTCTTTTCGACATCCTCACCGGAAAACAGAAAGGCTCCCAGTGCGCTTCGGACATCGTTGCGAAGCAGGTTCGGATAAAGACTCCAGAAATAGTCGAGCACCGTCTGCTCCGGGTCGAATTTCTGGTTGACTGCTTTGTGCTGATCGAAGTAGGCAAAATCCACGCGGTTTCCAAATTGATAACTTCCGCCCAGTGGATTGATTTCGCCCACAACGGTTTTCAGAAGCGTCGATTTTCCTTTTCCGTTTTCTCCGATGATCACAATCCGTTCTGCTTTTTTGATGACGGCCGAAACCTCGCTCAGGACGGTATCGTATCCGATTTTCAGTTTCTTCATCGTGAGCACATCCGTATAGCTTTCGCGTACCGGATGGAATAAGGCGTGGAATGTCCTCGTGTCAAACCGCCGCGGTTTCTCAATTTTTACCATGTGCTCGATCGCCATTCGTTTCGAACGGGTGGCCGCAACTTTTGTCGGTGTATTTTTCCATTTTTCAATCCACGCCGTCAGACGCTCGATTTCCTTCTGCTGCGCTTCATAGTCTTTTTCCTGTTTGATCTGTGCTTCTTCTTTTTGTTTCACAAATGCCGAATAATTTCCCGGATACCGTTTGATGTCACCGTATTCGATTTCATACGTCACATCAATCACGCGGTCCAGAAACATGCGGTCATGTGATACAATGATAACGGCATTTTCGTAGCTTTTCAGATAATTTTCCAACCACTCCACTGCAGCGATGTCGAGGTGGTTGGTCGGCTCGTCCAGAAGCAGGATGTCCGGGCGCTGTAAGAGGAGCTGAATTAGGGCAATTTTTGTCTGCTGTCCGCCCGAAAATTCACCGATCGGTTTTTCCAGATCTTCGAGCGCAAAACCAAATTTCTGGAACATCGTTTCCATATCTTTTTTCCAGCTGTACCCGTGCAGACTCTCGATTCTCCGCTCCAGAAAATCGTACTCCGCCAGCAGCTTTTTGTGATCTTCCGTCTCGGCGAGCAGCTTTTCGATTTCCTTTTTTCGTGCCTCGCACGCAAAGACTTCTGAGAAAGCCTTCTCCAGCTCCTCTTTTACCGGCACATCTCCATCGGTAAAATTAATCTGGCGCAGAAAACCGATGTTCTGTTTTCCGCTCATTGTAATCCCGCAGGTCTCGTCGCTGTCCAGATTACTCATCTCAATATCCCCAGCAATCAGCCGCAGCAGCGTCGTTTTTCCACAGCCGTTTCTACCGACAATTGCAATTTTTTCTGTATCGTGAATTTCGAAATTCACACTGTTTAAAATCGTATCCGCGCCAAACTGTACTTTTGCATTTCTGATCTGATATCTCATGTTTTATACCTTTTCTGTTGTGTGAACCTCACAGTCGGTATTTTCACGGAGTCTGACATGTCGAAAATAGTTCGACTGTGACTTACCTCATGTCAGTGGAGGATACCGATTTCTCTCCGCCCGCCACTGCTGTTATGTTTCTTTTAACAATTCATCCCACCGCTTTAGAAGCGGGGGACTTCTTGTCTACTGATGTTAACAATTCATCCCACCGCTTTAGAAGCGGGGGACTTCTTGTCTACTGATGTTAAAATTCTGCTTCCATTATACCGTCTCCGCCCTTCGTTCTCAATGCCAAAAATTTTTCGAATCAAATTTGGTACGCCTGCGGCATAAAAATATCTCTGTTTTACTGATTTGCTCCAGTAACAGAGATATTTAACTTCCTATATATTCCGAAAGTCCCTTACGCAAAAATACTACTCATGAGTAGTATATAATATTCTTCTCTTTTTTTCAATGCTGTCTCTTAACAGATTTTCCCAACCAGCACTACAATCCCAGCTGTCACAAGTGCAATGATCAGATACAGAATCGTCGCCAGGCTCGTTTTGTCAGCACGGTTTTCCATGGTTTTATGTACGGAATCCCTTCCATTCCTTTGATCTCCCATATTTTACTGTGTCCAACCCACACCCGGTCAAGCATAATTCCGTCGAACCAGTTCATCACCACAAGGAAGAGGTAGGATTGGAGATATGCCGTCTTGAAATCGGTGACTTTATTCCAGACAAAAATGATCGCGATCAGCACCACGAACAAAATGATGCAAAATGGAATCATAACCTGCTTTCCTTTTTTCATGACCGCATCTTTGTCGATCAGTCCACGTTTATCGGCTTCTTCTATATATTCCTTTGGGTAAAAATAAACACAGTTCATTCCATCATTTCTTACCAGACACTTTACCATCAGAATAAACAGAAGACAGTATAATATGTTTTGCAACAACAGCATCTCACATTCCTCCTCAGACTACCGTTTATGTTTCTTATAGCTTCATGTTAGTTCAGGCTAATCACATTGTCAAGAGGACTTGCTGTTTTTACATTAACACTGCCGCAATGGATAAATCATAATCGTTTATAAAGCAAAAAAAGAAACGAGCAAGTCCTGTCAGGCATAAACCTTACCCAGTGAAAACCCATTTCTTTTTTAGACAATGTCAAAGATACCATACTTCTTTCTCCCATCGAACTTTCTTTACACTCGTCCCTCATTTATTTTACAATTTCTATTTCAGATTGCAAAACTCATCCGCCGTCAGCTCATAGTCGACAGAAGATTCCATTTCCCCCAGCTGATTTTTCCAGGAATTGTAATGGACTGCGGTTTTGCGGAAGCCGAGTTTTTCGTAGACATGCTGTGCTCTTGTGTTTTTGAGGTTGGTATCAAGAAAAATAACGTTGGCTCCCATGCGGAACAATTCTTCTATGAGCATGCTCAGTACAACTCTTCCAATGCCTTTTTCCTGGTAATCGGATTCGCAGATTTTGATTCCGATTTCATATCGATGATTTTCGAATACATAGAAACTCATTTCGCCGATTCGCACATCGTTGTATTCTATGATGAGTCTTCGTCTTGTTTCATCGCTGTCGTCGGCAATCTGTTTTTCAATTTCCGCTGCGCTTGTCCCAAGCCCGTTTGGAAATCCGGCGTGGGCCATGACGGTTCCATCGTTCCACCAGACGGCTAATTGTTCACAATCTTTCTTTTCGGCATTTCTAATGCACAGCTGATTGTATTTTATGTTCATTTCTTCTCTCTTTCTCTGCAATCACTTACAGCTTAGACTCATACCATTCCTCCGCCGTTTTCTCAAATCCGACCGACTGGAACATGCGCTGGCTTTGTCCATTAAAAGAATAAATATTGGCTTTTACCCGCTCCATTCCCTTTTCTCTTGCAAGCTTCAGCATCTCCAGAACGCACCGTCTTCCGATATGCTGATTCTGGTATTCTTTACAGACAACGACAGCGATTTCACTATTCTCTCTCAGCGAAACATCTCCCACCAGCACGCCCTTATATTCTATATAATAGCAGTCACCGTGCGCGGTAAGATAATCATACATCCGATGCAACAGCTCCACATCATACGGCTCCTCCCGGTTGTCCACCTGCTTACACACGTCCAGATCCTGATACCACGGAAGAGAGGCCTCGTCATTCCTGTAATATGGGATCAGCCGGAGTTCATTGTCTATGATTCGTTCGGTCATTTTGGTTTGGCTCCTTGTTTTTTGATCTTAAAGTGCTGCAATTTCCTCTGTAATTTCACAGACACTCTTATTACTCGTATCAATTTTTACCGTATCAAGTACCTGATACATCTGAATTCGTGCAATGCTTTTGTCCATAATCTCTTCCGTACGAATCTTATTTGCGATGTCGGATAATAACCGCTTCCGCAAATTTGCTTCATCCACAATCAGCGAAATTTTAATCACTCTGCATTCTTCCGTGTCCAGCTTACTGACGATTTCATCAACAATACTCTGCTCATGCATCACCCAGCAGAAAATAACGTTTTCATAAGCGCTGCAGTGCAGAAAGTTATTCAGCAGATAACAGATGTTGTCCATCACCATCTCTTTCGTCTCATCCGTCACCTGAAACGGATCGGCGTCCCAGCACCAGTCGCCGTCAAGAAAAACGCTGTTCGCCAGATCTTTTTTCAGCTGCTGACTTACCGTCGTCTTGCCAACGCCCATCGTTCCGCCGATCAAATATAATGTTTTCATTTTTCTCTCCCCATAACACGAATATCCGAAAAAATATCGTTTTCAAAAAGGATTTCAAATCCATCTGCCGGCCGAAATCTGCCATTCAGGATTTCTTTTCCATGGAAAGATATTTTTCTTACTTTGTTTTCCGCATCTTTCACTTCAATTTCACAGTAAGAAAGCAAATATGCACAGATCGCCGTCGCATGAGAAACCACGAGTGCCGTTTCACCCTCTTCCATCTGGCAGACAATGGAATCTATCGCTGCTTTCATTCGGACCTTCACCTGATTTAATGATTCCCCGCCCAGATTGCGAAAATCGTGATCTTCATACTGTTTCAGCCAGAAATCCTCCCTGGCATCCCCGATCGTTCTTTCATGCAGCTCCTTCACAATGACCGGGTGATCTGCGATGAATTCAGCCGTTTCCATTGCTCTCCGATAAGGTGAAGAAAAGCATCTGTCCACATTTGAAAATATATTTCTTTTTGATACAGCAAGCGCTTTTCCCTTTTCCGATAGAGGAATCTGCTCATTCGGCATATCCCCTTTTTCCGGGATGGAATGCCTCATTAAAAATATTTTTTTCATTTCACTCTCCCCTGCTGTTATTCCTAAAGTTTTTTAATCAAAAACATCTCCATCGGCTTTTTTCCATATCCTTTTTCTGATGTTCCCCAGCGATAAAAAGCATGGTGCAAAACGGAGTATTATCCCAGAAAAGATTATATTGCAGCAATCAAATGTTTCCAGCGGACCTGCTCTTGTGGATATTCTTGATAAACTGATACGAATGGATGTTGTTGCAAAAGAAGCTCCTATTAACGATGAAAATGATGTGTCGCACGGACGGAAGCTTCCCACAGTTCCACCAGCGTTTCCATCCGCGGCATTCTCTCCTGTACTTCATATATTGTTATCTTACTCATCTTCCTTCCACAGCTTTCCTTCTTTATAATGTTTCCTGCAAAGCGCCACATAACTCTCGTTCGATCCAAGGAAAATCTGCGCGCCTTCCCGAACGATTTTTCCGTCTGCGTATCTCGTATTGCACTGCGCCCGTCTTCCGCACCAGCAGACCGTTGGGACTTCCTCGATGATGTCAGCGATTTCCATCAATCTTCTCGAACCCGGAAACAGATGTGTCTGGAAGTCCGCACGCAGACCGTAGCAGAGAACCGGAATCCCATAAAAATCCACGATGTCCGAAAGCGTATCAACTTCCTCCGGAGAAAGAAACTGCGCCTCGTCGATAAGAACCGCATCCACTTTCTTTCCGTGATACCGGTATTCCCCGCTGTCTGCACTCCAGGTCTCTGAAATTTCTTTTAAAAATTCATCCACATATTCCGCCGGTGCCTCCAGCCCGATGCGGGACTTGATTTCATGTTCTCCGTCGCGGTTGTCCGTCCGCGGCTTCAACAGGACAGCATACTGCCCGCGCTCCTCATAATTATAGCGAACCATCAAAATATTAGCAGATTTCGAACTGCCCATCGCGCCGTAGCGGAAATATAATTTTGCCATTGTTTTTCGTCCTTTTGTCTTTTCTTATTCTTTCAGTTCTTTCCGTAAAAACGACTCCTCATCAAGCCAAGTCTCTTAAAAATCATCGCCTTCTATTCCTTCCTCATTTTTCTTTGAATCACCCACCGAACCGCCAGCGTCACCGCAATCAGAACCGCCGCAATTACGCCATCCCGCAGAATCCCTGTATACCACGGTGCAGACCACGTCTCATACAAACCGGGGTGTGCTGTGTAGTCATAATACGTATAAACGCTCTTTCCAAGAAACACGCCAACGACACACCACAGAAAAATTCCGGAAATTTTATGGATTGTTTTCATTGCTCTGCCCCCATTTCTTCTCTATAACAGAAAACTACCGACAAACCTGCTTTTATCGATAGTTCTCTTACCTCTCAAGCACTCAATTTAAGCTTTCCACTCTACACCTGTGCTTTTTCTCCGTCTTTTCATACCCAATTCCCACAGCCAGTATTTTTCCTGTATACTTTTTCTGTTCTGCAAGCCGCGGCACAAATTTTAATGCATACTTCCTGTCTTTGATCTGCTGAATTGCTTCTTCCGGAGTGTGGTCTACTTTTAGTTCAAGAATAATTCCATCTGCGGTCAGATCATATGGATAGAAAATAAAATCCACATACCCAACTCCCGCCTTATCCTCACGCTCTACCCGGTAACTGTCACGCGCAGCCAGGTATACCAGATTGACAATGGCTGACAATTCTGTCTCATGGTTGTACGACAGCAGCGGAACTTCCGTATCGTGCACCAGTTCCAGAATTTTTTCCATCGTATGCGTATCTCCCGCCAGAGTCGCTTTCAGCATTTTCTCGGACTCTTTCGCCAGACGATATACATATCCCAGAGATTCATTCTTCATCAGCAGCTCATCAAACTTCTCCATCAATTCCCTGTTCGGAATAGACACTTTTCCATTCAAATAGCTTAAAAATCCATACACCACCATCGCAGAGTAAATTTCATCTCTCGTAGACAGGTTCATGGAAGTGGCCGCATATTCCTGTATTTTTGCCGAAACTGACTCTCCTGCTGCCATCAGTGCAAGGTCATCCCTGACGTCGGATACATTATTTCGAATGTAATAATAAATTTCATCATATGGACCTGAGCTGGTCCAGTAATTTGCCAGATTGTTAAACTGTAGTGCAAAAACAACGGAGCGTGGATTGTATACCCGCTCTCCCGATTTTGTATAATAACCGTTATACCAGTCTCGCAGACCTTTTCGCGTCACATTTTTTATTTTTCTCTGTTTTTCGCATTCTCTACAGTACCTTTCATACAAATCATCCACTTCGTCATCTGTAAATCCAAAGTATGTTCCGAACATTGGTGAATTTACCATCGTGAACTCCGCAAACATATTCAGTTCCGATCCGCTGGAATATTTCGCAATCGGCAAAATTCCCGTCATATACGATAAAATCACATAGGGACGGTCCTTCAGCAGATTACTTAAAAATGCCACATACTTTGCTTTATCCGCTTCTGTTATAAATCCCCTGTGAAAAATAAAATCCCATTCGTCCAGAACAAAAATAAATTTTTCGCCATGATACTGTTGAAAGATCTCTTCCAGAATATCTCCAATCGCATCTGTTTCACTGGTTTTTGCATCCGGATACGCTTCCCGCAGATCACTGATCAGAAGTTCTTCCACACGCTCGATATACTGTCGGTAAGATTCACAGTTTCTCGGCATTTTACTGAAATCAATCCGAATGACGTTATACTTGTTTTTGTATTTCTGGCAGTCATCCGCTTCTGAAATTTTAAGCCGGTCAAAAAGTTCACCTGAATCAATACCCTTCTGAAAAAACGAGCTGATCATATTGGCCGCAATTGTTTTTCCAAATCTGCGCGGCCTTGTGACGCAAAGATGGCGATTCCCTGCAGCCACATAGGGAAACAGTTCCTGCAGCAGCATTGTTTTATCCACAAAATACGGGCTGCGGCTCTCACTCTGATACAGGGTATACGGTGTCTGACTGTTTAAATAAGCTCCCATTCTGCGCCTCCTCTTTTCATACGTTCCATTATTTTTTATTATAACCGATCCCGCTCTGTTTTCCAATTAAAAAGGCAGAAGAAATGAAACCTTTTATCCCGTTTCCATTTCCTCTGCCTTTCTTACATTTCTTTCCTCTTCTGATTCCTCTTCTTCCGCAGGTTCTCTTTCTTCTGCCGGATTTCCCCCGCCTCCTGTTCGCTGCTGATGCGGATGGTTTTCACGACGAAGAGTTTTCCTTCATCCGAATGTTTCATGCGGGCTTTGCCTTTCAAATATCCGTGCTCCGGGCACCAGGCTACGCAGTAGTAGTTTTTCCCGCCGGCCGAAAACCAGCGTAAGCGTTTTCTTGCCGTTTTCCCGCAGATGCAGCAGTGCGTGCTGCAGACCTCGCGGTCGTGCATGGCTTCTTCTTTTGTGTCGAATTCGCGGGAGATGAATTTCGTGTAGCCATTATAGACGGCGTGGATCTCCTCTTTTTTCGATTTCGGGTTCTGATATACGTCGATCGAGTCGTACGCCAGCACAACATCCATATCGATGCGCGCAAAAATGTCGGCCGTATATTTTGCATCCGAAAGCGCCTGATGAAAATGCTCGTCCTCGGGAGATGGAGGAAGTCGGCGGCGTACTCGAGCGCCCGGCGGCTCTTCATCGTTTCGTACTGGATCGCGAACAGTTTCTGTACATCGTAAAAATGAATCGGCCCGCGGATCAGCGACAGGAGGTTATAAAATTTCATGTTCCGCTGGAGCTCCGTCAGGTCTCCCGGTCCCCAGGTGCCGAACATGCACGCACCGCCGGAGAATGCAAAAAATTCCTGCACGGCCTGCGCAAATGGGATTCCGTTCTGCAGATCCTCTTCTGTCAGTCCGACGACCTCGCGCGTCCGGTGATGGAGATGCTGGTAGACCACCGGTTTTACAATCCGGTGAAACGTTCCCAGCACATTCCGCTCACCATCCATCTTCACCGCGCCGATCTCAATAATCTCAAATGGCAGCTTCGGGTTCTCTTTTCCTTTTCCATAGGGACACTGGTTCCATTCCAGGTCAAAAATCACATAGTCCATTGTATTGTCAATCCTTCATTCTGTGTCGTCTGTCCCTATTATAAATGATTTTGATATAATGAGCAACTATCTGGCAATTCCATTCTCCGCCCATTCTGGCAATTTTCTTCTTATGCATTACATTTCCCATTCATTTCATCCCGTTCTCTTTCAAACTTAACGCTTCTTTTATTGAAATCCCAGGGTAAATCCGATATAATATTTTTAACTCCGGCCTCGTTTTTACTCAAAAAAATCACCTGAAAAAGCCGGAAATATTACGAATTTAGATGAGCATCCGATATGAAAACAAAATTAACGCAAAAACAGATTCGATTTCAGGCGCTTCTGCTGTTTTTTATTACATTTTTTCTTGTCGAGCTCTGCGCCGTTTTTCTGTATCAGAATCAGTTAAAGGAAGCAAAGCTGAAAGCTGACTATACCGCACAGACGACCATCGGCCGCGTGAAATCGCAGTTAAACCATTATCTTGCCGAATCCAATCTGATGAAACACATGATTGAAGCCGGTTATACCGTCAATGACGAAGAGTTTTCCGTCCTCTCCTCGCTGATGCAGGACGACCAGAATGTCATCAAAGCACATGAGCTTGCAAAGGACGGCATTGTCACACTGATTTATCCGATGAGCGGAAACGAAGCCGCACTCGGACTTAACATGCTCGAGCATCCTGCCCGGAAACAGGAGGCACGCCTTGCCAAAGAGAGCGGCGAATACACGATTGCAGGACCGTTTGAGCTGCAGCAGGGCGACATCGGAGCACTGCTCTTTGACCCGATTTATACCACCGATGCCAACGGTGACCAGACCTTCTGGGGCTTTTCGATTCTCGTTCTCGACTGGGAATCGTTTCTGAACGAAATTGAACTGGATACACTGGAAGAAGCCGGCTACACCTACGAACTCTGGAAAATTTCTCCGGCCACCGGCGAACACGTTTCCATCGCACACTCCGGCAATTCCCGGCGTTCCGATGCCATCGAAGTTCTCTGCACCGTGCCGAACGACACCTGGCATTTTGAAATTGTACCGAAAAACGGCTGGCTCAGTCCGCTGCAGGTTTTTGTTTCCTTTGCACTCGGACTCATCCTTTCCCTGCTTGCCTCTATTGGTTTTCTGCAGTTCCAGATGCGCCGCTATAAAGACGAGATTCACGCAGCAGAACTGGAAAAAGCCGTACAGGAAGCACAGTCTGCCAACGAAGCAAAAACACGTTTTCTGTTCAACATGAGCCACGACATCCGAACCCCGATGAATGCCATCATCGGTTTCTCGGATCTGCTGGAAAAGCACATCGACGAGAAGGACCGCGCGGTCGACTACATTGCAAAAATCAAGTCCTCCAGCAGTTTTCTGCTCTCCCTGATCAACTACGTGCTTGAGATGGCGCGCATTGAGAGCGGTAAGGCCTCGCTGAAAATCGAGCTCGGCAGCTACAGCGAGCTGATCAATTCCCTGAATGCAGTGTTTGAGCCTTCGTTAAAAAGCAAAAATCTTTCCTATCTCTGTTACAACACGGTGGAACACGATGCCATCCTCTGCGACCGGACAAAAATACGGGAGATTCTGCTGAATATCATCAGCAACTCCATCAAGTATACGCCGGAGGGCGGAAAAATTTCCGTAAAAATCGAAGAGACACCGGCACCAAGGAAGGGCTTTGCCTCCTACCGCATCACCGTGAAGGACAACGGCATCGGCATGAGCAAAGAGTATCTGCCGCATATTTTTGAAGAATTTACAAGAGAACATTCCTCCACCGAAAGCCACATCACCGGAACCGGCCTCGGCCTTCCGATCGTCAAATCCCTCGTGAATCTGATGGGCGGAACGATCGATGTGGAAAGCGAACTCGGTGCCGGAACAATAACTACGGTCTGCCTCACGTTTGGACTTCCGACCGAAGAACAGCTTGCGGCTCACCAGCATAAAGACGAGATTCTCGAGCAGTCCCTGCAGACGCTTTCCGAAAAACGCGTGCTGCTTGCCGAGGATAATGACCTGAATGCAGAAATTGTACTCACCGTTCTGGAAGAAAACGGCATTCACGCCGAGCACGTAAAAGACGGCGCCCTCTGCTTAAAAGCAGTCCAGAACGCACCAGAAGATTATTACAATGTTATTCTGATGGATATTCAGATGCCGAACATGAACGGCTATCAGGCCGCAGAAGCGATCCGTGCACTCCCGGGAAAACGCGGGGAAATCCCGATTGTCGCCATGACGGCAAACGCGTTTGAAGAGGACCGCCGAAAAGCACTGGAATCCGGCATGAACGCCCATATCGCGAAACCCGTTGACGTTTCGGTTCTTCTCGAAACACTTTCCAGGTTTTCATGACCTTTGCAGATCCCGATGCACCGCGCTTCTTCTATGGAATTTTAACTTCCATCGACGATCAGAAACCCAAAAACAAATAATATGCATGAAAAAAGGAGCGTTTCCGTAAAGAGAACAGCTCCTTTTTTCATGCGCCGCAGCGGACGCTTTTATTTCTCGTTTTTCAGCAGCTCCAGGTTTTTGGAGATCAGCTCGCATCTCTGTTTTACGCAGTCCGGGGATCTGTGCGGATCCTGCGGTGTGTTGAACAGATAGTCCTCGAGTTTGTCGATTGTGGTGGTTGCTACATGCATTCTTGTATCGCAGGATGCATAGTAGATGTAAACCTCTCCGTTCTCACGCGCAATCGCGCCGTTTGTAAATACAACGTTGGAAACGTCTCCGACTCTCTCTTTTCCAAGCGGAACCAGGAATACACCGGACGGCTCTGCAATGACTTTGGACGGATCGTTCAGATCGGTACCGAAGACATACAGAACGTAGCGAAGGCCTGCTGCTGTATTTCTTACACCGTGTGCAATGTTGATCCAGCATTTCTTACCGCGGATCGGCACTGCTCCGGCACCGTTTTTGGACTCGGTCAGGGTATGATAAATACGTTTGCTGATGATCTTCTCCTCGTCGATGACAGCATGTGTGATATCATCGCAGAGTCCGAAGCCGATTCCTCCGCCGCTTCCGGTCTCAATGAAACCATCCATCGGACGGGTGTAGAAGGCATATTTTCCGTCTACGAACTCCGGATGCAGAACAACGTTTCTCTGCTGCGGAGAACGTAAGGTTTTCAGGTTGTCCAGACGCTCCCAGGTCTTCAGGTCTTTCGTTCTTACGATACCAGCCTCAGCAACAGCCGCGGACAGATCCGGATCGTTTTTGTCCTTGCTCTCAGAGCAGAACACTCCGTAAATCCAGCCGTCCTCGTGCTGGGTCAGACGCATGTCATAAACGTTGGTTTCCTCTGCGCAGGTATCCGGCAGCACAACCGGGTAATCCCAGAAATGGAATCCGTCGATACCAGTATCACTCTCTGCAACAGCAAAGAAAGATTTTCTGTCATTGCCCTCCACGCGGACAACGAGATAATACTTTCCATTCAGATAAATCGCGCCGGAGTTCATCACAGCGTTGATGCCGAGACGCTCCATAAAGTACGGATTCGTCTCCTCATCCAGATCATATCTCCAGTGAACAGGAGCGAACTCTCTTGTCAGCACCGGATACTCATAGCGGTCATAAATACCGTTGTAAAAATCTGCTTTTGTGTTCTTTCTTGCCACAAGGCGGTCTACCTTGGCTTTTTCCACATAATACTGTTTATTCAGCATCTTTTAACCTCCCAATTACTTCCATACACATACGTCCATTGTGATACGGGCATTTCCACGGTTCTACAATCGGCTCATGAATCGGGCTTCCGTCTGCATTCACGCACCAGAACCACTCAGACCCCTCTCGTTTGTCGATCACATATTCCTTGATGTAGCCCCAGATGTCTTTTGCCGCATCGAGATACTTTGTTTCCTCCGGTTTTTTCTGCCATGCATTTAAAAATCCAACGACTGCTTCTGCCTGTACCCACCAGACTCTTGTGGTATCATCCACACCGCGCTCGCACTCATTCATCAGCGAATGATTTTTGTATGCCGTGTTGTAGATATTTTCCGCAATCTCTCCGGTGATCGGCAGCAGTTTTTCCCGGTAAGCCGGATCGCCGAGCACTTCTGTACCCCGGTCGATCAACCAGGAAGTCTCGATATCATGGCCATAAGAATACAGATCAATCAGCGTATTCCATGTCCGGTCGAAAAATACTTCCTGACGGCCTTTTTCTTTGTTGTATACTTTATCCGCGAAGAGATCCATCATAAAGCGGAGACGGTCACCGGTAAACGGATCCTTTGTCACGCGGTACAGCTCGGTATATGCTTCGAAAACATGCAGCAGCGTATTCATGGTCTTCTCTGCCATGACGCCGTTCTCCGAGAGCTTTTCATTGCTCTCCGGCTTGAAATCGCGGGTAAATGCCTCGAGATAACCGTGCTCGTCGGTGCAGTGTGTCTCGATGATCTGCTGCAGCGATTTTGCCAGCTCCAGCGCCTCGGTGTCGCCCGTCGCATCAAAATACGTAGACAGCGCATAAATTGCAAATGCCTGATTGTACGTATGCTTTGTCGTATCGAGCGGTTTTCCGTCGTAGGTGACAGACCAGAACACGCCACCGTACTCGCGGTCCACACACGCCTGTTTCATAAAGCGGTACGCATGCTCCGCATCGGCGCGCAGCTTCTCGTCCTTTAAGGTCAGGTACGCATTCGAGAAAAACCAGAGAATTCTGCTGTTTAAGATGCAGCCCTTCTCATACGTTTTCTGCACGTTCAGATCAAAGTCCTGATAGCCGTAAAATCCGCCGTATTCCTCATCTCTTAAGCCCTCCCAGAACGGAATGATCCGTCCAGTAAGCTCCTGCTTTACTTCCTTTGCCAAAGACTGCATCTTTTCTTTCCTTCTTTCTTATCTTCTTCCAATTTCGGTGTCAGACTCGCGTACGACACTGTTTTTCTTGATATAATCTACAATCAGATCTACGGTTGTGAATGCCAGTCCTACATACGTATCGGCTGCGCCGTAGTAGATCGCGATCTTTCCGGTCTCTGCATCGTGAATGGTTGCGCACGGGAAGGTTACGTTCGGAACGAAGCCTCTCTCCTCATACCACTCTTCCGGTGTCAGAAGGAAGTTCTGGCAGCGGTATTTTACGATGGACGGATTCTCTTTGTCGAGGATTGCGCCGCCGATGCTGTATACATAGCCATTGCAGGTGCCGCTTACACCGTGGTAGAACAGCAGCCATCCTTCGTTGGTCTCAATCGGAGCTGCGCCGCCGCCGATCTTTAAGGACTCCCACCACTCCGGGCTCTTGCTCATGACGTGGCGGTGTTTGCCCCAGTACAGCATATCCGGGCTCTCGGACAGGAAGATGTCACCGAACGGTGTGTGGCCGCTGTCGCTTGGACGGGACAGCATCACGAAGTTGCCGTTAATTTTTCTCGGGAAGAGAACGGCATTTCTGTTGAATGGAAGGAATGGATTCTCCACACGTACGAAGGTTTCAAAATCTTTTGTTTTTGCCATTCCGATGGCTGCACCGTAGAAGTCCTGGCACCAGATGATGTAGTAGGTATCTTCTACTTTTACAAGACGCGGGTCATATGCGTAAACCGGCATGAACGGTTTGCCTTCTTCGTCAACGAACTGGATTTTGTTCTCATCGAAATTCCAGTGGATCGCATCTTTGCTTCTTCCAAGGTAGATGTACGGGATTCCGTTTGTCTGCTCACCACGGAATACTCCGATGAACTCGTCGCCGTACGGCATAACGGCGCTGTTGAAGATTCTTGCTACTTCCTTCACCGGATTTCTTCCGATGATCGGATTCTCGCTGTATCTCCATACCGGTGCACCGGAAAACTCAGCCGGGCCTTCCTGCCATGGCATATTTTTGACAGCATCTCCAATCATTTTAACTTCGCTCATTTTTTGAAACCTCCATGAAAAATATTGTTTGTTTATGAGTTGTACTTTGTTTTTTTAAGTTTCTGTTAGTGGACAGAATCTTGTTTTTTCATTCTTTTTTCTCCGAACCGCCGTGTTTTATCACCCTCACGCCCAGTCCTTTAGCTTAATTTTAACATAGATGATTAATTTTTCAACTGGAAATCACTTAAAAAAATAAGTTCCGTTAGATACTGTCAATTTTTAAGTGACTTTGTTGTGTAATATGTACAAAAACGGGGCATTTCAAAATGCCCCGTTTCTTAATTTATAATTCAGTTATAAAAATCAAAGCTTTACGCTCTCTTTCGGCACCAGCTGTCCGGAGACAATTTCCATATTTTTGCCGGATGCCGCGCCGCGGATCTGCTTCAGCGCTTTTTCGAGCGCTACTTTTACCATCGCCTTCGTATTGATCTCATACGAAGTGATCTTGAGATCCGGGAAACCCGGATACAGGTAATTGTCGAAGCCGACAACGGAAACATCCTCCGGCACGGAGATGCCGCGTTTTTCCAGCTCGAGCATCAGAAGGCCGGCGGTCAGGTCGCAGTTGCAGACGAACGCTTCCGGCATCTGTTCCGGGAGATGAATTTCGATCTGGCCCCGCTCATCACGGTCCTCCAGAATCCATTCCGCCGGTGTCACATCGCGGTGTTCCAGAACAGCCTTGGAAAAACCGCAGTACCGATCCATGATACTGCTGGAAAAATGAATCGAACCTACAAAAGCCAGCTTGGTCAGGCCATGCTCATACAGGTATTCCGTCATCAGATACATTCCGTGAAAGTTATCTGCGATCACGGCATCTTTTGCCAGCTCATTGTCGTAGAAATCCAGAAATACGATCGGAAGATCCACGTTTTTCTTCAGATAGTGGATGTAATCGCGGCTCGTGTCTCCCATAAGGATCAGCGCATCGACGGTCTGCTCCTTGGCGATGCACGGCACGATCATCTCATCTTCCATCTCCTGTTTCAGGATCTCCACGGTCACCATACAGCTCTTTTCCGTCGCCGCCAGTGCCATCTCCTGATACATTTTCCAGTAAAATGTCGTATACTCTGCCAGATACCGTTCCGGAATCACCACTCCGATGCAGCGCAGGCTTTTTCCCTGTGTATTTCTCGCTCCGCTTCCCGGCTGGCGGTACCCCATTTCCTTTGCAATTTCCAGAATCCGGGCGCGCATCTCATCGCTGACCCCTTTCTGTCCTGTAATCGCGTTATGCACGGTGACGGCGCTGACGCCCGCCACCTTTGCAATATCTGCCAATCTTACTTTTGCCATATCCGTTGCTCCTTAGTCTACTGCAACAAAGTGATACAGTCTGCTGACGAAATCACCCCAGAAATCTTTCATCCGGAAACCGGCATTCATCAGCATCTCGCCGCTGTAAACCTCATCGGTTCCCTCCAGACGATATTTTTTCGCCGGATCAAAGCCGCGCAGGCGAACCTTGCGGGACGGCATATTTGCCTGTGCCAGCACCTGTACGTAGGTCACAAGCACTTCGCTTTTATCCTCCGATGCTACTGCCCAGCAGTCGGATCTGTGGTTTTCACGACAGGAAAGAATACGGTAATACTCTCCCTCGCGGATCAGTTCATGATATTTGTGATACATTGCGGTCTGCTCCGGAATCAGCTTTCTCTCTTCTTCCGGCAGTTTTGTGATATCAAGCTCATAGCCGAACGTTCCGGCCAGTGCCACATGGCCTCTCGTTGTAAACGGAGTTACACGGCCAACCGTGTGGTTCGGGCATACGCTGACGTGTGCACCCATTGAGCAGAGCGGGTAAATGAGGGCTGTTCCCTCCTGGATTTCCAGACGCTCAATCGCATCGGTGTCGTCGGAGCACCAGATCTGCGGGCTGTAGTAAAGCATTCCAGGATCGAAACGTGCACCGCCGCCGGAGCAGTTCTCCAGAAGCAGATCCGGGAACTCCTGTACCAGACGCTCCTGCATCGCATACATACCGAGCACGTAGCGGTGGAACAGCTCCTGCTGGGAATCTTTGTCCAGGTAGGTGCTTCCCAGGTCGCTTAACTGACGGTTCATATCCCATTTCACGTATTTGATGTTTGCACTGCGCAGGATTTTTGCCACACATTCATACGCATAATCCTGCACTTCCGGGCGGGAGAGATCCAGCACGTACTGGCAGCGGATCTCAGTCGCTTCTCTTCCCGGAATCTGAATCGCCCATTCCGGGTGCTCTCTGTAGAGATCAGAGTCCGGGGAGATCATCTCCGGCTCGAACCAGATACCGAATTCAAGACCGATTTCATTCACTTTGTCAACCAGATTTTTCAGGCCGCCTTTGATCTTCTCTTCGTTGACAACCCAGTCACCGAGGGAAGAATCGTCTTTATTTCGTTTTCCGAACCAGCCGTCATCCATAACAAGCATCTCGATGCCGTCTTTTTTTGCCTCTCTTGCGATATCGAGGAGTTTATCGGTATCAAAATCAAAGTAAGTTGCTTCCCAGTTGTTAATCAGAATCGGGCGTTTTTTGTGGTTGTACGGGCTGCGGATCATATGTCTGCGATAAAATGCATGGTAGGAACGCGTCATTTTGCCAAGTCCCTCGGCAGAGTAGACCATAACAACCTCCGGCGCCTGGAATTCATCGCCGGCTTTTAAATTCCAGCAGAACTCCTCCTGGTTGATACCCATGACCATACGAACGGTATCAAACTGGCATCTTTCCACCTGTCCGATAAAGTTGCCGGAATATACGAAGTGCATTGCGTAAACCTCGCCGCGCTCCTGATCCGTTCCCGGTGTCACCAGGGCCACAAACGGGTGCTCCTGATGGCTGGACTCTCCTTTTCCGGAGGAAACGAGCTGTTTTCCGTAACGGAGCGCACCCTGCTGGATGTGGCGTTCTCTTCCCCAGGATCCATGAAGAGAAAGCATCTCAAAGTCTTCGTTGTCCATATCGAGGCAGGCACTGTAGATTTTCTCTACCTTCAGCGCTTCACTGCCTTCATTTTTCACGCGGACACTTCGGGTGATAACGTTTTCTTTTGTAAAAACAGAGTAGGAAAGGACAACAACAAGATCAAGAACAGGATCTTTGCAGGTGATTTCCAGAGTTTCTACTTCGTCCTCGGTTCCAAAAGAAGCCGGAAGACCGGTCAGCGGGCGTTTTCCTTTGAAAATTTCATAGGAATCAAAGAAAATCTCACATCCCATACGGCCCTGTGCATTTCTTATATTCAGACAGCTCTCACGGTAATCGCCGACTCCTCCGGTCGGGTATTCCATTGGAAAACGGTCGAGGAACGAAGATTTCTCTCTCTTATTGACGGACGGGGTGAACGGCGGCTCATCCATGCGGAGCGGATACAGATCCGGCTCTCCGTGCAGAAGGGGTCCGTAGTAAACATGTCCGACGTAGCCTTCCGGGCTCAGGCCGATCACATACGTCGTATTCTCTGTATTTAACTGAAAAAGCTTTTTCTCATCATAATATAAAATCGCCATTTTCTTCTCCTTATTTCAGGTAAGCTTGATCCGCCGGGCCGATTTTTGTACAAAAAGACCTCACCCGCCGGGCTGAGGCCTTTTTTTTGTTTCTATATCACACAGCGTTTAAGCAGTTACCATTGCATTTTTTAATTTTTCCAGTTTCTCGGCTGCATCTTCAAGGGATGTGCCTTTTACGCCGAAATAGAATTTGATCTTCGGCTCAGTACCGGATGGGCGCACACAGCACCATGCGTTGTTTTCCAGCTCATAGTAAAGAACGTTGGAGGACGGAAGTCCGGTCGCGCTCTTCTCTCCGCTTACGAGATCCTGGCGTACATCTGCTTTGTAATCGCGTACGGCAAGAACCTGGAAACCGCCCAGCTCTTTTGGCGGGTTCTCACGGAAGTTGGTCATCATGGTCTGGATCTCTTTTGCACCGTCGATACCTTTTAAGGTCATCGTTGCAAGACCCTCTTTGTAGTAGCCGTACTCCTCGTACATATCCACCATGGCATCCCACAGTGTTTTGCCCTGCTGTTTGTAGTATGCAGCAACCTCGCAGAGCATCATAACTGCCACGCAGGCATCTTTATCTCTTGCATATGTTCCGGCCAGGCAGCCATAGCTCTCTTCCAGACCAAATACATAATTGTGTGCACCGCTCTGCTCAAAAAATTTGATCTGCTCGCCGATGTATTTGAATCCGGTCAGAACCTCGATCAGTGCCACGTTATAAGCTTTTGCGATTGCTTTTGCCATATCGGTCGTAACAATCGTCTCAACGAGTGCCGGGTTCTCCGGCATGGTTCCGTTCTTGGTGCGCTCACGCAGAATATACTCTGCGATCAGCATACCGGACATGTTTCCGGTGAAGCTTACGTACTCGCCGGTCTTGCTGTCTTTTGCATAAACGCCGAGACGATCTGCATCAGGGTCGGTTGCAAGGATGATGTCAGCGTCTACTTCTTTTGCCAGTTTCAGCGCCAGTGTCCATGCTTTCTCGTCTTCCGGGTTCGGGTAAGCCACCGTCGGGAAGTTTCCGTCCGGCACTTTCTGCTCTTTTACAACGTAAACCTGATTAAAGCCAAGCTCGCGCAGAACGCGGCGTACCGGCACATTTCCGGTTCCGTGAAGCGGTGTGTAGACGATCTTCATATCTTTTGCCGCATCTTTGATGATTTCCGGATGAATGCTCTGCTCTTTTAATTTTGCAACGTAACGGTCATCAAAATCGGTTCCGATGACCTGGAACAGGCCTTCTGCTCTTGCATCATCTTCTTCCATCGTTTTAACGGCAGAAAACTCGGTTACTTTTGCTACCTCTGCGAGAATGTTTTTGTCGTGCGGCGGTGTAATCTGTGCGCCGTCCTCCCAGTATACTTTGTATCCGTTGTACTCTCTCGGGTTGTGGCTTGCGGTAATGACGATACCGGAAATGCAGCCGAATTCACGGACAGCAAAAGAAAGCTCCGGTGTCGGGCGCAGGGACTCGAACAGATACGTTTTGATTCCGTTTGCATTCAGGCAGAGTGCTGCTTCGCGTGCGAATTCCGGAGACATTCTTCTGGAATCGTGTGCGATGGCTACGCCTTTTTCCTGTCCGTTCTGGGAAATGATGTAGTTGGCAAGGCCCTGGGTTGCCTGGCGTACGGTGTAGATGTTCATGCGGTTGGTACCCGCTCCGATGACACCGCGGAGTCCGCCGGTACCGAACTCAAGCTGACGGTAGAAACGGTCTTCGATTTCTGCCTCATTTCCTTCGAGTGCTTTCAGCTCTTCTCTGGATGCCTCATCAAAATATGGATCATTGCACCATTTTTCATATACTTCTCTGTAACTCATGTTTGTTATCCTCCCTGTCTGTTGTACTTTATTTAACTTAAGACAGCAGACTTTTTCTGGATTTAAGCTCGTTTCATCACAGCTTAAAGTTACCATTTGTTTAGTCTGCTGTCAACTTAAAAATTAATTTATTTTTTCTAATTCTCTTGGTTCCTGATAAAGCTCTTTTAGATCACTGAGAACCTGTACTTTTCCTTTGCGGTCTGCGGTGCTCCAGGCTTTTCGTCAGTTCCATGACAGCCTTCATATAGCAGGCATGATCCTCTCTTAACCGGCCATACCTTCCGCAGCGTTCCGCGCAGACGGTACATCATATTTTTCAGTGCTCCGTACGGATTTTCACTCTCCTCATCCGTCCAGAGTGCTTCGGTTAACTGTTCCAGTGTTACGATGTGGTTTTTGTTGCAGATCATATAAACCAGCAGCTTTGTGATCATCGGGGAATGAATCGCTTCCTCGTTGAGGCAGCGTGTTTCATCGTACATGCGGAATCTTCCAAGCAGCTGTACGCGAATCATAAAACATCGTCTCCTTCTAAGAACTCAAGCTCTTTTTCGATCTGAATTGCCGGCAGTGCACTGTATTTCAGATTCTTTGCCCAGCCTTTTTTCTCCTCGGAGAAGCGCTCGCTGATTCTCTTGTAGACGAGTTCGCATCCTCTCTGGCTGCCGCCCTGCAGCAGAATCACATACTGGGACGGGCTGTATTTTGCAAAAAATCGGAATGACGCAGGCTGCGTTTCATTACCTCAAGCAGCTTTTCGGACATACGGTCAAGGCGCGGACCGCCTTTTGCCGGGTAACCTTTTCCGTCTGTAATGGTGCACAGCATCAGCCACGGCATCTGTCCGTTCAGCTCGGACATACGGTAAACAAGTCGGTAGCAGTCACGGAATCCGGCGAGGGAACAGAAGAATGCTCCGCCCTTTTCTCCCGGGCTCTCCTGAAGATCTGCCTGTACCTCTTCGATCACGCGGTGTCTGCTGCCCATGCGGCTTCCCAGATAGCGGTACTGCTCCACCAGTTTCTCGCTCGGTGTAACGCCAAGCTCTTCAAAGTAATGTTTCGAGGTCTGCTCGTACAGTTTCATGGCCTCTTTGTATCTCTCCAGGCCGATCAGCGCCTGCATCTGGACTGCCTGCCACTCGTCGAACGGATACAGTTCGGAAGCAACAGAAGTCAGTTTCTGCAGCTCATCGAACTCCTCGTTTTTCAGAAGATACTCACTTACTTCTTTCAGTGCATCGGAATATACTTTTTTCAGCTGCGCGCGCTCCGCCTGTACCCACTCTTCCTCGCCGAAATCTGCAAGGAACTCTCCGGTGTACAGCTCCAGTGCTTCGATCATCTGATCCATGCGCGCTTTCTCGTCCGTCTCTTTTCCTGCTTCCAGGATCTTATTTTTGATATCAATCGCATCTACCTCGACCGGCATCGGGCTGGTCCAGTGGTAAACGCCTTTCTGTGTATAAATGTACTCAAACTGCGGAAGTCCTGCCTCGACAAGGCTTCTTTTCAGGCGATGTACGCCGACACGCAGGCTGTTTGCCGCGTCCGCCACATCTTCTCTTCCGTATGTGCTCTCCAACAGTCTTCCTCTGGAAATTCCATTGTCCTTGTTATAGAGGAAAATCTGCAGAAGTCTCATCGATTTTGTTGCCATTGTTTTCCGGAAGGAAATCGGCTGGTCGCCGTACTCCAGGAAAAAACTTCCCATCATGTGTACTTTTAAAAGCGGTAACTGTTCTGTTTGGTTTTTCATTTCTTCGTTCATACTAACTCCTGTATTGCCTGTTGTGCTCTAATCTCTGTGGTCGGTTGCGCTGCGCTCCGCAATCGGCTGCGGTAACGGGCCGGCGGTTCCCTGTTCGTTCATTTCAAAAACAATTACGGACGCCGGATTTCTGTTTTCTATTTTACATCATTTTAATCAAAAATCCTACTATAAAATGTATAAAATATTAACTTTAACACCGAAAAATTCCTGCTTTTTCTTCTTTTGTCTTGTTATCTTTTTGTCAATCCCATCTCATCCGTAAATTGCCCGCATGATTTTAGCCATCAGCCGCCCTGCAGGCGCCGAGAGCACCAGTACTACAGCAAGAGATACCATGCCGCACCCGAGCAGTGCGCGGTTCACAAGTCCCCGTGCTGAGCAGAATCCGAGGCAGAATCCCTTCTTCCAGGGCCAGAACAGCTTTTCCGGTTTCCGGTTGAAAAAATCGAGCACCAGATGGGACAGAAAGCCCACGGTAAAATAAGCGGACGCATCCGGGTAGATGATGTCCACGCACGCCGTCAGCAATGCCAGCGCCGCAAATGAATGCATGAAGGAGCGGTGCGGCTGCTGTTTCCCATAGGCGCAGATCAGCAAAAATGCTGCCGTTCCGGTGAGGAGACGCAGCACGCTGCTGTCGCTTGTGAGGCGGCGGTAAATTCCAAGATTCAGTTTATACTCCGCAAGAATTGTGAGCACCGCAACTGCAACTGTTGCCGTAATAATCTTATCGGCATCGCGGTGCGCCTGTGAAGTGCCGACATCAATGTCACTGATCAAACCGCCGATCGCGGCAGCCCCGGCACCGGCCACAAGCGCGGGAACCGTCTGCGGCTGTAAAACAGCAAGTGCCGCTGCTGTTCCAATAAAAAAATGTGTTCTTCCAAGCATTTGTCTGTTTTTTCCTTTCGTAAAATTTCCTTTATCATAGCACATTCCCGCCCTTTTATGCAACCATTTGTTCGATTCTTTTACGACCGTATGGTCCTATCAGGATCAAAAAAGAACCTCCTGCGACCGTTTATCGCCGCAGGAGGTTCTCCTCTGTTTCTGCCTTTATTCCATACTATTTCCAGGTTATCTTATTTCACGTTTTTCCCTTCATTGTATGAATTTTCATTTGACATTTATCGCTCATTTGAGTTATATCTTTATGCTTCATATACCAGTTCACCAGCAAGATACGTCCGGCACACCGGAATGTCTTTGATCGTGCTCTCATCCACCTCAAACGGATTCTGACCCAGTACGACGAAGTCTGCCATCATGCCTTCTGCGATCTGGCCTTTCACGTTCTCCTCGAAACTTGCCTCGGCACTGCGGATCGTGTAACTGTCGAGTGCTTCCTGTACGGTGAATTTCTGATCCGGCAGGTACGGGCCGACATGGTCGCGCAGCGTTGTTCTTGTGACAGCGCACTGCATGCAGGCGAGGGCATCCGGCAGCTCTACCGGGCAGTCAGTTCCGTTGCTGACGGAGACGCCGTTATTCATCAGCGTCTTCCAGCTGTAGCTTGTGCTCGCAAGCTCTTTGCCGACGCGCTCCTCTACGATATGGTTATCGTAATCGAGGAAGATGCTCTGTGCGTAAACGTGAAGATGCATTTTCGCGATTTTTTCAAGCTGATCGGCTCTTGTGATCTGGCAGTGCACGATGCCGTGGCGGTGATCTTCTCTCGGGTTTTCAGCAAGGGCTTTTTCATAGGCACTTAACACGCGGTCGAGGCACGCATCACCGATCGTGTGAACTGCAGCCTGCATGCCGTGTGCATTGGCGTAGCCGATCATCTCATCCATGGTTTCCTGGGTGAATACCGGGATTCCGCAGGTGGACGGGTCGTCTGCGTATGGGCGACTGAGGAATGCTGTTCTCGCACCGAGTGCGCCGTCGCCGAGCATTTTCAGCGGGCCGATTTTAAAGCGGTCTGTGCCGATGCCGGTCACATTTCCAGCCTCAACGAAACCTTTTAAGGATTCCAGATCGGTAAAGTTGCTCTGCTCGTAAACGCGGACGGTCAGCTCGCCGGAATCCTCGAGTTCTTTGTATGCTTCGTTGACGGTCTGCCACGGAACGGCGCGGTAAACGCAGTAATCATCACTCTGGCTGCTGGTGACGCCGTAGCTGTTCAGGGCTTTGCAGGCGCTGCGGATCATATCTTTGATTTCCTCTTTGCTCGGCACCGGAATGCTGTCGTAAACCGGTTCCATTGCATTGTCGAAGAATCTTCCGTCCGGCTCACCGTTTTCCATACCGATCTCTCCGCCCTCCGGCTGCGGGGTATCTGCGGTGACGCCGAGGAGTTCCAGCGCTTTGCTGTTGACTACGAGGCAGTGGCCGCACGCTCTCGTCGCGCAGATCGGAACTTCAGTTGATACGCGGTCAAGATCGTAGCGGTTCGGCATGCGGTCCACGTCCGTGAAGTAATCCTGATTCCAGCCGCGGCCCATCAGCCATGCGCCGTCTTTTCGCGGATGCTCTTTCTGGAAGGTGTCGAGGCAGGCGAGCATATCTTCCAGGCTTTCGGTATGTGCGGCAAGCTGCGCTTTCAGCAGGGAGCTTCCGTAATTTAAAAGGTGCATATGGCTGTCGTTAAAACCGCTGCAGACGAATTTTCCGCCGAGGTCTACAACTTTGTCGCCGGCTGCTGCAAGGGCATCTGCCTCTGCGCTGCTTCCGGCGAAAACAAATTTGCCGTCTTCTACTGCAAACGCTTCGACAAGCGGCAGTTTTCCGGTGTAGACAGCTCCGTTTTTGTAAATTGTTTTCATATCATTATCCTCCTACTGTCATCTAAATTTGATTCTATTCTTTTCTGCCCATTTGCGCAATATACAAATTCAGACACGCTATTCTCATGCGTGTCTGGATTCGCTTTTGAATATTTTTTATTTCGTTTTCTCTTCGTAGAACAGGCAGGCGTTCTTGTCTACCGTGCCCTGGCCGAAGTTTCTTGCTTTGTAGTCTTTCAGCAGTTTGAAATACTGGTTCGAGAGAATCAGGATCACTGCTACGTTGACGAAGGTCGGGATCGCAGATGTGATATCAACGACAGTCCAGATAAAGCCCTGGTTGTTTGTCTTTACCAGATAGATCGTCCACAGTACGCCCGGCAGAGCGCGGACTGCGTAGAAGATTTTCATGACGATATCTTTCATCTTGCCTTCTTTTTTATACAGATGCTCCAGAATTGCCAGATAGTAGGTGAACCATCCGCCGGAAGTCGTTACAGTGAAAATGACCATGATGACTGCCAGAAGGATGCTTCCAAATTTGCCGAATCCGCTTGCAAATGCACTTAAAGCAAGTGTTCCGCCGTTCGTTCCGTCGGTCCAGTTTCCGCTTAAGATAACGGAAAGTGCGGTGATCGTACAGATAACCATGGTATCAAAGAATACCTCGAAAGATCCCCACAGACCCTGCTCTACCGGATGCGGTGTTTTTGCGGAAGCATGGATCATTGGAGAAGTACCCCATCCAGCCTCATTGGAGTATACGGAACGCGCCATACCCACACGGATAATCTCGCTGACTGCGCAGCCGGCAAAACCGCCGATCGCTGCTGTTCCGGTAAATGCGTTTGTTACGATGCTGCAAATACGCCAGGAACGCGGTTGATGTTGATGATGATCATGCCAATTCCCATCAAGATATAAAGAACGCTCATAAATGGAACGAGCTTGCTGAACAGACTTGCGATTTTCTTCGTACCGCCGCTTGTAACGACATAGGTCAGAATGCAGAGCAGAACGCCCATCACGATAACGCCTTCTACTTTGAAGCTTCCAAGATTGATATTCTCAATACCGAACGCACCGGCTACGACCTGAGATGCGGTCAGGTTGGAAGAGGTTACGAAGAAGGTGGAGAAAATACCGATGCCGAAGATGAGCGCCGGGATCAGCCACAGCTTGCCCCAGTGGCGCTCCTCGCCAAGTCCGCACTCCATGTAGTAAGTCGGACCGCCGTAGTACTCACCTTTTTCGTTGGTGTGACGGTAGTAGCAGCCGAGGGTAACCTCAACCTGTTTTAATATCATACCAAGCAGAGACGAAAGCCACATCCACATAATGGCTCCCGGGCCGCCTGCTGCAACTGCAGTTGCAACACCGGCGATATTACCGAATCCTACGGTACCGCCGATAGCGGTCGAAATCGCCTCAAACGAGGAAAGCATACCCTTTCCTTCACTTGCTTTGTCTTCTTTCTGGAACAGTTTTCCGCCGGTTCTCTTCATAATCCAGCCAAAGTGACGGAACTGGAAAAATCCAGAACGAACGGTAAAGTACAGACCGGTCAGAATCATCAGCGCGATCAGCGGCACGCCCCAAAGGACACCGTCCAGCCAGTTAAGAAATGCTATCATGTCAAAATCCTCCCTTTTTTCTTTTCCGGCAACAGTTTTCTTCAGACGTATCCTGTAACACCCGTTTCGTCTTTCGTTCTCCAACCAAACAGATTTCCACCCCTGGACCTTTTGTCACGGTTCCAACTGCAGTACAATAAAAAGAGCAGCGGTCTTCACCACTGCTCCATTAAATCTACGTTCATGAAGCAATAGCTCCTCCACCAGTACGGTGAGAGTGCACAGCCTGTTCGACTGTACCCCAACGCAGACAGTTTTTCGGGAACTGCCCCGTTTCGGCGAATGCTCCTTTCCCTGCCCGTCCCAGACCCCGTTGTCTCAGGACAGCTACTCTTAGCCTTCGCGCCTCTATTGCCGAATATGTATATTGACAGGTATTATCATATGTTTCTTTTCGCTACTTGTCAATCGTTTTTTCGACATTATTTTACAAAAATTTTATATTTTCGAAATTTGTCCTGATTTATTTGACTTTCTTGTCTCCCTCTGACGGCTTCAGCTGGTTGAACTTCCACAGACGCTCCATATAGCCGGACTGCTCTTTGGCCAGCTCTTCCACATTCGGGTTGTAAATGATTCCTTTTACCATTCATTCTCTGTCTGTCATACTGTCCTCCTGTCTGCTGTAGGATCTAAATAAGTATCCCTTCCAGATGATCCATCTCATGCTGGCAGATCTGGGCTGGCCAGCCGGTGAATTTCTGGCGTTGTTTTTTCCAGTTCCAGTCGTAGTATTCGATTTCGATGTTCTGGTACCGCTTTGTTTTCCGCACGCCTGGCAGGGAAAGGCAGCCTTCTTCTGTTTCGTAGGGGCCGCTTTTGCGGACGATCACCGGGTTGAACATGATGATGTCGCGGAATCCGGCGTTTACGATGATGATGCGTTTTTTCACGCCGATCATATTTGCCGCCATGCCGACGCATGCCTCGCGGTTTGCTGCCAGTGTGTCCTGCAGATCTCTTCCCACCTGCAGATCTTCCTCTGTCGCCGGGACGGATTTCTGTCCGAGGAAGAGAACGTCTCTCATAATTGGTTTTACCATTTGTGTTTCCTTTCTCTTTCGGCCTTAAAGGCCGAAATCGTTTAATTTTCTATTTGAATCCGCATATCGCACGATGTGCATCCGATCACGGTTTTTCCGCCTTCCTGCTCCAGTCGTTCTACTGTTCCGCCGCAGAACGGGCAGATCCAGTCGATCTGTTTTCCGGCTTTGACAACCTGCATCATGTTGACGAATTTTGTCGTATCTACATTTTTCGAATCACAGTTCTGCGTCCAATCACCGGAGAGTGCTTTTCGCAATTCGCCGTTTTCATTCAGAATGACGGTGTCGCCCTCCTCGATGTTCCGGTCATACAGCATCTGATCCTCCTGGCGGATGCGCGATTCTGTTCCGTTTTCATCTTTCAAAACAACAACTGCCATGACAGGCTCGTCGGCACCGCGCTCCTCACAGCCGAAATCAAGGTCTTCCTCAATTCGCATTACCTGATATTTCATAAAAACACCCTTTCTTCAAATATAATTCATGCTTTTTTGTATTCCACACGGTTTTTTCTGTTACAAAACTTTTTATTCCTGAATCGTAAAAATCACAACCCGCTCCCGGCTGTCCCCGCCCGGAAACAGATCCATACAGTCGATCTCATCGAGAAATTCCAGTTCCGGCACCGTCATCAGATACGAGATATAAGCATCCGACGGGTAATAGAAAAACAGCTGGATCTCCCGCGGATTTTCGTAGTACGATTCCAGCAGTCTTGCCATCGCTTTTCTTAAGATTTCAAGCGAAAACGGGTTAAAAAAATACACCCGGTCCACTTCCACAGGAACGGGAAAATTTTCGGCGCTCTCCAGCACAAACTCCGTCCGCGCACCAGAGGCCGCCGCCTTTTTGTTTTCCATTGCCTTCGCATAAATCCGGTCATCATACTCCACACCGATGGACTGGCACCGGGTCTGCGCCGATAAGAAGAAATCTACGCGGCCCTTTCCGCATCCGTAATCGAGCAGCGTATTTCCCTTTCGGATCATCCCCGTGTTTGCCATCCGCTCCAGCACGCAGTACGGGGTCGGCTCATACGGATACCGGTACAGATCCGACCGGCTGTCATCCCGCCCCATTGTGTGGATCTGAAGCAGCTTGTCCCAGCGGTTTTCGTTTTTATCCTCTCTCATCGCCCGTCTCCCGATACTGTTCGAATAATTCCAGATACTCCTGTTCCACCGCAGCAAACGGCCGCACCGTGTAGTCCAGCGTGATGTGAAGTTTCGGCGCATCCCCCGCCTGCGGTTCCTCCAGCAGATTTGTCAGATCGTACCACAGCAGATCATTGTCGATCTGTTTCATCATCCGCTGCTCCTCCGCCGTCAGATCACTGCCAAGATATTTCTCATAAATCACCGAAAGCAGATGGTCCTCGATCTCGCGGTACCGCGGCATTTCCTGTTTTAATGGCCGCGGCACGTCCGACATGTAACACTCGCTCGCGTCATGCAGAAGGCACGCCAGCACCAGCCGCCGGGAATAGCCGCGCGCGGCCGCCTCTTTCGCACAGCAGATGCAGTGCTCTCCCACTGACCAGAACGTCGTCACATGGCCGTTTCCGCGGCAGATCATCGGCAGCGCATGCGCAAAATCCTCCACACAGAGCAGTTCCGGGGCGGGATGCACAGGGTCAAAATGTTTTCTTGTATACGTTGTTATTGTGCTCATTCTTTTATCTCACTATATGATTTTACTGCCGGCTGTCCCGCGTGCGGCTCGCCGATGATTTTTTCCATCCAGACCATATCATACCAGCGGTCGAATTTGTAGCCGCAGTTGTGGAAGGTTCCCACGAGTTCGAATCCGAGATGCGCATGGAACTCGGCGCTGTTTTTCGTCAGATATTCATCCTCGACCTGCGGATAGCCGATGCAGGCGTAGAGGTTCAGAATGCCCATTTTTTCAGGCGGTCCGCCAGCTCTTCATACAGTCTCCGGCCAAGGCCTCCTTTTCTTGCATTGTGATCGAGATAAATGGTCAGCTCGCTCGACCAGTCGTATGCGGCGCGGCCGACAAAGGCATGTGCGTATGCATAACCTTCGATTTTTCCATCCTGCTCGATGACGAGGTATGGATATTTTTTCATGATATCACGCATGCGGTTCTCAAATTCTTCCAGAGACGGCACGTCCCACTCGAAAGAAATAACGGTGTATTCTACATAGTAAGCATAAATCTCCAGAATGCGTGCGGCATCCTCTATTTTTGCATCTCTGACAGTAATTGTACTCATAATAAACTCCTCCTCTGACCGTACTGCTTGCGTTTTCTGAACTTTATCTTATCACTCCGCTGAAAAATGGACAACATGATTTCCAGATTTCCTTTTTTTCTAAATTTTTCTGTGCTCTTTGCTTTCTTTCCTGTATAATAAAAGAAACAAGACGGATCACTATTTTTCTTCTTAATGAAAGAAAGGAACGTGCCTATGAAAATTTTAAATCTCGAAAACGAAAACCGGAAATTCACCAAATCCATCGAAAATTTCCACGTCATGGAATATCTCCAGGATTCCAGCGTCTCGCCGATGACTGCCATGGAGGAGTATTACATGAGCAAAATGAATGTGCGCCGCCGCCAGGTTGTCATTGAACTGGACAAGGAGCACTCCGCGATTATCCAGTCCGGTGCGATGCAGTGGATGGGCGGCCATGTACAGGCGACCGCCGGAATCAAAGGGATCGGCGACCTGTTCGGAAAGGCCATCAAAGGCGCCATGACAAAGGAATCTGCCGTAAAACCGGAGTACGTCGGCGACGGATATCTCGTGCTGGAACCGACCTACAAATACATCATTCTTGTGGATGTCGAGAAATGGGGCTCCTCCGGAATGACGATTGAGGACGGCATGTTCCTCGCCTGCGACGGCAGAGTCAAAACCAAACTGACCGCCCGCAAGAGCATTTCCTCCGCTGTCCTCGGCGGCGAAGGCTTCTTCAATCTGAGCCTCGTCGGCAGAGGCGCCGTTGCCCTCGAAAGCAACGTACCTGAGGACGAACTGATCGAAGTCGAACTCGAAAACGACGAACTGAAAATCGATGGAAACCTCGCCGTCTGCTGGTCCTCCAACCTTGATTTCACCGTAGAGCGCTCCACCAAAACCCTCGTCGGCTCCGCCGTCAGCGGTGAAGGCCTCGTCAACGTCTACCGCGGAACCGGCCGCGTCCTCATGAGCCCGGTCGCCCCGACAGATTCCCTGCTGACTGCAACCAACACGACCCAGGCGAACCCCGCTGTGAAGAACAACCTTCCGCCGGAAAATTAAATTCGAATCCTCTCCGCCCCTATGCCTAATACGCATAGAAAAAAGTCAAATTAAACCTCGTTTTTGATTGACACTTTCTTCAAAGCATGTTAGCGTAAAATACGCACTTATCTTTACATTCTTAAGAAAAACCATACGATAAAATACATGTTCTGGAGAAAATGATGAATAGAATAAACTGGACTGAACTGAAACCGCAGATTCAGCAGGTCGGGCGATTAAGTCTGCCTGCGATTCTTACACAGATTACTACGATTGCGATGCAATACATTGATTCCGCGATGGTCGGCGCGCTTGGGGCGAATGCTTCGGCGGCGATCGGGCTGGTTTCGTCGACGACGTGGCTCCTCAGCGGTGCGATTTATGCGGTTTCAGCCGGTTTTTCTGTTCAGGTAGCGCATCAGATCGGGGGAAATCATGACAAGAAGGCAAGGGATGTTGTGCGGCATGGCATCGCGTCCGCGCTTGTTGTGTCGGCTGTTTTGTGCCTGATCGGGCTTCTGATCAGTCATCCGCTGCCGGGGTGGCTCGGCGGTGCGCAGGAGATCCGGCGGAATGCCACGCTCTATTTTATGATGTTTGCCATCATGCTTCCGTTTTCCCAGCTCAACTCGCTGATGTCGTCCTTCCTGCAGTGCAGCGGTGATATGGTGACGCCCAGTATTTTAAATGCCGTCATGTGCGTGCTCGATATCATTTTCAATGCTCTTTTGATTCCGGTTTTCGGTGTCATGGGTGCCGGTATGGGAACGATGCTGGCCTGCGCCGTCATCAGCCTCACGGGTGCCTGGTTCTGTTGTGTCCGCAATCCGCGGCTGCGTCTCCGCCGGAAGGAAAAAACGGTTTTTGATACGAAAATTCTGAAAACTGCATTCAAAATCGGTGTGCCGGTTGCCGTACAGGAAATCGCGATGAACAGCGCCATGGTTGCTGCCACCATGCTGATTGCCCCGCTCGGCTCCATTGCGATTGCGGCCAATTCGTTCGCCGTCACCGCCGAAGGTCTCTGCTACATGCCAGGCTACGGCATCGGTTCCGCCGCGACAACGCTCGTCGGCAGAAGCTACGGCGCCGGAAATTACAAGCTGGCGAAACGCTACGGAAATATCTGCATTGCCATGGGCGCAGTCCTGATGGCCATCACTGGAGGTCTGATGATGATCTTCTGTCCGTTCGTCTTTAGCATTCTGACTCCTGACCCGCAGGTTCGCTCGTTTGCCGCCGAGGTACTCCGCATCGAACTGCTCGCCGAGCCGTTTTTCGGCGCTTCCATCGTTGCCGCCGGAGCCCTCCGCGGAACAGGCGATACGTTTGTGCCAAGCCTTCTGAACCTTGGCAGCATCTGGGTCATCCGCCTCGGTCTCGCGGTGCTTCTCATCACCCCGCTCGGCCTGCGCGGCATGTGGATCGCCATGGCTATCGAGCTCTGCATCCGCGGATTGCTGCTGCTCTACCGCCAGCATACATCGAAATATTATAAACTGCCCGCAGCCTGACTTGGCGGCAGCGTATAGAAAAAGCGCTTATTTGAGATTTCATTCCCGCCTCAAATAAGCGCTTTCTATTTTACCTTATCCCTTGTTTCAATTCACAGTCGGTATTTTCACGGAGTCTGACATGTCGAAAATAGTTCGACTGTGACTTGCCTCATGTCTGTGGAGGATACCGATTTCTCTCCGCCCGCCACTGCCGTTATGTTTCTTTTAACAATTCATCCCACCACTTTAGAAGCGGGGGACTTCTTGTCTACTGGTATTAAAACTGAATCACTTCCGGCTCATCCGTAAAGGAGCTGATCATTGCCGTTGCGTTCTGGAAATTTTAAACGTCTCAACCTCCACAACCCGCTCTTTCCCTCTCGTTCCCCAGATCATCAGATGGACCTTATATTCCACCGAATCCCGTGCATAAAAGAATGGCTCCTCGCGCAGCAATGATGCGCGTTTTCCTTCGGCTTCCAGTATCTTTTTCCGTTTCATTGCCTGCTCCTGGATTTTTCGGATCTGGGTTCCTTCTTCGCCGGTGAAGCGTCGTTTCGGATAATTCTGTGCTTCGCGGGCCAGTTTTTTTTCCAGTAAATCCACGACTTTCGCGTGGCGGCTCGTATGCAGCAGTTTTGCGATCTGTTTTGCGAGGAGTTTTCCCTGCCATTTTTCATAAAGTGCAAGATACCACAGCAGCACTTTATCGCCTGCCTCCGATGCCAGTTTTTTCATCTCCGTAATTGCCTCTTCCGTCGCTTCCCACCACGGGCATGACGGTACGAGATACTGATCCGGCACGGCCGGGTAGCAGCAGAAATTGAGCGGCGGGAAATTGGCCAGCGATGCCAGACGCATTTCTTCCTCGGTGCAGAACGCCTCGCCGAGGTATTCCAGCTTGTCCCGCAGGATCGCAATACGGAACTCAATCTGCCGCAGATACTCGTATCCGTCCACCCAGAAATGACCCGTTTTTCCGTAATCAAACAGATGCACTTCCAGTGAAAGGCGGCTGAAAAACAGCGTGCACACCGTCTCTTTCTGCCGCACGATCAGAACGTACTGCTCCCCGTCTTTTTCCAGTGCGGCATCTATTTCTCCCTCGTATTCCTTCTGATACGTTCCCGTCAGCTCCGCGTCATGAAAAACGAGAAAGCTCTCTGCCGCATCGTTCATCAGATAGACAAGCCAGATCTCCTTTTCTCCTCCCCCGTACCGCTCACCCGGAAGCAGCAGCTCGAACTGCCCCTGCGAAAGAAGCACATCCAGCCTTTCCAGTTCCTCGGTCCATGTGATATTTTCTGCAATTTCCATTCCGTGATTCTCCCCTGTTTTCTTTTACTTCCTATGATACACCATAAAAAGGCTCCACTGCAATCCAAAGCAGTAGAGCCCCTTCTCCAAATTTTTCTGTTATTAATCCGTCCCGTTATCCGGCGCATGCCGTCCGCACTTTCTCGTCCAGCGTCGTCTGAATCTCTTTTAAATTCACCGGTTTCGAAATATGCCCGCGTCCGCGCACCGCTTGCGGTCCGTTGCAAAGGTATTTGCTGTCATCGCAAAAATCGGAACATCATTGTCCTCACGCACACTGTTTCGAATTTTTTTCGTCGCCTCGATGCCATCCATCACCGGCATCTGCATATCCATGAAGATCGCAAAATAGCTTCCCGGATCCGACGCTTCAAACTGATCCACGGCCTTGGAACCATTCTCCGCCCAGTCCACGACAAGGCTGAGGCTTCCGAGCAGCTCCGTCGCAACCTCTGCATTCAGTGCATTATCCTCCGCAAGCAGAACAGCAGCACACCTGCAATCAGTGCCACCAGATACAGCGGGTGGTCAAACAGATACGCCACGATGGTCGGTGTCTCCACGTTCATGCTCGTAAATGCGGTGATCGCCGGATGGCGGGAAAATGCAAACTCCTCCTCTCGTATTTTCTTTTCGCAGGCAATAAAAAAGCACCCTAGATTCTCCTACTGTGCATTTCAGTCATTTCTCCCTATTTATTTTATAAGAAATGTTCCATATTTACGCAGCTGGCTGCCATTTTACAGGCCTTGTAGCTTTGCGTCACAGCCTTTCGACTGCTTTGCCGAGATTCTTTTTTTATTTTAATTCATTGCTGTAAGACTCTCTTCTCCTTTCCCATCGGAATATGATATAATGACCTCTGGATTTTGGCAGATTACTGTTTTTAACATTGGAGGTGTACGATGAAATACAAACTCATGACAGAAAACGATTTAGAATATGTTGTCGAAAAAATAATGAATACTACAACAATGTCGAAGGCTGCTGCTGGACCTATGAAAAAGCCTATAAGAGAATTTATCAGGTACTCACAATGGAAAATTCCTGACGTAAACTGCGGAATCGCAAGTATGTGTTTCGTCTTGAAAAAGCAGCAAAAATATAGTATAATATTTTTGTTGCTGACCCGGCTGAAACATTTATAATTCTTGTTTCTGTAGCTCAGTAGGATAGAGCGTCCGCCTCCTAAGAGAAAGCCGAGGCATTCCCCAAAGGGAAAAAATGAAAAACAACTTTCAGTTCGAATCTATTCTGAAAAATGCCAAAGGTGACAACAAAGCATTCCCCAAATTGGGGAGCATTCTAATGTTACCAAATCGAAAAAATCTGTAGATTGACAACTCGAAATAGAGTTGATAATCTTATATATGGCCGAAGGGAAAAATCCCAGAAACCCAGTAAAATCAAGGGTTTGCGGCATGTGTCGTCATAGCTCAGCTGGATAGAGCACTCGCCTCCTAAGCGGCAGATTGTTCGATTCCTTCGAGCCTTGAAAATTGCATAAAACTTATAAATGTCTCAGTAGCTCAGCTGGATAGAGCTCAGTAGCTCAGCTGGATAGAGCACACGCCTCCTAAGCGTGGGGTCGGAGGTTCAAATCCTCTCTGGGACGCCAGAAAGCACCGCTGCAAGCCTTTTTTCGGGGTTTGCAGCGTTTTTTTGTTCCTCCTTCTCCCGGTAATTTCACTTCCGTTACCGGGAGATTTTTATACGCCGCATGATGTATATTTGCTAATTGGACTCGAACGCTTTTCAGAAATTTGCTAAGGAAATTCTGCGTTTTGCTAATTCGATTTTTCGGATCACTTTGCCGGGGCTTGCACCGCTATCAGGGCTGCGAGCGCACTTGCCAGCTCCGGCGACTTCTGAAGCTGCTCCACAAGGCTTTCAAGGTCCAGGGTCGCAGGCTCCGATTTTACCGGTTCTTCCGGTGGACGGACATTGCGAAGATCAGGCTTGGCATAGAAGGCTGTCTCGAATTTCTGAGCATTGACCTTTCTATCCTCGTCCAGAATGTGAGCATAGATACTGGTTATCATGTCGATCTCGGCATGGCCCGTATCGCCCTGGGTGGCTTTCAGATCGCCGTGGTTGAGTTTCAGTTTGTAGGTGGTACTGGAATGACGGAGAGAATGAAAGACCACCTTCGGCAGCCCTGCGTCCTCACGGAGCTTTGCAAATTCTTTGAGGATGATACGATCCTCGCAGGGCCGTCCATTGGGAAGTGCGACAACCAGATCGAAGTCCTGATACTCGTCGCCCAGGAAGCCTTTCAACTCGTCTTGGGACTTTTTCCATTCCCGCAGAATGTAGGCCAGTGTTTTCGGCAGCCACACCTTACGGATGCTGGAATCGGTTTTCGGCTTTTTCAGAATAATTCTTGTGCTGGTGTTCGGCATAAGCGGAGTGAAGATGTAATAGATATCCTTCTCACCCAGCGTTTCAATCGCCCGTTTGGAAGCCCTCGTCAGCTCCTTGTCGATGTAGACATAGGCATTATCCGCCGCAATATCTTCATCGGAAATATGGACGTTCTCCCAGGTCAGTCCCAGGATTTCACCCATACGCAGAGAGCAGGCAAAGGAAAGGTTCATTGCCACATAGAGTTTGCTGTCCGTGCATTTGTCCAGAGCAAGACGGATCATATCCGCCGTCCAGATATCCCGTTTCGCATACTCCGTTTTCGGGAGGATCACATTGTCAAAGGGATTTCTTGCAATGATTTCCCATCGTACCGCCTGCTTAAACGCACACCGCAGGAGCTTGATGATCTTTTCAATGGTCTTGTCGCTGACATAAGTGGTAACGGCCTTTCGGGTTTTGGTAGACACTGACTTGGTTTTCTGCAAGGTCTGGATATAACCATCAACCGCACGGGGCGTAACCGCCTGTACCTCCATATCACCGATGATCGGATTGATATAGTTCGCAATCAGCGCCGTTTGGCTGTCATACATAGACACGCCCCATTTCTTTTCTCCGTAAAGTGATACGAAGTCATAAAGGAACTCGGTGATCGTCTGATTGCTTGGCGGGAGAAAAGTTCCCGTGTGCTGCTGATTTTCGATTTCTGCCTTGCGCTTCAAGGCCTCTTTGTGGGTATGCCAGGTCTCCCACTTCTGTTTGGTTTCTCCGTTTTCGTCCACATAGTTGTAAACAACGGAATAGTTTTTCTTTCGCTTGATAATAGATGCCATATCGTTCTTCCTTTCTTGGATCACAGGTCGAGGGAGTCAAGCCACTCGTCAAATGACCGCTTGGAAATGCGTATGGCGTTACCAATTCGCACGATTTTGAAGTGCCCTTCTTTTACAAGGATATATGCGGAAGTTCTTCCGATGCCTAGGATTTGAGCAATATCGTCAACCGTATACGTCCTTCTTTCAGGGGTTTCTTTCTTCGTGCCGTTCCATGTTTGAGACATGAGAACCCCCTTTCAGTTATGAAAAGGAACAGCACGAATATGTGTGGGTAATATAACTTCCACTATTATTTTACCGTGCTGCTCCGTGTTTGTCTGCTGCTAATTGAAAAGTTTACGATCTATCCATAAACTTTCAAAAAAGAAAAGTAGGCTTACGGACGGCTGCTGGCACAGCTCCACGGGAGTCTAACCCCGGCCCATGCTGATGGGTGCGGCGCACAATGCTTTGTGGGCGTTCAATGCGCGAGTATCTTTGACCCTGCCCGTGTGTCATCGCCCGCAAGCTGCCACGCTTGCTTTGCGGCTTGGTGCTGTTCGCTCGCCCGTTACAGTGGTCCCGTCCTGCGGACTTGAAACGAGGTCATGGCGCACCGACCGTATGGCTCGGCACAAACAGGAATGTATCCGTTTGCCTTATACTGCGGCGCTGGCCTCCCAACGGGCTTTCTTTGTCAAGGTGCTGCCTCCGGTCACGAAAGAGAGAAACAGGGAAAGGGTAAGCTGTTTCCGCTTTCAGACCGGGCTTGTCAGCTCATGCTGACAATGGAATGAATGAGCTTGATCTCCAATCGGCACTTCATGTACTCGTCCACCCGAACATGGGGCTGGCCGTCAGGATCGTAAAGCGTCCGGGTGCAGAGCTTATTGATATAGCCCTCATAATACCGGAGTACCTGATCCACAGCCTGAGAGTCCCCGTCACGGGCGGCGTCAATCACCGAAAGAGGAAGAAGCTCCTTGCCCTTGTAAGTGGGGTTCTTCATACCTTCAACCTCCCTTCGGCATGAGTGCGGCTAACTTGATCCGCAGCTCGGTCAATGATTTTGCCCTTCGCCGCTGAACGGCGCTGCGAGACATTCCAACAAGGCGGCCAACTTCCTGATCCGGCAGGTCCAGAACAAAATGCAGAATCAAAATACTCTGCTCCTGAACAGACAAACCGGCGAAGGCGTCAGCTACAAGCTCGTTTTCGATATGCAGATCATACCCGTGGGACGAGAATGTAAATCTGTCACTGGGGTAATGATCTACAACGCAGAGCTTGTCCATCTCCATTTGCGGAATGTCGCTGAATGACAGTTCCCTGTCACGGCGCCTCTGCATTTCCCGAAGGTAGTCGATTGCCTCATGGTACAGTACCAGCTTGCAGTAAGCATCGAACTGGCACCGCTCGCCATAGTCATTGCGGGGGATCATATCCATCTTTTCACCCCCTTTCCTGGGGGAATGAGGTGGGTTTCTCCCTTTCCGCTAACAAGGCGAACGCAAAGCCGCTCGCTACCCGCTAAAAGCCTCCTTTTTGAAAATTTCTCAAAAATTTTTTTCGAGGCGGGCTTGTCCTCGGAAAACAGCAAAAAGCGCCCAGCAAGTCGCAACGGACCTGCAGGGCGCGGAAGTGTTTTATAAGGATGATTGCTTACATGGTATAGTTCACATTCAAAGCCGGATGGCTCCGATGGAGGGACTACGCTTTTTTTAGCTGGTGCAAATCATGGATACTACGAAAAAGAGAAAAGGACACGGTAAAATAACCTCCCATCGACTACCGTGTCCCTGCAAGTCGTCATTGGTTTGTGTAAACGCAAAGAAACGGCGGCTCTGATTTCTCAAAACCACCGTTAGGGTAATAACTTAAAATGAGCGCGCAAAATCACCTGCCCCAGCCAGCGGTTTTTTTCTTTCCCCGTAGTCGGGGCAGGTTCATGCGCTATGCAATTATTCTTCTTTAGCTTCTATCAAGCTGATATTTTTTGCTCTGCGTTCCACATAGCAGCATATTTTCCGCCTTTCGCAAGCAATTCTTCATGGGTTCCCGATTCAGCAATCCCACCATCACCCATTACAAGGATTTGGTCTGCATTTTTGACAATGGAAAGGGTATGAGCAATCATTATCACTGTCTTTTTCTCTTTTAGCAGATTGGCGATGGCCTGCTTTACGGCAAGCTCATTTTCAATGTCAAGAGATGCGGTTGCTTCATCCAAAAGCAGGATGGGGCTATTTTTCAGGATGGCGCGGGCTATTGAAATTCGCTGACGCTCACCGCCAGAGAGAAGATTTCCATTCTCGCCAGTCGGCGTATCGTATCCCTTTTCCATCTTACGGATGAAGCTGTCACAGTTAGCCTCCCGGCAGGCAGCCTCGATTTCCGTGTCCGTAGCATTAGGGCGAGCGTGGCGGATATTATCCCGGATGGTATCATCAAAAAGAAATACGTCCTGGTCTACCATAGAAACTTGTTCCAGTACACGCTCTGCGGCAATATGGTTAATGGGTTTACCGCCAATCGAAATCGTCCCGCTCGTTGCTTCATAATATTTTGCAATCAGGTTCAAAATAGTAGATTTGCCGGAGCCAGAGTCCCCGACAATGGCTGTGAGCTTTTGATCCGGCACCGTAAAAGTAGCGTGTTTCAGTACCGGCTCACCGGGCACATACGAAAAATCTACATTGTCAAAGGTGATTTCATGGGTAGCTGTGTGAAGCGGCTCCATGCTGCCAGTTTCCTCCGGCTCATTCATTACACCCCCAATTTTGTTTTTTGAGATCATCAGGTTCTTATAACTGGTGAGATCTACAAAAATCGAGTTAGCCAGCTTTGCACAGAACAGGGGCAGCATACAAATCAAAAGGTAGTCCACCGCGTTCAGTGTCCCTGCGACCCAGGGTGCATAGGCCAGCAAGATAACCAGCGGGCAGGACAGCCAACTCAAAATACCAAAGACCGCACCAATAGGAAGCACTTTTGATTCGTACACAAAGCTGATCCGGGAAAACTCCCGCATGGCGTTGATAACAGTTTTGTTCTTCATACCGCCTACACCATAAGCTCGGAAAGTCTGAATACCAGAAACATACTCAACAATGCTGCTGACGTTCTCCGCACAAATATCGTTCTTTTCTTTTCCATATTTCCGTACCATGCGGAAAGAAAGCCATAGGCCGGGGATTAAAAGAAGATCGGCTATCAGCAGGATAATTCCTGCCGGAACATAGAGCGTCATAACAAAGACAATCAACATCAATGACAGGGCAAAATTCTTTGCGAAATCTCCGACTTTATGGGTCAGGATTTTTTCGTAGTTGTTTACGTCGCTTGTAATGGTGTTGATATAATCGCCGGTCTGCCCCTGCGTAAAGCGGGACAGTGGGATGCGCTTCAAATGGTCACCCATAAAAAGCCGAATATTCTTACTGACCTCCGCACCGCCAATCTGCGCTTTGGTATAACCGTAGCTGTAAATCAGGATACGGAGAAGAAAAACCACTGCAATAATACCGGTCAGAGCCAGAACGCGGTTCATGTCAAATTGACCCGACCACAAAAACTGCATAACAGAGTAAAGCAGCATAAACAGGCTGCCGGAGAGAAGTCCTTCCAGAACGGTTCCGCCGACACCAATATAGAAATTGCGGTTTTTTTTCAATACATCGTGCTCATTCATACTGCTCGCCTCCCTCCAACTGATAAGTGATATTCCGGGCTGTTTCGTAGTCATCCCACGCTTTTCGATAGTAGGCGTTGTTCTTCCGAACTTCCTCATGGGTGCCAACGTTGGTAATTGTATGGTTTTCCACCACAGCCACCCGGTTACACATTTTCAAAGCACTCAAACGGTGTGCTACTACAATGACTGTTTTGCCTTTGCATAGATTTTGAATAGCTTTATCAATCTCCATCTGATTTTCCGGGTCAGAGGCGCTTGTGGCTTCGTCTAAAATCAAAATGGGGGCGTTCTTCAGGATAGCGCGGGCAATGGCAATCCGCTGTTTTTCACCGCCGGAGAAGCGAGAGCCAAAGCTGCCCACTTTCGTGTCATATCCATCTGGCAAGGACATGATAAAATCGTCAATCTGCGCCTCTTTTGCAGCAGCCCGCACTTCTTCCAGAGTGGCGTTGCTGCCCATTCGGATATTTTCTAAAACGCTGTCACGGGTCAGGAATGTCTTTTGAAATACGATGGCTACATTTTTCAGAATGGTATCGTAGTCAAGCTCCTTGACATTTTTTCCACCAATCAGCACTTCGCCCTCCTGCACATCATAGAAGCGGGAGATCAGTTCAATCACAGTGCTTTTGCCGGCACCAGACTGTCCCACAAGAGCCACGCGTTCCCCGTCATTGATTTTGAGGTTGACGCCTTGCAGTACATCGGTCTTGCCGTCATAGGAAAATCGGACATTACGAAGTTCAATATCGTGATTTTGGGGAAAGTCCGTTCCACCCTCATAAATCGGAATATCCAGGATTTCTTTGGTCTTGGTAACAGCGTTCAGTACATTAGCAAAATTAGTCCCCAGTTCTTGCAGGGGGCGGATTTCCGTCAGATACATGGAACCTACATAGACGAACAGCAAAAATGCGCTGGCCGCCAGTGAACCTTTGAGGAAAAACATTCCGCCGATTGGAACCATCAGCAACATCCCACATTCGATGATAACAACAAAGGCCGCATAAGGTGGCCCCATGCGCCGGGAAGTTTCATTCCACATGGCGTTTTCTTCCTGGATAGCGTCTGAAAACTTTTGAAACGATTTGCTCCCCATGTTATAGGCTTTAATCAATTTCATACCGCTGATGTACTCAATCATAACCGAGTTCAGTGTGGTAATGGAGCGATTGGCCCGTTCCATCAGGTCATCCGTGTTGCGGAACATCATCCCCATTACAACAACAGCAAGGATCAGCGGAACCAGGGAAATCAATGCCAGAGGAATATTGACGGTCATCAGGTAAATAAAGATGACTACCGGCCCAACCAGATAGCACACAAGGTCAGGAAGGTTATGGGCTAGGAACAACTCCAGCTTTTCAATATCTTCATTCAGAACCGTTTTTATATCCCCGGTGCGCCGTTCATTCAAGGCCCCCAAAGGCGCTCTGGCCATGTGTTCCGCAACCATGCAGCGCACTTTGAACAGTGCGCCGTATGCGCCTTTATGGGCTGCCACGCCGGAACAGCCGAATAATGCAAAACGCAGGGTGACAGCGGCGGCAATCATTGCCACAGTCTGTACCACAAGTTCTTTTGTGCAGGCATTGTTAAATGTAGCATCCATCAACCTGTAAATCCCAATGTATGGGACAATAATACACAGCCCGCTGCACATGGACAGCAGGATTGCCAGAAACAACCAAAATTTCTGTTCTCCGGCCCAATGGAGCAGCAATGCCATACTGTTTTCTTTTTTCTGCTTCATAGACTACCTCTCCTTTCCATCTGAAACAGAGAAAAGCTCTCTCAATTTCGGAAGGGCCTCCATTGTAACTGATACGTCATCGGGCATTTCGCCTTCGTCAAAATGCAAGACACGAGAACAGGTACGGCAGACAAACTCAAAATCATGGGTGACAATGAAAATGACTTTTCCCATATCGGATAATCGCCGGATCAGTCCCGCCACCTGCGTCATACTGTCAAAGTCAAGACCGCTGGTCGGTTCATCAAATACAAGCAAGTCTTTCCCACAAATCATGCTGACAGCTACTGCTACTCGTTGCTTTTGACCGCCGGAAAGCGTGTTTGGATGGCGCTCCCGGTATGGGGTAAGGCCCAATTCCTCCAAAGTTGCATTTACCAGTGTTTGATCTGGATTGCGTATACCAAAGGAACACTCTGCCTCCACGCTGTCAGCGAAAAGTTCATAATTCACATCCTGCATAACCATGTAGGAGCGTTTTAGCCTTTCCTTACGCTCAATCGGCTTTCTTTCCCACAAGAATTGTCCATCACAGTCTTTGTGAAGCCCACAGAGAGCGCGGGAAAATGTAGTTTTTCCAGCTCCGTTATGTCCAACTACGCCAATCACTTCGCCCTTTCCGGCGGATAGTCCAATGTCATGCAAAATGGTTTGCTTCTTGTAACGGAGCGTCACATTCCGCAATTCCAATACAGGGGTAGGCGCAGGCAAGTGGGTTTTTGGTGGGAATACCGCCTGTAGATCAACAGCCCGCAGCCCCATGTGTTCACGGTCAGGTTCAGATAGCTGCCGAAATTCTTCCGGGGTGTATATTCCTTTGATTTCTCCTTTTTCCAGATAAACAATTCGGTCAGCCAACTCCGTCAGGTAGTACAGACGATGTTCCGCTATCAAAATTGTTTTGCCCTGTTTTTTTATCAGCCGCAAATGTTCCTTTAGTTCCTGGATCGAAGTCATATCCAGATTAGATGATGGTTCATCCAGTAGATAAATCTGTGGGTTCATGGCATAAACAGAAGCAAAGGCGATTTTCTGCTTTTCTCCGCCGGACAACTCAAAAATATTCCTGTTCCGTAGCTTTTGAATACGCAAATCTTCAGTTGTCTGCTCTACTCGCTCAGCCAATTTCTTAGGAGGGCGAGCTTCATTTTCAATTCCAAAGGCAATCTCGCTGTCTGTATCAACATTGAAAAACTGCGTCCGTGGATTTTGGAAAACGGAGCCAACTTTAGCGGCAATCTGATACATAGGGATATTGCTGATTTCCTGACCATCTACCAGCACACGGCCATGAAGCTCTCCCTGATAAAACTGAGGGATCAGGCCATTCACCAGCCTTGTAATCGTTGTTTTTCCGCACCCGCTGCGGCCACAGAACAGGACGCATTCTCCGTCCGAAATTTTCAAATTGATGTCATGCAGCCCACCATGTTCCTGCCCCGTATAGGAAAACGATACATTTTCAAACTCAATCAACCAATCACACCTCCCCGCACACATAATTCAAAAATCAGATAAGCTACGGCAACGGCCATAACACCCCAATCGGCAACTCCGCATTTTATCTGGACAAGACAGGTGCGTGGATTGGGATTTTCAATTCCACGAGTGACAGAAGCAACAGAAAGATCATCCGCTGCTTTTGAAGCTGCCATCAACAAAGGCACATAAATACACTCAACCGTCATGCCCGGATGTGCTAAAAAGCCCGCCAGAGAAGGTGAAACATCTCTCATCCGCATAGCGTCCTTGATATATCGCCAGTCCTCTTGAATAGTTGGAATGTACCGCAGCATAACTGCCATAGGAATTACTAACTTTTTGGGTGCGTGGACACGGTTCATAGCAGACAGGAACTCATTGACTTTTGTAGTAGTCAGAACAATCCCAGCCAAGGTTCCGCACGCATAGACCTTATGAAACAATCCTAAAAAGGCAATAAACATTGTCCGCAGCGTGCCTGTCATTTCTGCCATGATCCAAACTGTCAGGACACAGATGACCGCATAAAAGCATACAGCCTTAATGACATATTTCCACTTTCCAAAGAAAGCACCCAATATCGCAATCAGCATAACAAGGACAAATTGATATGCAAGTGAAGGAGCGAACATGGACGATAAAACACATATAAGAATAAGAAAGAGCTTGGCCCGTGGGTCGAGCCAAAGCCCTTTCTTGTGGCGTTTACCGCTCATTCTGTAATACCTGCTTTTTCAAACTGCTTTTTCAGCATTTTGCAGCCTACAAAAGCGCTGATTGCAGATGTAATGATAACAGCAGCGAACATGGCAATCAGGATGCCGGTATTTGCAGTTGCCTGCATGGTGTCGATGTAGCTCTGTTCGGTTCCATTACCCAGCATGGTCTGCGCCCAGCCGTTGGGATCAACAAAGAACACGATATATGAACCAGTGCCACCGAGAGAGAACAGGATATAAGACAGGCTGTTGAGTTTTTTGCTTTTGTACTGCCCTGCACCAGCAACAAAGTCCGCGACAATCGCCATGATCAGATAGCCCAATGCAAAAGCCCAGTGCATACCGGTCACGAACCAAATAATACCCATGATAACGCCCATTATAGAAAGGCTCCAACGCTTATGTACTTTTGCAATCAGCAAAAGATAAATGGGGCCAGCAAGCAGCCCACCTCCTGCCGGCATGAAAAAAGTAAGTACAGGATTCGTTGCAAAAAAGACACCGCCCACCAATACAAAAACAAATAACAGTGCAGTAAAAATACCTGTTGTTACAAGGTCTTTCACTGTCAGACCTTTGTTCATAGAATTTACTTGATTACTCATTTTGACCTCCTACCTTTCATTGTCTTGACTCGACAAGTGGTTTGTGATATTCTTCGGTTAGATAGTTCTAACCACTGTCTAATACAATACGCATTTATCGAACAACATTCAATAGGCCCCGGCGATGTTCGTCTGTTCCTTTCAAAAGTTCGTCTAATCGTTGCAAAAAGGAGGCGGTCTGTTTTCATGTCTGAAATTATTGACCAGTTTTATACACCGTTGCTGATTGAACACGGTTTTATCCATGACCCAGACAACCAGCAATATGGGGCATTAGGTGACTGCTGGAAACTTTCTCCCGAAGTTGGAGAAGGCTCCTACTGGACTTATGGACAGAAAGACCTATATGATATTAAAATCCACAACTTTTCCTTCCACGAAGATTTCATGTTGGAATGTTCCCTGCCGGAATGTCTGAGTATCACTCGGTATGACTCTATTTCCGGGGAGGAATTATCTCCATACCGTAGGCTGTCTGCCGGTTGTATCAAAACATTTATTGGAGGCTACGCTCCATACAAGGCTTTGATACATAAAAATATTCCAATCCGTTCGGTTGGGATTGAGATTGCACCGGCATATTATGAGGACTACCTGAAAAAATGTACCCAGAGGCACAGATCAATCCTGTGGATGCATTTCGGAAGATCGACCAAACTTCCGACTTTCCAGAAATGTCACGGTTACTCACAGAAATCAAAGACTATCGCGGGGAAGGGATTGCCGCAAAACTTTTTTATGAGGGTAAAGTCGCAGAAGCTGTTTCAATGGTGGTGGAATATCAGAAGAAGCATCCTGATAAACCAGCCCATAAGCTCTCTCAACAGGATATAGAAAATCTCCAAATAGTTGCCGCTTATCTTAGCGACCACTATGCTTTTGATATTCCCCTAGAGCGGCTAACACAGATTGCCTGTATGGGAACGACAAAGCTCAAAAGCTGTTTTAAGAAATACTACGACTGCACCATCACGGAATATGTTCAACAGCGGCGCATGAGCCAAGCAGAATATCTGCTGGCATATACAGAGCTGACAGTCGGACAAGTTGCCCAAACAGTAGGCTATTCCACTTCAAGCCGATTTGCAGAATTATTCCGAAAAAGCACTGGATTGTTACCATTAGAGTACAGAAAAAACGCACAACGAAAGTAAAATGAGCGCCAGAGTTTACTCTGGCGCTCGTCTGATTTTGTGCTGAATTATAAAATGTAGACAAGAAACATATAGCATCATTCCATGTGCAAACTATGAAATATAGAATGTATATGGGTGATGTTGAATGGCAAAAGTTAAAGACTGCCCTGGCTTTGAAACCTTCGGTGCGGATGTAAAAGAAGCACGGAAGGCGAAGAACCTTGCACGAAAAGATTTAGCCGAAAAGGTGAACATTGATACCAGGTATCTTGCCAACATCGAAAATGAGGGCACGATCCCCAGCCTGCCGGTCATCATTCAGCTTGTAAGAATCTGCGGTCTGCCGATGGAGCGGTATTTCAATCCAGAGGTTATGCGGGAGGAAAGCGAGCTGCGTCAGCGGGTCGGACAGAAGTTAAAGCTCTGCCCGGAACAGTATTTACCTATCGTGGAAGGTGCCATTGACGGGGCCTTAAAAATTGAAAAGCCGAATGAAGAAACGGAGGGTGTCTGAACATCCTCTGTTTTTCTTATTTTGCGGGCATTTTGGGGCTTCCGCAACGCTTTATAAGTAGGGATAAGATACGGTAGCAAGCACAGCAAGCGAGTACCCGCTTGCGAATTTTGAGATTTTCAGGTCCCTTACCCGAAAATTCAAAATTGCTTGTTGGGATAGTCCCAAACCCTTATAAAGAACGGAGGCGGCGCATGGCAAACCGAAAGCGAAATATTCAAATAAAATTCTATGTCACGGAGGACGAAAAACGGCTCATAGACGAAAAAATGAGCCAGTTACCCACACGCAGATATGGCGCTTACCTCCGCAAGATGGCGATTGACGGATATATCATCTATACGGACACCGCAGATATCAAGGCATTTACCAAAGAGCTTTCCGCCATTGGTCGGAATATCAACCAGATTGCCAAGCGGATCAACGCCGGAGGTCCTGCGTATCAGGCCGACATGGACGAGATACGGGAAAGGCTGGATGAGATATGGCAGTTACAAAGACACATCCTATCAAGTCAACGCTGAAAGCCGCCATTGACTATATCTGTAACCCGGAAAAGACGGACGGAAAGCTGCTTGTTTCTTCCTATGGCTGTGCCGCCGAAACTGCGGATATCGAATTTTCCTGGACCCGCCGCCATGCCATCGACAAGGGAACGAACCTGGGCCGTCACCTGATCCAAGCCTTTCAGCCTGGGGAGGTTACGCCGGAACAGGCCCATGAGATCGGCATGGAGCTTGCAAAAGAAATCCTGGGCGGCAAGTATGAATTTGTACTTACCACCCATATAGACAAAGATCATGTTCATAACCACCTGATTTTCAATGCGGTCAGCTTTGCGGATCACAAGCACTATCATTCCAACAAGCGGAGTTATCACTATATCCGCCGCACCTCCGACCGGCTTTGCAAGGAACACGGTCTGTCTGTCATCATCCCCGGACAGGACAAGGGCAAGAGCTATATTGAACATCAGGCTGCACAGAACGGCACCAGCTATAAGGCAAAGTTGAAAGCTGCCATTGACCGGCTTCTGCCAGCCTGTTCCGATTTAGAAGAACTGCTTCGTCGCCTGCAGAGAGAAGGCTATGAGATCAAGCGGGGCAAATATATCTCCGCCAGAGCGCCGGATCAGGAACGATTCACCCGTCTGAAAACCCTGGGTGTGGACTACACCGAAGAAGCCCTTGCCGCCCGGATTGCCGGACGTTCCAGACCTTCCCGCCAGCCGAAACAGCGAAACGGAAAGATCAGCCTGCTCATTGATATCCAGAACAACATCAAGGCACAGCAGAGTGCAGGCTTCACCCATTGGGCGAAGCTGAACAATCTGAAACAGGCCGCCAAGACCATGAATTTCCTGACGGAACACGGGATAAGCAGTTATGGAGAACTGGAAAGCAAATTGACCGCAGTATCCGCACGCAGGGATACCGCTCATGCAGAGATCAAGCGGATAGAAAGCAGAAGTGCCGAACTTGCCCTTGTGATGAAGCATGCCGGAACTTACCGTCAGCTAAAGCCGCTTTATGACCGATACCGCAAATCAAATGACAAAGAAAAGTTTCTGCGGGGGCATGAGAGCGAGATCATCCTTTTTGAAGCGGCCGCCAGAGAATTGAAACGGCTGGGGGCTGTGCTGCTGCCGACAACGGAAAGTATGAAAACGGAGCTTGCTAATCTCAACGCAGAAAAGGAACGGCTCCTCGCTGAATACAAAGCCGCAAGAACCGAAGCCCAGGAATACGATACCGTCAAGCAGAATGTGGATGCGCTGCTGGCCGTTCCAAAGGAACAGAAACAACAGCGGCGGCATGAACTTGAATAATTTTCTCTGAAAGACGCTGGGCGTAGCTCCCGGCATCCTGTATAATGGAACTGCGGAAGGAGGTTTTACCGATGACAAGAAGCGAAGCAATCAAAGCATTTTTCTTCAAAAGTGTACTGCCCGTAATCGTGGCGCTGATCCTGTATTGTATTTTCAAATCCGCCTGCATGAAGAACGGAGAGCTTGACTATGTATGGCTCTGGATACTCTGCGGGCTGCCGTTTGGCCTCCATCGGATGTGCCTCTGGATCGTGCCGGGCGGCGGCTCCCTGGGTGGAGGGATCGCCCTGTTCGCGTTGAACTTTATTATCGGCGGCGTGATAGGCGGTTTCGTTCTGGCATGGCGGTTGATTGTGGCGGTATGGTATGTGCCACTGACAATATACCGGCTGATTATTGGTTGATTTTCTTGCGTCATGGAAATATGGAAAACTGCCGCTCGTGCTGATGGAAAAGCCATTCACAACCTGATGGAAAAAGACAAGCCTTTTCCACAGGTCTGCAAACAACTTTCCCACAGCCTCGCAATTCTGGCAGTTTACGCACATTCCCACAACGCCTACTACGGCGGCTATCCATCCTTTCCTATCCAATCCTAAAAAAATACTATGGAAATCCTTCTCTAACTGAGGTACAGTTTGTACCCCTGTTCAAATAATTTGATTAAAAAGAAAAAGCGGGAGTACAGCCGATCGGACGAACCGAAAAGCTGTACTCCCGTTTTGCGTGACAGAAAGTGTTTGAAATCAAGCATTTTTTTCATGTGCCAGCAAGCAGACCGACACATGAGAAATCATAAAGGCTCCCTTTGAAAATACGGATACAGGGAATTATTCTGCGGTTTTTCCACCCTTATCTTCACAAATTTTAGATCGTTTGGAACTGTAATGCGGACAAGCGACCAGACACGCCCGGAAACTCTGCTTGCAGCCGTGAACACATTTTTTACAGATATGGTTATACTGCCGCCTGCCGTTGTCACCCAGGAAGAACGCCCATTCCAACCGCCATTTCTTGCTTCGGCTCATAGGCAGTCATGCTCCGGCACATCACGACCGGGCTTCTTGCCCTCCTGGGGTTTATGCTCGGCACATTCCCGTTTGGCGTCCTCCAACCGCTCACGGATGGAAGGCTTCTCCGGCGTCGTCCGCTCTGCGTACCCCTGGCTTTTTCCAATTCCTCGCCGCGTCTGCCGTTGTTGATAACGCCATCGATCATGCCGTAGTCATCCTCCAACGTCATTTCCGCTGTGCGGAGAGGATTGTCCTTCTCCGGCTGCTCCGCTGCCACGGCAAAGGCCCGTGTGCCGTTTCCCATGATAAGATACTTTCCATCATCGGAAATATGGTGGACACCGTAACCGGCCGCCTCCATCTGCTCCCGGCTCATAGCCGTCACCTGAAAGCTTCCCCTCGGTGTCTGTACACGTTCGCCAGTTTCAAAACGGTCTGGCAGATAAGTGAGGTCTTGCTTCTCTGCCGGGACAGGGAGAACAACGATATTGCCATTGATCTGCATAAATCGTTCCGGCGTTTTGAACTGTTCCGTGTATTTCTGAATCAGTTCCGGGGACAGGGACGCGAAATCTTCCTCACCAAGTCCAACCACCAGGAAAGTCCCTGCTACGATATCATAAATTTCTCCATTTTCATCCCGCAGCCCACGGTTCAGATCAAGCCCGATGAGCTTGCCTTCATCATTGCAGACCAGCGCCACCGGGTCAGAATAAGGATAAGTCGCTCCAATATCACCGCCAACCTCTGCCTGCAGGGAATGAAGGTCGGGGTCGATCTCCTTCACATAGGGTTCCTTCATAGGCTCCACTACAAGCACAGTCATCTTTTCCGAGGCAACCTTCTCCGCAGCGGACAGCATTTCATCCACATGGGACTTCTCCGGGTCCTCCAAAGCTGCCTTGACCTCCGCCGGGTCAAAATCAAGAAATTCCTCATAGCCCGTGGCATCCTTGAATTTTTCGATTTCCGAAGGAAGATAGTCCTCCTGCGTCTGCCCCAGTGCCGCCAGCTTTTCATCCAGTGCGGAAATGCGTCCGGCCATCAGATTTTCGTAAAGTTCTTCTTTTGCGGCGTGTGCCTCCGGGTGCTCCGCTGCATACTGCGGATCATTCTGACGGAAAAATTCGTCCATGTCAAAGGCAATATCCATAGCCCACTCGGATTTTTCTTCTTCGGGAAGATCGTCCTGGAAGGTCATCACCCGGTACTCGTCGGGGATACTGCCGCGCTCACCGTCGTAATACTCATGGAACTGTCACCCGTATCACGCACATAGCCCTGATCCGTGAAGGTGCCGTTTTCCTCCAACGCAACGTCCCGGCCGTAGGCCTCATAGTCGATGTAATTCTGCAAATGCTCTGGCACCTGCATAACGTCCAGTTCTTCGATGTAATAGCGGCCCAGATCGTCATAGTCATGGATATCGGGGTAAACCTCATAGCAATCCAGATTCTCGGTGAGGTTGATGATCTCCTGCAGGCTGCCGCAATGGTCGCCCATTTCCATACCGGCCTGAAACTGTGCGTATTCGCTTTCGCTCATTTCATCCAGCTTCGACGCCAGATAATTCAGCTCGTCCAGATTTTCATATTCACCCAGCTTACTGTAAAGACCGTCCACATAGCAGTCATAGTCCGTGATGAACCATTCCTCATAGGGCTGGCCGAAGTCATCCTTCTGGCCGATCCCGATCCGCTTAAACACTTCCTTCAATTCCTCGGCGGTGGTGGGAAACTTCACCCACTCGCCCACAAGCTCGCCCTCATTGTACTTCCCAAGATTGGTGATAAAGGCGGCAAAGGGATAATCCTTGTCGTGATCGTAATATGGCATATCAGCACCTCCTTACAGTTCCGGCGCAGATTTTTCCTTGTGTGGCTGCGCCTTGTTTTTCTCCGCACATTCCTTCTTGCCCTGTTCCAGCCGTTCCCGGATGGAGGGCTTTTTCTCCGGCTCCGCAGGGCGTTCATGGTTCCACTCGTCGCCGGAGAGAGAAATATATCCGTGTTTCGTAAAATGGCCCTGTTCCTCCTGCATGGCGTACTTGCCAAACGGAACAGGGTCGATCGCTTTCAAAAGTTCCGAGGGTAACGGCGTATCCATGTGCTGTGCTAGATACCTCCAGCCCAGATCGTTCAGGTCGTGGATGTTTGGCTCAAATACGAAATAGTCGATGTTGGCCGCAAACTCCTTGAACTGCTCCAGCGCTGTCAGCTTGAAAGGCGATGCCTGCACCGCCGCCAGCACCTCCCGGTCCTCCGGGGAGAGGGCAGCCACCGCCGCCCTCACTTCGGGTAAATGTTCCAAAGTCTTATTTTCTGCCATTGACACCTTCCTTTCTTTTCGGAAATTCCAGTTTGAAGTTGATGTATTTGCCACCCATGTCATCCAGGATCACCGCAGCGTCATAAGCAGCCTGTTTCTTTTCAGACCACATTCCCTTGACATTGGTACGTCCCTTTTTCAGAAGGTCCGCTGCCATCTTCTTTGTCAGCTCTTTCTTGCGGCTCGTCCAGAAGCGGTCATTTTTCCAGAGCACGAAATCGCAGGACCGGTCCGAACACGCAAAATTCTTTTTACCTTCATAGATCGGCTGGCCGCAGCGGGGGCAGGTACCGATCACTTCCTTCTCCGGGGCAAACAGCTTTTTGCCGTCCTCGGAAATGCAGGAATAGGTAGAAACAATCTCTTGAACCATCGTGCGGATACCGGCCATGAAGGTATCCGGGTCAGCGCCGTTCTTTGCAATCTCCGTCAATTTCTGTTCCCATTCCGCTGTCAGCATGGGAGAGGTCAGCGGCTCCGGCAGGACCGTGACAAGGTTGATACCGGCTTTTGTGGGGATCAGGCTCTTGCCCTTGCGCTCCACAAATCCGGCTGCCACCAGCTTTTCGATGATGGCCGCCCTGGTCGCAGGTGTGCCAAGACCTTTTCGTTCCGCCTCGTCTGGAATACCATCCTTGCCTGCGTTCTCCATAGCGGACAGGAGGGTATCTTCCGTGTAGGGCTTCGGCGGCTGGGTGAAATGCTCGGTGACGGAAACCTCCACATCGTCAAAAGTCTGCCCTTTGGTAAAATCGGGCAGTTCACTGTCGTTTTCACCTTTCGGCTTTTCTTTCAGAGAGAAACGGAAAATGTGGTCAATTTCCCGCCAGCCTTCGGCAAGGATGCGCTTGCCCTTTGCGGTGAAGGAATGGCCGCCGCAGTCAAAAGTTGCTGTGACCGCCTCGTATTCGTAAGGACTTGCCGACGCACACAGCAGCTTGCAGCAGACCAGCAGCAGAAGGTTCCGTTCACCAACGGGGAGCAATTTCAAATCCGCTTTTTCAATCTCCATCGTGGGAATAATGGCGTGATGGTCGGATACGTCCTTGTCGGAAATCATGGCCTCCACCAGCGGAAAGAAGTTGCCGCAGCCATCAAAGGGCGGCAGCTTTGCCGCCAGGTGGATCACGCAGGAAGCCGTTTCTGCCATGTCGGAGGTCAGATACCGGCTGTCCGTGCGGGGATAGGTCAGCAGCTTCTTTTCGTAGAGGCTCTGGGCGTAGTCAAGGGTCTGCTTCGCCGTGTATCCGAACAGGCGGTTTGCCTCACGCTGCAAGGTGGTAAGGTCATAGAGCTTCGGAGGCTGTTCTTTTTTCTGCTCTTTCGTGACAGAGGTACAGGTGACGGCCGCACCCTTGCACATGGCCGCTGCCTGTTCCGCCTCTGCCGGATCGGTGAATTTCTCCGACACTGCTTCGGCTCCATCCAGCGTCAGGCGCAGCAGATGATATTTTTCTTTGTGGAACAGCGTGATCTTCGCGTCACGCTCCGCCAGCATTGCCAGCGTAGGCGTCTGCACACGACCCACATTCAAGGTACGGTGATAGAGAACGGAAAACAACCGCGTGGCGTTGATCCCCACCAGCCAATCCGCTTTCTGGCGGCAGAGTGCTGATTGATATAGGGCTTCATAATCGGCACCGGGGCGCAGATCAGAAAATCCCTCCCGGATGGCGCTGTCCTCCATCGAGGAAATCCAAAGGCGAAGGATCGGTTTGTGGCAATCCGCCATTTGATACACCAGACGGAAGATCAGCTCGCCTTCGCGCCCGGCGTCACAGGCATTGACGATGGTATCCACGTCGGGGCGGTCCATCAGGGCACAGAGATTTTCAAAGGTGTCCTCCTTGCCCGGTGCCAGCACATAGCGGAACGGCTCCGGCAGAATTGGAAGATCATCATAGCGCCATTTCTTGAAACGCTCGTCATAGCCGCCCGCATCCATTGGGGATACCAGGTGCCCCACGCACCAGGATACGAGAAGGCCGTTGCCCTCATAAAAGCCATCGGCCCTGGATGAAGCACCCAGGGCGACGCGATAGATTTTGCCACACTCGGTTTTTCTGCGATAATCAGTTTACTCATTCTTTTCCTCCGTTTCCTCGTCCTCGGTCAGATATTCTTCTTCATCCTCCAGGTCGAAATCATCCAGATCAGCGGGAACTTTCTTTCCCTGCTTCGGTTTCAGCACCAGGAAATAGACCGCCGCACCACCTCCGGCTGCAAGGATCAGCAGCACTGCCAGGAGCGCCCCGGCATTGCTTTTCTTTTCAGGCTCCGGATTGTCTGGCTCGGTGGGCTCTGCGGCTTTCTGCTCTGTGCCAATACATTCACTAAGGTTTTTTACGCAGACCGGGCAAGTGGTATTGACCGCTCCGGCCTGGCACTTCTCTGTACAGGTGCAGACAATAGGTGTTTCCACCTTTTCTCCATCTTCCGTGAGCGCCATGAGGTCGGCTTCATCCACCTGGTTCAGAAAATGTACGGTTTCCTCGCCCTCATCGTCACGGTCGATAATGAGATAGAACACATTGCCGTTCTTCGTTTCTACTGTAATAAACTGCTTGCCGCTGGCGGCAGGGCTGCCGATATCGTCAATCAGCGACAGGTTCCCATCCGGCGTCAAAGCGGCACCGCCATTCAAACCGCCGCCCAGCATCCCCAGCAGATTTTCCAGCGTTTCCGCGTCCAGAGAGAAAGAGCCTTCCCCGGAGCCAGCCTTGCCGTCACTTACCGTCATGTAGCCGGAATAGACATAGCCGACTTTCTCCGGCAGGATGACCTTCAGCCAGTCGCCGTCCGTGCCAATCACCTTCACGGTCGTTCCGTTGGGAAGCTGGGTGAAGGCGGTGTAATCCATTCCAGCACCCGTGCGGACATTCAGATTGCCGCCGCCCGTGGTGACGGTGCCGGTCTGCCCGGAGTCATTTTCGCCGGAACTGAACTGGATACCATCCTCGGCGACGGATACCGTGACCTGGCTGCCTGCCAGAGCAGAAAGCAGATCAGAGACATCCCCAGCCGTTTCCTGTTCAGCCACGGACTCCGTGCTTTCCTCGCCGCCGCTGGCAAAGGCGGTGATAGAAAAAGCGGCAGTGCTGAGCACCACCGCCAAAAGAGCCGATACCATTTTTGTCATAAAGTTATGCTTCATCCTCATATCCCTCCGTTTCCTCATGCTCAGTGCTGGCCTCCTGCAGCATACCTTCCGGCAGGGAGATCATACCGCTGGCATAGGCTTTCAGGAAAGCGGTCAGCTCCTTGTTGTCCATCTTCACGGCTTTCACCATGCGGACGATTTCCAGATTTTCTTCCTCCGCAAGCTGAGCCTCCAGCGCACGAAGGCGTTTCTGCTGCTCTGCAATCTTTTCTTTGGTTTTCGCAATGTCATTGCGGATCTTCTGTGTCGTTGCCATAAATCAAATTACCTCCATATCGTTTTTTAGTTGTAGGGTGGTCGCCCGAAAGCGTAAAAGTGGGATTGCCAGTAGCTTGTGTTGATATCTGCATACTGAATGGGGTCGCCGCAGTGCAGCATTTTTCCACCGCCCACATAGATACCCACATGGGAAACGCCCGGCGTATCGTAAGTACCGACGAAAAAGATCAGGTCGCCGGGCCTTGCGTTGGCAGAGGATACCGGGGTGGAAATGTTGTAGAGCCCCTGGCTCCCAGCCTGCCCGTATTGCAGACACCGCTTTGCGTCAGCACCCAGGATACGAAGCCGGAGCAATCAAAAGAAGTGTTCGGATTGCTGCCACCCCAGACATAAGGATATCCGATGTACTTCTCCGCCTCGGTAATGAGCGCTGCAAAGGTTTCATCTTCCAGTGCGGAAGGCGGAATATCATAGGTGGTGGGCAGTTTGGTGTACTTGTCTACATAGCCGGAGCCAGGGAACAAATCTTCCCGGTTTCCCAGCGTTGCCATATAGACCGCATACAGGGAAAGTGTTTCTTCGTCCATGATGTAGACCGGCACATGGGAAAGGTCGAAGTTTTCCAGCTTCACATTGCAAATATAGTAGTTGTATGGTACTTCCACGTCATAGTCGTTTCCTTCGCTGTCTGTCCGTGTCTCCGTCCGATAGCGCACCTCCACTTCCACGGTCTGCGTCAGGATGTACTGCTTTTCAAAGAGCATTTGCAGTTCCTCCTGAACCTCATTGATGGTAAACACCCCTTCATGGAACGCCGTGAGAATGGAGATCAGCACATAAGGATCATGCTCGATCTCGTCCAGGTCAAAACGGTATTCGTCATATCCGGGGTGCAGAGCCTCATAGTGGCTCAGCTCATATTGAAGTTCCTGCTCCAACTCGCAGTAGGCCGCCTCCGCAGCCAGCATATCCGCATCCTCGGAGAGATAAGAGGAAGTAAATACACCGCCCACACCGGAGCCTGCCATCATAGAACAGGAAGATACCCCGCCAAACAGCAGAGCAACACAGGCACCAATGCCGATCACCAACAGCACCGCCCGGCTATGGTGCTTGATGTAGAGGAAAGTTTCCTTGAAGGCGTCCTTTGCTTTCTGTGCCGCACTTTTCGCCGTGGCCGCTGTGTTCTTTGCGGTTTTCTCTGCCTGTCGCAGCTCCTTTGCATAGTTCCGCTTGATCCGCTGTTTCTGCAGAAAGCGGGATACCGGGTTAGAAGCTGCCAATGCAGGATCATCATGCAGTGCCTTTTGGTAAAGGTAGTCGGCGTTTGCCTTAAAAGAAGCCTGCTCTGCCTTCGCCGCGTCACGCCATGGCTTTGTGCGGTGATGGTGGACGGCGGCACGGACTTTGCCTTTTCCGTAGGCAAGCCCGCGCTCTGTCAGCACCTCGCCCTTGTGTCCGGCCTCCACACCCACATTTTCCTGCTCTACCTCATGCACCTTCGCATGGGCGGCGTGGACGATCTCATGGACCGGTCGGGAAAGCGGATTGTGCCGCAAGTGTCCGTTGGAGCGTTTCTCCACTTCTTCAAAGTGAAGTTGTATTTTGCCTTTTCCGGCTGTCTCGTCAAAAACACGCTCGGTACGGAGAACTTTCTTTGTGGGGATAGCGGCCTTTGCCGCGTCCAGCCTGTCCGCCGCACGGTCGGAACGGTCGATGTACTTTCCAAGTGCGGGATCGGCACGTTCTTCTGCGGTGAATTGCAGACGGGAGGACGGGCACTGCCTTGCGGCAGAACCATCCCGCACCGCCTGGGTGTCAGCCTTTTCCGCCTTTCGTGCGCTTTTCTTCTCATGGTGTTCCGCCGCACGCAGGGCAAGGTCAGCCGCAGCGCCAGCGGATTCTTCCGAAGAAGCGGACAGTTCTACTTCCGGCTCCCGGCTGCCGATATGTTTCACCTCGCCTGTGGCAAGGTTTTCCGATACCGCACCGTCACGAGTCATTTTCTGCGTGATCTTATCGGTTGCTTTCAGTTCCCTCATAGGCAGTCACCTTCCTTTCCATAGGGGCAAAAGTCGCCGCAGGTGCCATTCTCGATCATGGCGATATAGCGGAAAATGGGATAGGCCTGGGGCGGGCAGACCGCATTTCCCAATGTTTTCAGCCGCAGCGCCCGGTCATCCATGCGCTCGGTCATGCGGGGGATTCCTTCCGGTTCGGCGGTCCAGAGGACACGTCCGTCCATCCCTTTCTGAACAATGGCTTTCACCTCCTTTTCCGCCTGGGCCTGCCGCTCCAAGGCTGCGTAGAAATTGTTTGTCTGGTAAGGCCGTTCCTTCGTCCGCAGGAACATACAGCGGATGACCTGTCCGGCCACCACCTCCAGGGGTTGACCATGCCGCTCATACATGGCAAGTAGAAAGAACGGGAGCATGACGATAATCATGCAGAACGCGGCGGCGCTGTTGCTGGCCGTGCGTCTGAGCAAAAAGAAAAGCGGTACTCCGATGAGTGCCGCCGCTCCGAAACATATAAGCTGCCGTTTGGTAAGTCCAAACAGCACTTTGGATTTTACTTTCGTCAAATCCTTTGGAATGGTTACATACGCCAATTTATCAAGCCTCCTTAATGCGCTCCGAACAGGCTCTTAGAGAGGCTGCCGGTCTTGAACAGGGCGAAGCACAGCAGGACCGTGTAGCCCATGCAGGCCCATATCGCGCCTGAGATATTTCCGTCCGTGGCGATACTCTGTACCAAAACAGAGTAGATTCCCACGCACACCATGATTAGAAATGCCTGGAACGCCAATGCAAACAGGGATTTCAAGTAGTTCTGTCCTGTATGACTCCAATCCCGGTTTGTCATAGTGGCAAGCGGAATCGGTCCAACGGAAGTTGTCAAATACACCTCGATCATGCGGCCGTAGATGACAAGCATGATACAGATGGAAAGGGCGTTCATGGTAAGTCCCACAAAAAGGGACTGGAACCACAGCCCGAACAGTTCTCCCGTGCCCAGGGCTTCAAGCTGCGCCTCCATATCCGTGATGACGCTGCTGATATCAATGGAGGTATTCCCGATGATGACGCCTGCGCTGCTGTTCACAACGCTTTGCCCGACATCGAAGATACCCATGACGATATTCCATGTGTTCGTCACAATGAGAACGGCACAGAAGGTCTTGAAAATCCACTTGAAGAACATCCAGGTGTCCACATCGTGCAGATTATTTTTCTCTGTCACAAGCTGAATCAGCTCATAACACATTACGAATGTCAGGATAACCCCGGCGATTGGAACGATCACCGTTTCAGAGAGGTTTCGGATCATAGAAAAGACGCCGCTGTTCCATGCCAGCGGCGTCTGTCCCACTTCACCGGCGATCTCACCTACTTTGGTATTGACCGTATCGAACATGCCCGACAGGTTTCCCGTGATCCCCTCGATGAGCAGCCCTCGGAGCCATTCATCGAGTTTGTCGAGTATGCCGCCCATAAGCGATCACCGCCGGACGATCAACCGAACAGGCCGGAGAGCAGAGGTACAAGGGTGATGCCGATGAGGGCGACACCGCCGCCGGCCATCAACTGTTTTATCCCCAATTAGGTGTAAAACTCTGCTCGATGGCGGGCGGCGGCGTACAAAAAATCTATATGGTGTTTTTAAGAGAACCGTCCCGGCGGGACAGGTCAGGCAGTGACCTGTTCCACCTCCGGGATGGGTTTGAGATTAAAATGAATTTCGATAGAAATGTGTCTTGTTTTATCTTCGTCAATGCGCTCATGCACGACGATTTCTTTGATTAAGCGGTTGAGGGTGGCTGCGTCCAACTCTGTGATGTTGGCATATTCCTGAATGGCTTCCACCCATTGTTTTGCGTCATTGGCAAGCTGGACTTCATCGGACAGCCGCTTTCTGCCCTCGGACACTTTTGTTTTAAGTTCCGTCTGCTCGGTCTGTGTCTTTTCCAGCATGGTGTTGAAGTTCTGCTCACTGATACGCCCTGCAATCATATCTTCATAAAGCCGCATTACCATTTTGTCCAGAACCTCAATCCGTTCCTCGTCCCTTGTAAGGGAGCGTTCCATTGCTTCCCGCTGTTCCCGCTGCTCGGCTTCACAGGTATTGGTCAGGCGGTCAGCAACCGCTTTCCCGTCCATCAGGGCAGCTCTGGCACATTCCCGGATTTTCCGCAGCACATGACTGTAAAGGGTGTCATAATCAATCCGGTGCTGGGTGCAGTGGTTCTTTCCAAAGGCATTGTAGGTCTTGCAGGAGTAAATCTGCTGGGGATGTTTTGCGTTTGTGTAGCGTACCGTCAGAGACTTCCCACACTCGCCGCATTTTATCAGTCCGGCAAACAGGCTGATTTCATTGGTCTGCCCCGGACGCTGGCGGGATTTCAGCTTGTTCTGCACAATGTCAAAGCTCATGCGGTCAATCAGCGGTTCATGCTGTCCTTCCACTACAATCCAGTTCTCCGGCTTCTTTTCCCCAATCGTGCCGATTTTGAAACGGTAGTCCTTTTTCTGGGAAGCAATCGCCCCAGTGTAAACGGGATTCATCAAAAGGTCTTTGATAACGGAAAAGTCCCACATATACCGCCCGTTTTCCGGGTCTTTCTTTTCCCATTTGGTGCGGGTATTGCGAAGCCCCCGTTCCCGGTTCCACCATGTGGGGCAGGGGATTTTTTCTTCCTCCAGCCGTCTGCGGATATAGTTCGGACCATGACCGTTTAGGGCATATCCGAAAATCAGCCGCACAATCGGGGCGGTTTCCTCGTCAATGAGCAGATGGTTTTTGTCCTCCGGGTCTTTCCGATACCCAAACGGGGCAAGACACCCGGTAAACTGTCCTTTCTGCGCTTTCAGAAGATAAGAGGAATGGACTTTCTTGGAAATATCCTTGCTGTACATCTCGTTCAGGATATTCTTGAACGGGGCGATGTCGTTGTTATCCCGCAGGGTGTCGATACCGTCATTCATGGCGATATAGCGGACACCGTTTCTTGGGAAAAAGTCCTCAATCAAATGCCCTGTTTGCAAATAGTTACGCCCCAGTCGGCTGAGGTCTTTCGTGATGACAAGGTTGATTTGCCTGCGCTCAATGGCTCTCAACATTCTCTGTAAATCAGGACGCTCCATATTAAGACCTGTGAAGCCATCGTCCTGATAGACTGCCACAACCTCCCATCCCTGCTTTTCGCAGTATTTTTCCAGCATATCACGCTGGTTTGCGATACTGGCACTTTCGCCTTGCAGGTCATCGTCCTTTGACAGCCTGCAATAGACCGCCGCACGATAGCCCCCGGCAAGTGCTGAACCGATTGTTCTGTATTCCATTTCGTTCATCATAGCCATTTACCCACACAATCCAGACGGTATCTGGCTCTGTTGAACCTCATCTTCATTATACTTCAAATCTTTCTTTTTAGCAAGATATTCTTTTGTATTTGTTTTGCCGTATTTCTGGGAAATCAGGCTGACGAACACATCGGTGGCGTCCAGTTCCCCGTCAAATACGGTTGTCACTTCAATCTTGGTCTTATTTTTCGCCATAGGCAGTTATCCTCCATACATGAAAATAGCCAGACAGAGAACGGTCGGCAACGAAGTCCGGCAACGGGCTTCAAAAGACCTTGCAAACAATCTCAATCTGGCGTTGATTACTATTTATACTTTTCTTTTATTTTTCTGTTGTTTTGGTTGTCAGAGAGGGAAAAAGCCCGGAAATAAGGGATTTTCCCCGGCAACCGGCTCGGCAACGGGATAGCAACGAAGTCGGCAACGGGCTGTCATTTTCAGAATGGAAGCTCCATCTGCTCTGTGACCTCCACAAAACCGTCCATAGATTTTTCGGGCGGGTTGTCGGTGTCCGTTGCCGGGATTTCACGCTCCCAGCCCTTTTGTCTGCCGTATTCCGCAAACATCCTCGGATTGGAAAAGTAGTTCCACCCGGTAATGCACTGGTTCATTATCTCGTTGATTTCCCGGATTTCCCATTGCTTCGGCTCATCAAAGGTGTGGTTTAAGGCTTCCTTGTAGAGCTGCTTGGAGCAGACCGTTTCCCCGGTGTACTTATCAAGGTAAGCCTGTATCATCCCGGCTTTGGTGTCCTCCGGCATAAAATCCCGCTGGTGTTCTTTGAGATACCGCTGCATGGCTGGGCTGAATGACAGCTTGAACATGCCGCTTCGGTAAATCTCCATTGCTTCCGCCCACATCTGGCTGATATAGGCTCTGGAAGCGGCTTCGTCCTCCAAAATGTGAACCTCGGCTTGCTCCGGGTACACCATGACCGGGATAAATCGGCGGTTGCCGGAACGGTCAAGGGGGAGAAAGTCAAGGGCGTTGGAAGTGCCGCCGAACACGCATTGACGGGGGCGGTCTGCCGGGTGAGTTTCATAGGGAATTTTGTAAACCTCTTTCTGGCGGCTTAGAAAGGACTTGATTTCCTCAATGCTCTTGGCATTGGCGGTTGCCATCATTTCCGACATTTCAATTATCCAGTGACCTTGCAGCTTGCGGTACACGTTATCATCGTCCAGCTTCCGCAAATCATCGGAAAACCACTCGTCCCGGACTGCCAGCAGCCGGAAGAAGGTGGATTTGCCAGCCCCCTGACCGCCTACCAGACACAGCATGATTTCAAACTTGCTTCCGGGCTTAAATGCCCTTGTAATCGCCCCCAGCATGAACAGCTTCAAGGCTTCATAGGTGTAATCGTCCACATCAGCTCCCAGAAAGTGCCGCAGACAGAAGCGGATGCGCTCAGTCCCGTCCCATGCAAGGCTGTTCAGAAAATCCCGGATGGGGTGGTACTTATTCTCATTCGCCACAATCCCGATGGCGGTTTCAATCTTTTTCTCACTGGTAAGCCCGTAGGTTTCCTCCAGATAGAGAAGCAGATACTTCATGTCCGTATCGGTCAGGGCTGTGCTTTCTCTGTGAAAACCGATGGGCTTTATGATGTCCTTGCGGTCGGTCAGGATGTTGTAGGCGATTGCCCCGGCAAGCACAGGGTCACGCTGGAATACGGTCAGGCAGTTCCGTATGCTCTGGCGGACGCCGCCTTTCTCGGTGGTTTCCAGAGTTGCCTTTACTTCCTCAACGCTCTGGGGCGGCTGCATGGCGTTCATGGTGTTTTTTAGTTCTTGCTGCGTCTGCGGCTGCAAGCTCTGCCATTCGCTGTTCAAGCTGTATCACATCCTTTCCGTAGTCCATAATCAAAACCGCTTTTTCCTCTGTCTCCCCGAACAGCAGCACATCCAGCAGATATTCCACATGGGCTTGCTTCTGCAAGGCTTCCACGAACCGGGGATGAAACGCTTCCTCCGGGGAGTGCGGGGCATAGTCGGTTTTCCATACCCGTAAGAGGTGTAGATAATCGGCAAGGACACGGAAGCAATGTGCCTTTGCTTCCCGGAACTGTTCTTCCGGGGATTTCTGCCGGGGCTTGGGCTTCCTTGCCCTGCCCGGTGGCTTCCAGTCCTCATAGGCAAGCCCGAAGTCACTCGCCAACTGTGCGGCGGCTTCCTTTTTCCCCAGCCCGTACAGGGCAGCTACAAAATCAATCACATCCCCATCTGCACCACATCCGAAGCAGTGGAAACGCTTGTCCAGCTTCATGCTGGGGGTCTTATCGTTGTGGAACGGGCAGCAAGCCATCCCGTTTCTGTTTACCCGGATTCCGTAATGCTCCGCAGCCTGTCTTGTCGTAACGGACTGCTTCACAGCTTCAAATACATTCAAATCAATTCCTCCTTGTAAAAAAGAAAAGGCACTTATCATTCTCAATCTGAAAATGGCAAGTGCCTGTTAAAGTTCCATATCCTGTTGTTTGTGTTTCGTCTGCGCCGGGGCGTTTTTCTGTGCTTTCTTCTCGTCAGCCTTATCCTGCAAGACTTCTTTGAGGGGCTGCTTCTTGGGCGGCTCTTTGCTTTCCTCTGTGCCGGGTGTGGCTTTCCGTACCCAGTAGCGGATGTCCCGCAGCTTCTTCAAATCTTCCTGCACCTCGGTCAACGGTACTTTCAAGTCTGCGATTTCGCCCACAAGCTTCGCCTGTTCCTGCAAAAGCTCCTTTTTCGTGCTGTCCTTATCATCCGGGTGCTTGGCAAGGTAGGCACTGGCTTTCTCAAACCGGGCAACCTCCGGGTGTTCCAGCTTGAATTTTTCCTTAGTTTTCTTGAAAAATATCTTCTGGTATTTCTCATAAACGGGCTTACATTCCTTACAGTCCGTCCGGGCGGCAAGGATAGCGTCAATCACGTTGCTGCGGGTTTCCTTTGGCTTCATCTGCTTTCGGTAGTCGGCGGCAGATTTCCCGGACGTTTCTATAAAGTTTTCCAAATCCTCCACGGTGGAAAGTCCCTTTCTCTGAAGATAGGACAGGGCTTCGCTGACTGCCTTTAAGTCTTTGGAAGTTCCACGGTTTTGTCCCGCCCGTGTCCAGTCGCTCCGTTCTGCCTTTCGTACCTCCATGTACTTCATCAACAGATTGGGAAGAAATACCGCTTCCTCCGCAGCTTTTTCCGCAAGCAGTTCTTTTCGTTTTTCACTAAGCTCGATAATCCAGCCTTTGAGATTTTTAATAAGCTGCCGGATAGACTTCATCAGGCTGTTGGCGGCTTTGATTTCCCGGTTCAGATTTCCGATGTTGGTCTGAATCCCTCGCTTTTCCATCTGCCGGACAGCAGCACCCTCATGGACGGTAGGGATAATATCAAGCCCCTGTCTTTCATAAGAACGGAGATCCACCCGCTCCGGGCGGTTGTTGGCTTCCAGATAGCGGTTCTGGATGATCTCCCATTCATGCCGCCAGATTTCACAATACTTGCGGTCGTTCCAGTCAACCGTATCTTCCTTGTGACTTTTCCATCTGCCGGACGGAAGTTTTATCCGTTCCCCGTTCTCGTCAAGGTCATAAACCTTGCGGCTCTTGGGAAGCCATTTCCCATGTTCATCCATTGCCCGCATAGTCAGCATGACATGAGCGTGAGGGTTTCCGTCCCCTTTGTCATGGATGGCAAAATCCACGCACATTCCTTTGGAAACAAACTGCTGATTGCAGAAATCCCGGACAAGGGCGGCGTACTGGTCGGGCGGTATCTCTCTGGGAATGGAAAGCACCCACCGCCTTGCAAGCTGGGAGTTCCATTGCTTCTCAACAGCTTCGGCGGCGTTCCATAAGGTATTGCGGTCTGCATACTCTGGCGGGGCATTTGCCGGGAGCAGGATTTCATTATGGACGATACCACGCTTTTCTGGGTAGTGCTTCACTTGCTGGTCGTATTCACAGAACAGCTTTTCGCCGCTTTGGTAAGCAGCGGCGGCAACAGCAGACTGGCGGTTGCTACGCTGGACGATGGAGATTTGATTGTGTGGACAGGGCATTTAGTGTTCCTCCTTTCCGATTTTAGGTATAAAAAAAGCAGGAGACCTTTTTCAGATTTCCTGCTTGGTGTGCCGCTGGGGGCGGCGGGTATTTAGTTAAAATTCAAGATTACTTAACTTTATAATAGTTTTCTATTGCCTGTGCAAAGAAATCAGAAGCCCCTTCACCGTATTTTTCGTCTATCATTGGTTTGATTTGTTCATTGCGGTAATACTGCGCCTGTGCCATCATAAAGCCTTTTTCTTCTTTTATCTGGGCAAGCTGTTTCATAACAAAGCCATATTCTCCAACAAGCTCTTTTACTTCAAAAGAATCTATGTCACAATTCTGTTTTGCAATCAGTTTTTGCAAAATCGCTTCTATCCGTTTGTTATAGCTTTCTGCAACTTCTTTGCTGACGGGAGTTCGGGCAACAGACAGAAACTTGTCCTTTCCACCATACCATTCAACTACCTTTGCATAGCCTTTCTGCATTTCTTCCGAAGATACGACTTCCATATAATGCTTTTTCCATTGTTCAATGCTACCAAATTCTTTAATTGCAATGTTTCTCATATTCTCCGGCATATGCTCAAGCATGGTTTGGAACATTTCTTCTACTTCTGTTTTGGTAAAAATTGTAAAATCCATTTTGTTCTCTCCTTTCAGAATGTCATCAATGCTGGCAATCAGACGTTCCATTCGTTCTTTCTTTGTTACCAACATTTTTCGCTGTACTTGTAGAATCTGATTTCTTTCAAGAGCCGGATTGTCCAAAACAGCTTTGATTTCTTTCAAGGAGATATCAAACTCACGGAAAAATAAAATCTGTTGTAATGTTTCCAGTGCCTTATCGTCATAAAGCCGGTATCCCGCATCACTTTTTTCTGTTGGCTTTAACAACCCGATTTCATCATAATAGTGAAGCGTGCGAACGCTGATACCTGTTAAATCTGATATTTCTTTTACTGTCCTCATAGCTGCTGACCTCCTGTTCCTGATAAGGTAACTTTAATCTATGACGTTCCGTGAGAGTCAATAGGCATTTTCATTTTTTAGTATAACATTTTTCATTTCTTCTCAAAAGACAGAAAACTGATTCTGTAAAACTTGTCGGCTGGGAACAGCTTGCAACGCAAGGTGTCCCCAGATGGCAAGTCCACAAAAGGGTAGCTGGCGAAAGCCAGCGCAGGGGAAGTGTAGCGTCCCCTGTTTGATTTGGAGCAGACCGTGGCTGCGGAAAATTACAGCCCTCCGGCGAGGAGCCTTCGGAGAACGCAATGCACCAACCTTTGGGTGGTGTATAATTGCGCCCTTAGTAAACTAAGGGGTTTCTGGCTTCTTCCGTTCCAGCAGTTTTTTCAATAATTCCTGCGTGTCCTGTCTGTGAAAAATGAGTTTCAACAACAGCATGACATCATCATCTGTCAGGCGTTCCGGCTCTTGCAGAAAACTTTCCAGCATACCGCCACGGGTACAGAGCCGGTGCGTCCGTTCCTTTCGGGTAAGCTGTTTCAACTGGTGCTGCAATGCCTTTTCATCATTGATGGCTTTCCGCAGTTTCTTTTCGCTTTTCTCCAGCTCCCGGTTGAGCTTTTCCAGCTTTGAGGTATCAGGCAAGGGCAGCGTCCTCCTTTCCCGGTATCAGCACATAAATTCGGTTTGGTTCTCCAACGCCCTGACGCACCCGCATGATAAGTCCGGCGGTTTCCAGTTCATTCAGAGAACGCTTGACCGTCATAGAGCTGCGGGACAAGACTGCGGCAATGGCTGTAACAGGGAAGCAGACAAACAGGATTCCGTTTTCGTCCTCCTGCCCTTTGGATAGCATAGCGTCCAACATCCGGCAGTACATGACCTTTGCGGTGCTGCTGACTGGAAATCCTGTCAACGCTCTGGGAAAGGGCATACAGGGCGGCAATGGTGTGTCTATCGTCATAAATTCAAAATTCATTCGGTGTCTTCCTCCTTTTTCCTTGCTCGTTTGGATAAATAACGGGGGCAGTCAACCACAACCGCCCGGAAGCTCTGCCTGCACCCATGCTGGCATTTCCGGCATAATTCGTTGTAAGTGACACGCCCCCGGTCATTGAGGTAAAAGGAAAGCTCATGCTTCCTCTTTTTGCTCATTCTCGGCATATTGCGCTTCCTCCCGTTTTAGTGTATGGTTTCGGGGCGATTTTCGGCAAAATTACAGTCATAGAACCGCCTAAAATCTCCCGAAGTATCAGCGATAGGGTAGACTATCCCCCTATCAGGTTGTCGTGTTTCGGTATCATTTCGGTGTCAGTTCGCCAGTTCTCCCCGGTGTCGTTCCTCCCCTGAATCTCACAACGGCGTATCGCTCCCTTTGGTATGCTCGTTTCGGTCAGGGTTCCTCCATATCCCTGCCAAAAGTCATGGCACTACATCGCCGGGGAAGCATATCCCACACAGGCTGGTCATTCGATTGGAATAATCCATCGATGAACTACCTGTATCATAGAACATTTTTGTGCCCTGTGCCGTATATCCACAAAGTAGGAATCAGGGGTAAAAATCAGAAATTTCCACGATTGCGGAAAGTGTGATATAATCCAGATAAGCGGCAGCAATCAAACCACCGGAAAGGAGCGTGCGCCCATGAAAGGAGCAACAAGCATACAGGAACGCCTTTGGGAACTCCGCAAGGACAAAGGCTTAAATCTGGAAGAATTATCAAAGCTGACGGGCATTTCCAAATCAGCTCTTGGGAATTATGAAAAAGAGGATTATAAGGAAATCAATCATGGCAACCTTATCCTGCTGGCAGATTTTTATGGGGTGTCCCTCGATTATCTCTTTTGCCGGACAGAGAACCGGGCGGAGATCAACACGCCATTAAGGGAGCTGCATTTGAATGATGAGATGGTGGCACTGCTGAAAAGCGGTCGGATTAACAACCGTCTGCTCTGTGAGCTTGCTACACATAAAGATTTCATCAAGTTTCTTGCAGACATTGAGATTTATGTGGACGGGATTGCTACCATGCAGATTCAAAACCTCAATGCACTTGTCGATACCGTCCGGCATGAAATCATTGAACGGTATCGCCCAGGCGAAGATGACCCGCATTTGAAAGTGCTGCAAGCCGCCCATATCAGTGATGATGAGTATTTCAGTCACATGGTTCTGGATGACCTCAACCTGATTATCCGGGATATTCGGGAAGCCCACAAAAAGGACAGTGAGAGTGCGCCCCAGACCACCGTTGCCGATGAATTGAAAGAAAATCTCGAAGCAGTCGAAAATTTCAAGGGCAGCCGGGATGAAAAGCTGGTTGTCCTTTACTGCAAGCAGCTCGGTATCAACTATAAAAATCTGTCAGACGAAGAATTTCGCTGGCTGATTCGGATTCTCAAAAAATCAAAGAAAATGGGAACGCCTATCAGCCAGAGGAAAAAACGGTAAAAAAAACCGCTGTTGCATGGTTGGGGTGCCTTCCATGTAGCAGCGGTTCTTGCTGTGGTTATTATTTCATTCGTTTTCTTAATATCCGGCGATAATTTGTTTCTCCCTTTGGTGCGTCCTGTATAATTTCCAACACACCATCTTCAAGCATTTTATCAATGCGATTAGAAATCCATACATCACTAATTCCAAGTTGATATTTTCCTAAAACATTACCTATAACAATAGCCATTTTGAATTGCTCTGGCTGTTCCGCAATTTCACGAAGAATGAAACTATCATATATATCTTCTGAAACACTTTGCAATTTACCATTTAGCATTGCACGCAAAGGTGCATTTTCATTTTGAAGTTGATTCCATTTCATAGCACAAGCTGAAAGAAATACAGGCTTAGCTTTTTCTTGTAGAGTTATATATTTTCCCCATTCGCCAGGAGAAACCTCACCCCATGCTATTTTGGATGTCATAGTATTTTCTTTTCCATATTCCCAGGCAGGTAACTTAACCAAATAAATTGTTGTCTGACAGTTTAATGGTCGAAGTTGTTTCATAAGCCAGTACATACCGCAAAGTTCATCCGGATTATAGCTATACCAAATACGAACTTCTTCCCCAGCTACATATCGTTCAATAACCGAAGACAATGTAGTTTTAATTTTCTGTATTTTTTCTTCAACCTGATAGTCTAAATCCTCTACAAACCAGACAGACAGCATTTTCTTGAGAACATTTTTCCGCTGTTCGCCAATTCCATTATCAGAAATATCTCCCACACTAAGAGCCATATCAAAACAATAAACATCACTGCTCTTGCCTCCCAATGGAATAGCATTCTCCCAAGCAATATGTTCTTGTTCCTGTGCTTGAATTTGTGCTTCTTTCATTTCATCTGAAGATGGAACACTCCCATCTTCGTGCCTCATAAAGACCGAAACTGCACTTCCTCTATACTTTCCCTTACCGTAAGTTTGGGCAATTTTCAAACTTCCACAGGCACTTTCACCAAATACAATTTCAATCATCTTATATACCTCCGATTTAATTACTCCCGTATGAATAAATTATATCATGCAAAACAATTTCTTCTGCCCGGTTGTGAATGTTATTACAACGCTGCACCCATTCCATTTGTTGAGTTCGCTTCAATTCCTCTGTCACGCCCTCGGTGGCTTTCATCTGCTCCATGATAGTGTCTAACCGTTCCTGTGCCTGTTCGTTCAGGTCTGCAAGATATGTCCACAATTCTCCGGTCAGTATCAATGTATTCAATCTGGCTGGGTGGACTTCCCTTAAATATTCCCGGTGCATCCGTCCGTACTTTCCGATAGGGCGGTGTTCCTCCGGCAGTTTCAAGTCCGGGATGTAGTAATCTCCGACAAGGATATAATCAATTCCGTTTTCCGTTATTCTTGGTTTCAATTCTCTCATGTTCCTTACCTCCTGTGGAAGCAGGCTCGTCTGGTACTAACTCAATCACATCGGTAATCTCACAATTCAGCGTTTCACAGATACGGGCTAATGTGTCCATGCTGATGTGCTTTCCCTCTTTGCTCATGTTGGCAATCATATTCGTTGTCATACCAGCGGCAAGCCTTAAATCCTCTTTCCTCATATCACGCTCTAACAGTGTGTGCCAGAGTGGTTTATAGCTGATGTGCATATTGTTTTCCTGCCTTTCTATCCATACCACCGGGGCGGCTGCCCCGGCAGGACTTTTCTCTTATTATAGCACCAATCTTGTGAAATCACAATTTATTCTTGTATCCTGCCGCTGATACCGTCTGGATTGGTTTTCCTTTCTTTTTTGTTCCCTTTAATTAGCCATGAACTGTTTCATACCCTGGCTTTTGGAAGCAGGGTTGTCCTGACCGTAACCTTCCAGAAGGTTGATAACGCCCCAGATACCAAGACCTGCGCCCAGGGCCACTACGAGAGTCTGCAAAACACCAACTGCGCTGTTGAAAAATTCCATAAAATAATCCTCCTAAAAAATGTTTTTGATTTTGGGTTAAGTTGTTGCGTCAATCTCGTACACATCGAAGGTGTCCGTGGGTTTTACCACGGCACGCTGCTTCTTCATGTACCGTTCCATGTCAAAGACATTTTTAGGGTCGGCGTCGGCCGTGTATCTGTAATTCGGGTGTCGGGTGAGGTCGTACTTGTCCGAAAGGAACGGACGCACGCCTCGCAGCATGAAGATACACTTGCCGCCGTCCATCACTGCCAATTCGTCCTGGGTCATCAACTCCTTTCCTAATTTCTGATAACTGAGGCCGTGGGAAACCTGGCTGCCCCGGTTTCGGACTGGTTATAGAGATCAATGGTCTCTTTCCCCAGCAACTCCGAAATTTCCTTGAGGGTGGATTTCTCCTTGCCTCCCAAAAACAAGGTGCTGTCACAGTTACCGACGATGGTATCCGCCGCATCCTTGTAGATGGTCTTTAACTGGCTTTGCGACTGCAAAATAATAGAAGCCGATATCTCACGGCTTCGGATGGTGGCAATCAGCTTATCGAAGTTCGGTATCTGGCCGATGTTGGCAAACTCGTCCAGAATCAGACGGACATGGACGGGCAACCGCCCACCGTAGAAGTCATCCGCCTTGTCGCAGAGCAGATTGAAAAGCTGACTATACATGAGGGCGGCCACGAAATTGAAAGTGCTGTCCGTATCTGACAGGATCACAAACAGCGCCGTCTTTTGGTCGCCCAGGGTATCCAGTTCCAGTTCGTCATATTCCATCAGGTTCCGCAGCTCCTTGATATCGAAGGGAGCAAGCCGGGCGCCGCAGGAAATGAGGATGGATTTTAAGGTCTTGCCCGCCGCCATCTTGAATTTGCGGTACTGCTTGACGGCAAAGTGGTCCGGCTCCCGTTCCTCCAGTTGAGAAAAGAGCAGGTCCACCGGGCTTTGATAAGTCTCGTCATCTTCTCTGGCTTCACTGGCATTGATAAGGTCCAGAAGTGTGATGAAGTTCTTTTCTTCCTCCGTGGCCTCGTACCAGATGTAGCCGATCAACGCAGAATAATACAGGCGCTCTGCCTTGACCCAGAAATCTTCCGAAGATTTTTCGCCTTCTCCCTTCGTGTTCATAATCAGGGCGTTCACCAGCTTTAAGATATCCTTCTCTGACCGAATGTAGGCCAGTGGATTGTATTTCATGGATTTTCGGAAGTTTATCAGGTTGAGGCACTTGATACGGTATTTCTTCCGTTCCAGGAAAGTGCCGATCTCCGGCAGCAAGGTCCCTTTCGGATCGGTGCAGACATAGGACGAATGGGCTTGCAGCAGAGATGGTTTACAGAAGAACCGCGTCTTGCCGCTGCCGGAACCACCGATCACCAGAATGTTTTTGTTTCTGGCATACTTCGCCTGCTTTGGACGGCTCGCCATTGTGATCCGCTCCGTCTGCGTCATAGGGATGTTCTGGAAAAAGTCCTTGTCCATGTAGGGAGCGATATCTGCCGCCATACCCCAGCGAGCAGAACCATACTCGATCCCGTGACGGTACTTCTTAGCGTTCTTGCCTTTCAGGTAGACCGCCATGCGAAGGACCACCGCACCGGCTATGCCGATCAGAAGGTCCGTTGGCTGGAAACTGAGCCACGGGGAGGAAAGCGCTGCCGTGAAGCCGTCCCCAATGGAGAGCAGCTTGCCGGAAAGGTCAGCACCGGGCGCAAGCCGGAAAGCCTGTGCCAGCTTATCGAAGGGATACACGAACAGAAGATACGGGAGATTCAGCAAAAACAGTTTTTTCATGTTCATCTCTGCACGCTCCGATCTTTGACCTTTACTTTCTCCCGGTCAATGGTGCGGTGTTCCACTTTCTCCGCCGCCTGTTCCTTCGCCTGGGTCAGCCGTTCCCGGATGGAGGGCTTTTCCTCACGGCTCATTTTCCGGCTGGCAAACTCCTGAAATGCCGCTGTGATGGCATCCGCGTCCCGGCTTTTGAAAAAGACCAGGTAACGAGGCTGCTCTGCAGTGGTGTCCTTCTTCAAGGCAAAATCCACATGGTATTTCTTCGCCACACGGGAGAAAGCCTTGATATTCTTGTCGCTGATCTCGATATTGGCAAGACCGGCGTTCTGGCTGGCAAGCTGTTTAAGGCTCTGCCTGCCGCGGTAGATTTTGGGCTTCTGGCTTTTCTGGATTTCCTCCAAAAACTTTTTGACGGCCTTTTCAAAGACCTGCTCGCTTAGCTTGGCTCCGTCAACAATGAGTGTTACAGCGCCCCGCGTTACTTCCTCCTGCATTTAGCCTCGCCCCCTTTGCCCGTCCCCGTACATATCGTGCTGCACCAGAGAAGAATAGTAGCTGTTGATGGTGGTCGGGGCGTTATACAGCGCCGCCAGAAGGTATTTCTTGATATTGCGGACATAGGTGGTGTTGTCCTTCATGCAGTCCATAACATACTGAACATGGGAGCTGTCCAGCTTCATAAACCGGGACTTTACCACCTCCGCCGGATAATCGTCTCCGGCAATGCGGATGACTTTGCGGGCAGAACATACGGTATCCACGATTAGGTCAACGATTTCGTCAAGCTGCTCACGGTCGATATGGCTGTCCTGCACCAGATAGCTGTACTCGATGTTATCCAAAATCACTTCACGATAACATTCTCTGGCTCCCATCCGATCCGTTCCCATCCGTGCCCCTGCGGGGGTAGGGGGATTTGATTGGATAGGATTTGATAGTTCTGTACTTGATAAATCAGTCTTTGATGTTTCTTTACTTGATTTTTTAGTATTTAATTGTGCGGGGTTTTCCGTACACGGTTCCGCCGTATCCGGGATACCCATATCCGGGTTTTCCGTATATGGCTTTGCCGTACCCGGTAAAGGCGTACCTGGGCTTGACGGCGGCTCGCACTGAGGCATTTCGTAAATGACATACTCGGTATCCGTGATCTTGCCTTTTTCATCCCGAGCTGGGTGCGCCGGATATACCCGTGGTTTTCCAGCTCCTTCAATGCCGCACCGATGCTGTCCACACCTTCCCGGCAGATCGCCGCAAGACCTCTGGTGGTGTAATTCCACTCGTCAGGGAGCGACAACATCATGGACAGCAGCCCTTTGGATTTCAGGGTCAGCGTTCGATCTTTCAAGTGATGGTTCGACATGACCGTATAATCACGGGTCTTTTCAATACGAAAAACAGCCATCTTCGCACCTCCTTCCTGTGAAAATAAAAAGTGTTGATTTTAAGCGGTTTATCCGTCTGTACGCCTCCATAGCCTCCCGCATGGGAAAACATCCACGCCCTGTTCAGAACGCAAGCCACGGAGGAAGAAACAGAAGATTTTCCGCTGATTTTGATACATTTTGGGGGCGGCTACCTCTCACGGTCTTTATGGTCATAGTGGAGATTGCCGGAAAGTACCTTCGCATGGTTGCGGATTTTGATATGCCCCTTTTCCTGATTTTCCAAAGCCTTGCTGTATCCGGTGTCGGTCAGGAACAGGCGCATTTTCTCACCCTTCCAGCCAACAGGCGAGTCATGGGTAAGAACATCAAAGACGATCATGTGTCTGGTTGCCGGGTCGAAACGCTCCAAAGCCATAATGTCATGGCCGGATAACTTCTGCGCCCCGGATTGCTGTCTGGCCTCTGCCAGCATTTCCCCGATGGTGCGGGCTTTCTCCGGCAGACGGTATTCGGTCTGCACCTTGCGGATCAAATCCATGCACTCCTGATCCGACAGTGGGCGGAGCTTGTCCAGAAGGCTTTCTGCCGTTTCTTTCACTGCCGAGTTCGGCGCATAGCGCCATGTCATATAAATCTCATTCAGGGCGGCGTTCTGATTGGTACTTTCAATCTGAAACACCATCCTCATTTCTGCTTCTGTCAGTTTCATTGCCAGCCTCCTTCAAAATGGGTATAAAAAAACGCCATAGGTTTTTTGAGCCTACGGCGTTTCTTGCGATATTCACAGTTCTAAACTTTCCAGCCACTCGTCAAAAGATTTCTTTGAAACGCGGATTGCATTTCCTATGCGGACGATCCTGAACTCCTCCTGCTTGACGAGCTGATATGCGGTTGTGCGGCCGATGTTGAGCATGGCTGCAATCTGTTCCACGGTGTATGTGCGCGGTTCCGGCAGTGACTTTTTCTCTTTCTTGTCCATAGTAACCTCCATGTATTTGCCTTGTCATTTTGACTAAGGGAGTGAAGAATGGCAGTAGCAATCAGCTTTAGCTGGGTGTCCTCTTGCTAAGAATTTGCTAATAGGACCACCCAACGGACACATAAAACTGCGTCAGAATAGGTGTTTTGCACCATAAAGTTCGTTTACTACAAGTCATTCTGCGTAAGGGATGATATTGGAAGTTACATCCGAACCGTGTATCACATGGTAAGCCATACTCCTAAGCGAGGGGTCGGAGGTTCAAATCCTCTTGGCGACGGGCTTCAAAGCGTTCGAAAATGTTAGCTGGATTAGCTGACAACGAACGCTTTTGTTATTTTCTAATCACGTTCTTCAATTCTATTAGCTACAGCTAATGGTCAAACAGCAATGTCTGTTTGGAACTTTACTATCTATAAAAGTTCCAGGCAGGCATTTTTTATTTCCTGAATCCTGGAGGAAAGGAGTCAAGATGACTGAACCAAACAAGCGAAACGTCTGTTATTGAGAGGGTATGGGGAGATCCCCATCAAGATAAAACCCATAGGTTGACGGGAGGCAAAATGGCAATACCGTTAAACATGGGTGGATCTTGCTCTTATTTGTATCCCTCTATATAACGAAACGCTCAGAGGCTGTTTTACAGTGGGGGTAAAAGAAAAAATATCAAAAAATCGATGATTAATGGTAAGCTTGTGATAGAATAGATAAAAGAGAAAAGCATAAAGGATGTTGTTGTGGAGAATATTTGTTATGATTAGAAAGTTGCTGAACAGAGATATCGATAGAGTCGCTGACATATGGTTAAAGACAAATCTGAAAGCACATTATTTTATTTCCAATCAATACTGGAAAAGTAATTATGAATTAGTGAAAGAAATGATGTCACAATCCGAAGTCTATGTGTTTGAAGTGGATAAAATGATACAAGGATTTGTAGGACTAAATGATGAATATATCGAAGGTATTTTTGTCTCTGATGAAATGCAGTCATGTGGCATAGGTAAACTTTTATTGGATTATATTAAGGATAAAAAAGTTAGCTTACGATTAAATGTATACCAGAAGAATGCCAGAGCAATTTCTTTTTACCAAAGAGAAGGGTTCATTATTCAATGTGAAGATTTGGATGAAGATACTGGTGAAAAAGAGTACACTATGCTATGGAAACAAAAATAGAAATCGGAAGTTTACAGCGAGGTGAAAGATGTTGAATTACGTAGAATATGGAAAAGAAAACAAATATGATGATGATATATTTTTCAAAAATACAGTCAAATGAGTCGCTCACAGCAGGGACTAGCCGGTGCAGGAGAATGGGAGACATTGAGAAAGCTGCTGCCGGATTTTAAAGCTAAGCGTGTGCTTGATTTAGGATGCGGCTATGGATGGCACTGTATTTATGCGATGGAACACGGAGCGTCTTCTGTTGTAGGTGTTGATATTTCTCATAAAATGCTCGAGGTAGCCAAAGAAAAAACACATTTTCCACAGGTTGAATATAAATGCTGTGCTATAGAAGATGTGGAATTCCCAGAGGAGAGTTTTGATGTAATATTAAGTTCACTTGCGTTTCACTATGTAGCAGATTATGAGATTTTAGTAAAAAAGATATATAGAATACTGAAGTCTGGTGGTAAGCTAGTTTTTACGGTTGAACATCCTGTTTTTACTGCCTATGGAACACAAGACTGGTATTATAACGAAAAAGGAGAAATACTGCATTTTCCGGTGGATAATTATTATTATGAGGGCAAACGAACAGCTGTGTTTTTGGGAGAAAAGGTTACAAAATTTCATAGAACACTGACCACATGCAGAAATGGATGCTTATATTGCTATGCAAATTATAGTCATAATACAGTAATGCGTAACACTCAAATACACAATCCAACATCGCCTTTACTTTTTGGAGAGGTTGGGTCAGACGATGTTATAAAAGAACGAAAAGTAAAATCCTGCAAGGAATGCCAAATGACTTTGTTTGATCTGTAAAGATTAGCAATAAAGTTGGTATCAGAGAACTTGAAAAGACGCCGGACGCAAGCGGGCATATGGCCGCCGCGCCCGGCGTCTGATTTACCATTTGTCTATGAAATGGAACTTCTAATTGTCATAGTGTAAATATCAAATCCCATAAAATCAAACAAATCGGCATGCCAAAAAGAGAATATCTTCTATCTAGGATAGCATCTGCAAGTCATATAGGTTCTCTTTGAAACTGCGAATACAGGGGATTATTCTGTGGCTTTTCCACCCTTATTCTCACAGTTCTCAGCCCGCTTGGAACTGTAATGCGGACAAGCAACCAGACACACCCGGAAACTCTGCTTGCAGCCGTGAACACATCTTTTGCAGATATGATTATACTGCCGCCTGCCGTTCTCGCCCAGGAAGAACGCCCATTCCAGCCGCCACTTCTTGCTTCGGCTCATAGGCAGTCATGCTCCGGCACATCACGGCCGGGCTTCTTGCCCTCCGAGGGCTTGTGCTCAGCACACTCCCGTTTGGCATCTTCTAACCGCTCACGGATGGAAGGCTTCTCCGGCGTCGTCCGATCTGCGTACTCCTGGGCTTTTTCCGATTCTTCGCCGCGTCTGCCGTTGTTGATAACGCCATCGATCATGCCATAGTCATCCTCCAGCGTCATTTCAGCGGTGCGGAGAGGATTGTCCTTCTCCGGCTGCTCCACTGCCACGGCAAAGGCCCGTGTGCCGTTTCCCATGATAAGATACTTTCCATCATCGGAAACATGGTGGACGCCGTAACCGGCTGTCTCCATCTGCTCTCGGTTCATGGTTGTCACCTGAAAGCTGCCCCTCGGTGTCTGCACACGTTCGCCAGTTTCAAAACGGTCTGGCAGAAAAGCGAGGTCTTGTTTCTCTGCCGGGACAGGGAGGAAAAATCTTCCTCACCAAGTCCAACCACCAGGAAAGTTCCTGCTACGATATCATAAATTTCTCCATTTTCATCCCGTAGCCCACGGTTCAGGTCAAGCCCGATGAGCTTTCCTTCATCATTGCAAACCAGCGCCACCGGGTCAGAATAGGGATTAGTTGCGCCAATGTCTCCGCCGACTTCCGCCTGCAGGGAATGAAGATCGGGGTCGATTTCCTTCACATAGGGTTCCTTCATAGGCTCCACTACAAGCACAGTCATCTTTTCCGAGGCAACCTTCTCCGCAGCGGACAGCATTTCATCCGCATGGGACTTCTCCGGGTCGTTCAAAGCGTCCTTGACCTCCGCCGGATCAAAATCAAGGAATTCCTCATAGCCCGTGGCATCCTTGAACTTTTCAATTTCCGAAGGAAGATAGTCCTCCTGCGTCTGCCCCAGCGCCGCCAGCTTTTCATCCAGAGCGGAAATGCGCCCTGCCATCAGGTTTTCGTAGATTTCCTCCTTGGCAGCCTGTACCTCCGGGTGTTCCGCCGCATACTGCGGATCACGCTGCCGGAAAAACTCGTCCATGTCAAAGGCAATATCCATAGCCCACTCGGTTTTTTCTTCTTCGGGAAGATCATCCTGGAAAGTCATCACCCGGTATTCCTCCGGGATACTGCTGCGCTCGCCGTCATAATACTCATGGAAGGCTTCTCTGGTATCCCACACATAAGTCATTCTGCGTAAGGGATGATATTGGAAGTTACATCCGAACCGTGTATCACATGGTAAGCTATACTCCTAAGCGAGGGGTCGGAGGTTCAAATCCTCTTGGCGACGGGCTTCAAAGCGTTCGAAAATGTTAGCTGGATTAGCTGACAACGAACGCTTTTTTTGTTTTCTAATCACGTTCGTGACATGATTTTCCATTCAAAATGATCAATTACCAGCTAACGCAATCCGATTTTTGTTAGCTGACGGCTAATCAAAATCACCTGTTTGCAAACATGGGTTTCAGGAAGTCCAGCTAACATTTGGGTTTCGCTCTGTTGTCACCCCTTATTTGGGGATGGATACCTGGTTTGAAAAACTGATGGAGAAATAATCTGGGAAAATAGTTTAAAGTTTACATGTTATGATCATGTATGAAGTTGGAACAAAATAAAAGAATTGTGCTATACTATTGTTCAAGAAAAAACTCATTGACATATTTCAATCTATTTAGGAGGATAACAGCATGATATTAAAGTTATTGAAATAAAAACACAATAAAAATCTGATTATCCGCTAAAATACAGTATCTATCAGCATTTTCAAGGAAACAAACTCATCAATTTACTACTTATTTACTACCAACGAATGAGCCTTGATACGCAAGTTTTCCTAGATATGCAAAGATATGGTACAGCACATCAGTATTGAAACAAGAAAAAATTGAATATTTCATAGACTATGGAACGCCTAAAATGACGTTCCTTTTCTATTTTCAGCCGTTCTTATTGGACGGCTATTTTATTACCCAAAATGAAAGGAGCATTAGATTTATGAAAAAGATATTAAAACGATTGTGTACGGGCTTCTTAGCTCTTGCAACTGTCGTTACTGCTTTACCGACTACACCCGTTCATGCAGAAAGTAAGCAATACTGGACGGAAAGTGCAGAGCGTGTCGGTATCATTGAAAAAGTAATGAATGACGGTTCTATTGGTTCTACATTCAATGAGGGCATGATGAAAGTTGAGGCGAAACTGCCTATTGTATCGACATCAATACAGATTTTAAGAATGGCTACAAGACCAGAGCTGACGCAAGCTCACGCATGAGTGCCGACCAGATTTCAGATGTGGCGTTATCCTTAGAATATGTCAAACAGTATGGCGAAGCCCACAAGGAACTGAACTACAAACAAGTTTATCTATTGGAACAATGTGTAGTCTGGCAGAGATTGAGCGTACATCTCGGCTGGCAATGTGATAACGTGCGAGCTTCTTATGATGAAATTCCAAAGGCAACGCAGGACGAAGTTTTCTCTGGTGCAAGAGCCTTTGTCAAAGAAAATAAAGGACGCTATGAATGTGGAGGTTATATCTACTCTGGCGAGGGACAGGAATTAGGGCAATTCTGGGCGAAGTTGAATGTCGGAAATGCTACACTTCAAAAGACTTCCAGTAATACCGGCATTACAGACGGTAACGAAAATTACTCTATTGCTGGTGCAACATACGGTGTCTTTGCTGATAAGGACTGCACAAAACAGCTTGCCACCCTTACGACTGATAAAAACGGAAATACAGATGTTGTAGAGGTAAAAGCAGGCACAATCTATATCAAGGAATTATCCGCACCAGCAGGATATAAGGTAGATAAAACTGTATATTCCTTAAAGGTTGAAGCTGGAAAGACAGCGACTTTGAAAGTATCTGATACGCCAAAAGTAACGGACACTTTGATTGAGCTTTTCAAGATTGACATGGAAACACAGAAAAACAATCCGCAAGGGAACGCTTCTCTAGCAGGCGCGGAATTTACATGGAAGTATTATGCTGGCTTCTATAATAAAGACAATCTCCCTGCCGAAGCTACTCGTACATGGGTTACAAAGACAATTAAATGAATTTCGGACAAAATTTATATCAATGGTTTTTATCAAACGCACAGAGCTTAGTGCTTATGGCGATTGTGGTTATCGGTATCTACTTAGGGTTCAAGCGTGAGTTTTCAAAGCTCATTGGCTTCTTGGTAGTTGCCTTGATTGCTGTCGGCTTGGTATTCAATGCCGGCGGTGTGAAAGATGTACTGTTAGAGCTGTTCAACAAGATTATCGGTGCATAAAATTTTATTGTAGTGCTAATATGTGAGTGATATAATATGGATATGAAGAAAACGACAAATATGAATTTGAACTTAGGAGGAAAACTATTGTGTCAAATATAAAACTAAGAAATACATATAAGTCTTATACAGCGATATTTGTAATTGGTATATTAGTAGGGTGTATATGTAGACTGTTAGATTATTTTCCCGCAGATACACTATGGAGTTTTTCATCACCTCAAACATTGTTTGGTTTTTGGATTATTACCAATACTATCATCGTTATGTTAAGCACCTCAAATATTTGTGCAGGAATTAGTTCGTTCTTGTATATGTTTGGAATGACATTAAGTTTTTATGCTTTACAAGCAATATTAGGAATGTTTATACCTATGTTTTCCGGCGGATTCCGCTTTGGGCTATTCATATTGTTTACTGTTTGGTCAATCGCTTGTGCAATAGCAGCATTTATTCTGTACTATTGGAATAGGGAACATATTTTTAGTTCAGTATTATATTCTTTACCAGTAGGAGCATTATTTGCTGAAACAATAGCAGTTTTTATTTATTTTTTGGAACATCAAACATTCCTATTTCAGTTGTTAATGGATATTATAGGAGCTGTTGTGTTTACCATAATATTTTTCAAAAAAGTAAACTATA
>NZ_QUED01000100.1:0-576 GCF_003477865.1 Blautia sp. AF34-10
TGTTTCGCTGTTTTTGATCACAGGAACAAATGCCTGTAAAACGCCAAGAAGATTATCTGCCTTGATCAGTCCTCCAAGAGCACTTAATCCATTTACCACATCTGCCGCATTCCCCGGCTCCATGATTCCAACATATCCACCGGCACTTTCACGCCCTATGATATGTGCAAAATTATAAGAATTACTATTTTGAATCTGAACTCCAAGAAGTTCTCCTGCATATCCACCGGCTTTTCCCGTAACACCGTCTCCGTCTGTTGCAAGAACATTAAATCCGCCTGTTGCTCCATAAACATCTGAGCTGTCTATGATAGATGCAACTACAGTCAGTGCTGATAACAGTCCTGTCGTAGAAAGAACATGATCCAGAACGCTTGCTCCACCGATGGCTGCCGTACTTCCCATAGCAGCTTTACCAATATAGCCGCCGGCATAACGATAACCATTTACCGCATATGCACTGTCATTTCCGTAATAACTGCTACCATCTTCCTGCTGCAGATTCTTCGGCTCACTGACACCTGTATGCTGCAATTTATTTACATCGGAATTGCTGATCTGTACACCAGTTCCGCA
>NZ_QUED01000101.1:0-526 GCF_003477865.1 Blautia sp. AF34-10
CCGTCTGATACCGCAGTTTAATATACTGCATGGGATTGAACGTAATATACTGCTTTGGAAATACTGCAAAACGGAAGGACTGCTGCATGACTGCGGAAAAAGAATGGATATAATCTTTGCTGTAACCCTTTCTCTCTTTTCCGTCGGGATGAACTCCCCCGAAGGAAAGCAAATCAAAGAAGGATTGCAAATGTTCAGAGGTTACATTTTTCAGTTTCCGTTCTGCCAATGGGTGTTTCTTGATATTTCGGATTGTTCCGAGGTAATTCTCCACCGTACCATTGCTGAGCGTACCTGTTTTTAATTCCTCCTCTGCCCACACATCCAAAAGCTGTCCGACTGTGAGATTTTCCGCTTTGGCAACAAATTTCTTTTTCTCATAATCATCCATTGCCTGACGGAGCAGCTTTTCAGTTTCACTTTTGCTTTCTGTTCCAACGCATTCTTTCTGAACAAGATTGCCGCTTGCGTCCTCTACATAGAAGCGGTAGTACCATTTCTTTCCTTTTTTTCTTACAGATCCTTT
>NZ_QUED01000102.1:0-526 GCF_003477865.1 Blautia sp. AF34-10
CCGTCTGATACCGCAGTTTAATATACTGCATGGGATTGAACGTAATATACTGCTTTGGAAATACTGCAAAACGGAAGGACTGCTGCATGACTGCGGAAAAAGAATGGATGTAATCTTTGCTATACCCCTTTCTCTCTTTTCCATCGGGATGAACTCCCCCGAAGGAAAGCAAATCGAAGAAGGATTGCAAATGTTCAGAGGTTACATTTTTCAGTTTCCGTTCTGCCAATGGGTGTTTCTTAATATTTCGGATTGTTCCGAGGTAATTCTCCACCGTACCATTGCTGAGCGTACCTGTTTTTAATTCCTCCTCTGCCCACACATCCAGAAGTTGTCCGACTGTGAGATTTTCCGCTTTGGCAACAAATTTCTTTTTCTCATAATCATCCATTGCCTGACGGAGCAGCTTTTCAGTTCCACTTTTGCTTTCTGTTCCAACGCATTCTTTCTGAACAAGATTGCCGCTTGCGTCCTCTACATAGAAGCGGTAGTACCATTTCTTTCCTTTTTTTCTTACAGATCCTTT
>NZ_QUED01000103.1:0-512 GCF_003477865.1 Blautia sp. AF34-10
ACTTGGATTTGTCAAAATACGCCAGTCGATGGAAGTGGGAAAAATTAATCACGTAACCATTGAGTACACACCGGCCGGAAAATATTTTGCAGTCTTAAATGTTGATTTCGAACCGGAACCACGCCCAAATGCTGGAGGAACGATTGGAATTGATGTCGGAATCAAAGCATTCTATTCTGACAGCAATGGAAATACGGTATCAAATCCCAGATATCTGGAACGCTCCATGCGAAAACTCATAAGAGAACAGCGCAGACTTTCCCGGAAGCAGAAAGATTCCCATAACCGCGGGAAGCAGCGGCTCAGGGTAGCCAGAGTGCATGAGAAAACAGCCAATCAGCGGAATGATTTCCTGCAGAAACAGTCAACGATGCTGGTGCGCGAAAACCAAACCATCTGTATTGAGGATCTGAACGTGAAGGGAATGATCCGGAACCATAAACTGGCAAAATCCATAGCAAGTGTTTCCTGGGCAAAGTTTTTCGAAATGCTGGAATATAAAGCCAGCTGGT
>NZ_QUED01000104.1:0-512 GCF_003477865.1 Blautia sp. AF34-10
ACTTGGATTTGTCAAAATACGCCAGTCGATGGAAGTGGGAAAAATTAATCACGTAACCATTGAGTACACACCGGCCGGAAAATATTTTGCAGTCTTAAATGTTGATTTCAAACCGGAACCACGCCCAAATGCTGGAGGAACGATTGGAATTGATGTTGGAATCAAAGCATTCTATTCTGACAGCAATGGAAATACGGTATCAAATCCCAGATATCTGGAACGCGCCATGCGAAAACTCATAAGAGAACAGCGCAGACTTTCCCGGAAGCAGAAAGATTCCCATAACCGTGGGAAGCAGCGGCTCAGGGTAGCCAGAGTGCATGAGAAAATAGCCAATCAGCGGAATGATTTCCTGCAGAAACAGTCAACGATGCTGGTGCGCGAAAACCAAACCATCTGTATCGAGGATCTGAACGTGAAGGGAATGATCCGGAACCATAAACTGGCAAAATCCATAGCAAGTGTTTCCTGGGCAAAGTTTTTCGAAATGCTGGAATATAAAGCCAGCTGGT
>NZ_QUED01000011.1:0-116809 GCF_003477865.1 Blautia sp. AF34-10
CAGGAGTGGGCTTGTACCACTCCTGATACAAGCAAGTCCCCACCCACTGCTTATTGCTTTTCGCAATGGAAGCAGGGGACTTACTTGATTCGGTTAAAGTCTTCTTGTTTCTCCTTTTTTACAGCACAAGCTCCTTATATTTCCGAATTTCTTCCAAATACTGCTGTCCCAGTGCGCTGATCGACATACCCTTCCTGGAAATATAACCGATCATCATGTTTTCCTCCGCGTGAAGCGGCACAGCGCGGTAGTCACTGCCGTTTAATTCCTCACAGATAATGCCGGAGCAAAGCGTATAACCATTCAGTCCGACCATCAGATTCAGCATGGTCGCACGGTCATTTGCCTTAATGATTCTCTTATATTCATACGTCGAAAGCACTTCCTCTGCCAGGAAGAACGAATTATTGCTTCCCTGATCAAATGACAGGCACGGATATTCCTTCAGCTCCTCCATGGTGATCTCCGCCTGATCTGCAAGCGGATGATCTTTCCATAGATAGACGTATGTTCCACAGGAAAACAGGTCGTGAAACTCGAGGTTATTATCCTTCAGCAGCTTGTTCAGCACCTTCGCATTAAAGTCATTCCGATACAAAATCCCAAGCTCACTCTTGAAGTTTTTTACATCCATCAGCACATCGTACGTTCTCGTCTCATAAACCGCAAACTCGTACTCATCCATACCAAACTGCTTCACTAGCTCCACAAACGCCTTTACGGCAAAACTGTAATGCTGCATCGACACGCTGAATTTTTTCTTTCCCTTGGTGCGATAAATATAGCGATTTTCGAGAAGCTGATACTGGTCTGTGACCTGACGTGCGTAACCCAGAAACTCCTCTCCCTCCGGGGTCAGTACTGTTCCGTGGCTGCTGCGCTTGAACAGCTCAATTCCGATCTCTTTTTCCAGCTCCTTGATTGCTTCAGAGAGACTCGGCTGTGAAATATAGAGTGCCTTTGCCGCCTCATTCATGGATCTGGAGTCTGCGGCCTGAATTACGTAGCGAAGCTGTTGTAGTGTCATAAGTAAAGTTCCCTTTCTGGTATAAATTAATATGCGAAACTGCCATTCGCGGTGGAGAGAAAATGCCGCGGATGGCAGTGTTCGCTGATATCTATTATTTTAAAATCTGAAGCTGTTCCCTTTTATTTGGCAAACAGGGCTGTGGAATAGTATCTGTCTCCGTTATCCGGCAGGAGCACAACGATGGTTTTGCCTTTATTTTCCTCTCGTTTTGCAAGCTGGATTGCTGCATACAGAGCTGCTCCGGAGGAAATTCCTGTGAGAATCGCTTCCTCGGCTGCCAGATATTTTCCGGTCTCGAAAGCATCCTCATTTTCTACCTTGATGATTTCATCGTAAATGCTGGTATTCAGAGTCTCCGGCACGAAACCTGCGCCGATTCCCTGGATTTTATGCGGTCCGGAAACACCCTCAGACAGTACCGGTGAGGATGCCGGCTCTACTGCTACAATTTTTACTTCCGGTTTTTTCTCTTTTAAATACTCACCCGTTCCGGTGATCGTTCCGCCAGTGCCGACACCAGCAACGAAGATGTCAACCTCTCCATCGGTATCTTCCCAGATCTCCGGACCTGTTGTCTTTTTGTGGGTTGCCGGGTTTGCCGGGTTCACGAACTGGCCTGCGATGAAGCTGTTCGGAATCTCTTTTGCAAGCTCATCGGCTTTCTCGATCGCACCCTTCATACCCTTTGTTCCGTCCGTCAGAACAACCTCTGCGCCGTATGCCTTTACAATGTTGCGGCGCTCTACGCTCATGGTTTCCGGCATCGTAAGGATCATACGATACCCTTTTACGGTAGCTGCCGCTGCCAGTCCGATTCCGGTGTTTCCGGAAGTCGGCTCGATGATAACGGAACCTTCTTTTAAGAGACCTTTTGCTTCAGCATCCTCAATCATCGCTTTTGCAATACGGTCTTTGACGCTTCCTGCCGGATTGAAGGATTCTACTTTTGCGATCAGTTTCGCCTGCAGTCCTTCTTTTTCTTCAATTCGTTTCAGTTCTACCAGCGGAGTTTTTCCTACAAGATCCAGAATGCTGTCATATACCTTTGCCATCGTTGATTTCCTCCTTACTTTTGCTCGCTTTTTCTCTATTTCCCTATTTCCTATTGAGTTTGTATGTTTTAAGTTGTTTCCATCTTATTCCAATCGTTTTAAAATGTCAACACATTTCACTGATATGATCAGAAAAGATGGTTAGAGCAGACCTGCAAGCGCAATACTGACCGCCATTCCGACCAGGGAAGAGAACAATGCACCCGCCAGTGTGTACCGCGTTTTTTTGATGTGGACCGCTCCGAAATAGACCGCCATCGTATAAAAAACCGTCTCCGTGCACGACATCATAATCGAAGCCGCCCGTCCGGCGAAGGAATCACACCCCGCCTCTTTGTAGAGATCCAGCAGCAAACTCACCGCCGCACTGTTGGAAAAGAGACGCACAATGCCAAGCGGCACCAGGCAGATGGAATCCCCGCCGGTTCCAGCACCGTTCCGAGCAGTTTTCCAAATTCCTCCAGAAATCCCGATGACCGCAGCACGCCGACCGCCGCCATCAGCCCGATTAAGGTCGGCACAATTCCGATCACCGTCCGCATGCCGTCCTTCGCCCCGTTCAGAAAATCGCCGAACACATCCTGTTTCATCAAAAGCCCCAGTCCGACCACATAAAAAATCAGCACGGGAACCATCAGATCTGAAAGCGCCGAAAGAAAACGCAAAAAATCCCCTCCCCAGAAAAATCCTATCAGATACACTCCGATACAATTTATTCCGCGGGCGGGGATTTATGTAACTTTATTTCACTTTAATCTGAAACAGACGCGCCATATACGTCTCCGGGAAGTGAATCTGCAGCGTCTTGCTGTAGTCATCGTAATGGAACACATCGCCGCAGGCTTCGGGTAAATGCAGCTTACTTCCAGCTCTTTTCCCGGGAATGCACGGTCAAGCGGAACCTCAAAACCGGCCTCTCCGCCGCGTCTCCACACACCAAGATAAATTACATCTCCCGGCACACGGATTCCGGCTGCGAGGTGTTTTTCTTCATTGTCTGCCCATCCCATCGGCCAGAACGGAACGCCGTCCTTGATGCCGCTGCGGATCTCTTTGTAGCAGTCAATTCCCTCTTTTACAAGTTCAAACCGCTCCGGCGAAATTTCTGCGAGATGACCGCTTTGGTGAATACGAAGCAGCAGCGCATTGACCATATTGAAAATAACTTCCTCTTTTGTGCCGTCCCGCAGCGGATATGACCAGATCGCCGCCTGCTCCGGCGTCACGCCGATGGCTGCATTCGCCGAAATCGTCGCATAATTGCGGTAATCCTCCTGATCGCTCGTCGACTGAATGCTGTTTCGCGCCAGCATCGCATAGTCCATCCGAAGACCGCCGCTCGAGCAGTTCTCAATGACAAGATCCGGATACTTTTTGTAGATGCCATCCAGCCATGCCAGATACGCTCTCTCATGCTCCAGAAGACCGTCTCCAAAACTGTCTGCATCCACTTCCGTACCAATACCAGGCTCAATATTGTAGTCCATCTTGATATAGCCGACACCGTAGTCCCGTACCACACGGTCGATGACTTCGGTCACATGCTCAATCACAAGCGGATGACGGAAATCCAGCTGATAACGGCTTCTGTCATACACACGCTTGCCGTGGCGCAGGAAGAAGCACTCATCCGGCAGAATGGAAGCCTTCTTACAGTTGATACCCATAACCTCCAGCTCCAGCCAGACACCAGGAATCATGCCCTTCGAACGAATATAATCCGTCACCTCACGCACTCCATTCGGAAAGCGCTTTTTACTCTCCTGCCACTCACCGACACTGTCCCACCAGTTGCCGTCCGCATACCAGCCGGCATCAATGACAAAATACTCACATCCGGCCTTCTCTGCCGCATCCACCAGCGGGAACTCTTTTTCTGTGGTCGGATCTCCAAACAGACAATTCATATAATCATTGAAAATAACCGGCAGATTTTCATTATCTTTGTTCGGACGGCGGATCTTTCTGCGGTACTTCGTCAAAGTACCAATCGCTTCCTCGAAATCATCATGACCTACGCCGACAGCCACCGGAACCGTTGTAAAGGAATCTCCCGGCTTCAGGTTCTTCGACCAGTGTGACTGAATCTCTGTCGGACCGCTCACCGCCAGATAAAAATGGCAGTTCTGATCTCCGATCTCATAATGCCAGGAACCACTGTGTCAATCTCAAAAAACAGACTCGAATCTGCCGCACTGTTTCCAATATATCCCATCGGCACATATTCCTTCGCCGACCAGTTGCCCGTATTCGTAATCTCAATCGTCTTCGAAGTTCTCTGATAATTATGCGGCTGCGTCTGCGCCATGCCAAGATCTGCAAACCGGTACTTCTTCACCGTCAGCTCCTTCTGCCATCCATTGTGAACCACAACCATCGACATCTTGTCATCCGAGCTGACAAGCTCTGGAATTCCCTCTTTCTGTTCCTTCTCAATACCCCAGTAACTAAAACTCGAAATGTACTCCAGTGTCTGGTCTTCCTTTCCTTCGTTCGTCACTGTATTGTACATTCTCGCAACCGGAATCCCATCAAAAAACTGCATCACAGACTCCACCTTCGCGCCCGTCACATCATCCGACTGCACAATCCGAAGCACATCACCCTTCCCATTTCTCTCCTCGGAAATGGAATCAAACTTCAACATAAATCCCGGAGCCGTCACAATATACTTATTTCCATGCTTCTCATACGGCCGGTTATACCCCGAAAAATTCACCTGCACCAGCTGGAAGCTCTCCTTAATCTGAGCTTCCCGCATTCCTTCCATCATCCACACTCCATCCGGCTTCCGGCAAAGATTCTCCGCGTCAAACGGTGCATGTGAAAAATGAAACAGCTTCAGCTGATTCTCTTCCGTCACCCCAAACACAATATGAATTCCATTCACATCATAACAAATCAGCTCCGCCTTGATCGGGGTCTCAATCCTGCTCGTCCATTTCTGCATCTTAAAAACCCTCCTTTGGAAATTTTTCTCATATTTCCAGCATATAACTTGTCCCCTCTAAAGTCCAGCACATTCTTGCTTTTTCCATCCTATTCTTTTCAACCATCTTGCGCCGATCCGCCCTTCAGGCGGATCCAGACTTTCCTCCCGTTCTCACTCCTATCTCACGCGCCAGCCGTTATTTCACAACCCCAAACGTCGCAATCTCAAACTCCCGGAGTGTCACATGATACACCCCGTTCTCATCCGGGCAAAGTACCTCACCCTTCTCTTCCACTACATTACTGCGGTAAACCTCTTTCATCCAGCTCTCCTTTCGGAAGGAAAGCACCTCATCCTGCGGCATATTGTTCACAAACCGCACAAACAGATCGTCCTTTGCAAGTCCCTTCTTAAACGCCGTCAGATGAATTCCTTCCCCTTCAAAGCGGAGGAAGCTCATTTCCAGCGGCATCTCGCCCGATACGAGTTCCGGTTTTACCTGACCCGGCTTTCTGAGCCATGCTTTCGAAAGACCGGCCTGTGCTGCTGTCAGATCCTGCTGGAATGCGTAACCCTCGGTAAATGCCTCGCCCGTCTTACCGGCTGCATACGGCACAACTTCAAACTCCAGGGTAAACGTTCCGATCTGCTGCGCCTTTGGCGTCGGGAAATAACCCCAGTCACCCATCTCCGCAACGGAGCGAAGCAGCGTTACCGCAATCGCATTCTCCTCATCCGCCAGAACCTCATATTCATACAATCCGCGGTTTGCCACAAGAAGACCATTTGTCTCATCTTCCATTGCAGCAAAACACTGCTGTCTTTCACATCCGCAGGGATTCGTCCAGGTATCATTATGACGGTTATTTCTCTTTACAACCTCAAAGGCAGAATCTGCCAGATGCGTAGACGTATTCAGACCCGTCGGCATTACAACGCGGACTCTGTGATCCTTTGCCTGATTGCAGATTGTCGTTGCAACGTGCAGGCCTTTTCCCGATTTTTCCAGTGTCAGAACCGTCTTTACTTCCATCGGAACCAGTTCCTTCGAACGGTTTGCCACACGCGTATATGGGTCAATACACATCTCACGCTGTCTCTGCAGTTCCTCTCCCATACCGGACGGAATCATCATTTCGTGACAGATCTCAACTACCGTGCGGAATGCATTTTTCTCCACACAGCGAATCTCAGCTTCATGCCTTTCGTTGTGACTGTCTGTTTTCCAGAGTCCTGAATATAAATATATTCATTTCCCATATCTCCGGTATCTTCATAGAATCCCAGATTTTCATACGTTCTTCCGGTTTCCTTATTCAAAATCTGGTAGGAACCGTCCTCATTGACCGTAACTTTCAGGTTTTCATTTTCCAGAACGCGCTCATTCGAAAAATCTGCAGAGGTTTCCTGGTTCTGATCCGGCTCTGCCTGCTCCAGATAATATGTTGCATATCCCATCGCCGGAACTTCTGCCTCAAACGTTACCAGCACCTTCTTTGCCATATATGGCTGACGGAACCGGTCATCCGGCAGATCATATCCGAAGGAAATTCCTGCATTTTCGATTTTTGCCGGAACTGCATTTCCGTTTGCATCGCGAAGCACCAGATTTGGCATTTCTACCGCCTCCGCCGCCTCATAACCATCCCATACAAACAGATTGTAATCGCGGAACAGGTGCAGTTCTTTTGCAATGACCTGTTTTTTCGCGGTACCAGAAGTATTCCATACAACGAACGGAATCTTTTCGCTGTTTCCAGGAAGTGCCGCGGTATTCACCTGATCGGTCAGATATTCTACACTCTCATCGTAAATCGCATCCGCACCTGTCTGCTCTTCGCAAAGCGGGTTTTCATTTCTTCATTTACTTCATCGACGCTGCAGCCGCAGATGCTGTCATGCGGATGATTCTGCATCAGCTTTTTCCAGCTGTAAATCATCTGGTCTTCCGGGTATGCTTTGCCAAGCACCTCTGCCATGGCTGCCGCCGGTTCTGCTTTCCGCTCCAGCGCTGTTTCGCCTGCACGGTTGTCCACTTTCAGTCCCATCCAGGAAGAAGCGGTGTTTGCCAGGGTCCATCTTCCGTCTGTTTCCTGGCTTGTCAGCTCGCCCTTTACCGTAGAGAAATTCTCGGAAATTTCTTTTTCCATTGCCTTTACATAGGTTTTGAAATCCGAATGAATAAATTCAATGTCCGGGTACAGTTTCCGTGCGACACGGATTGCCTCGGTAATGTCCTTCTGCAATGCTGATGGTCGCATCCGTTCATCATCAGAAGCTGATGTGTTGCCGCAAATCTTCTCGCATCGGCCAGTTTTTTGTCCCAGTAAACTTTTGCTTCTGCCTCATCCACCGGAACCTCCACTCCGTTGTTATACCAGTTTGCAAACAGAATACCCGGCAGTTTCGTTCCGTCCGGGGATGCCCACATCATTTCGGAATACGTGGACTCATACTGTCCTCCGGTTACCTCATTATTCGGTCCGATCGGTTTTACGCCGCGTCCGAACACAACCGCATCCATGCCCGCCTGCTTCAGCACCTGCGGCATCTGTCCCGCATTTCCGAATGCATCCGGGAAATAACCGACATTTCCGATCGCTCCGTAACGCGCTGCTTCCTGCATGCCGACCTGAAGATTGCGGACACATGCCTCACCGCTGGTCAGAAACTCATCCTGCAGAATGTACCACGGGCCAGTCTGGATTTTTCCTTCACGGACGCATTTTTCCACCTGCTCGCGTTTTTCCGGGCGCACTTCCAGGTAATCGTCCAGGGCAATCGTCTGTCCATCCAGGAAAAATCCGCCAAATTCCGGATCGTTCTCTGCTTTTTCCAAAATATTGTCTACCAGCTCAATCAGTTTCATTCTGTGTTTTTCAAAAGACTGATACCACTCTCTGTCCCAGTGGGAATGGGAAATAATATGAACAGTTGTTTTCATGATGTGTTTCCTCCTGTTATAAAAATGATTTTCAAACTTAAAACTCTTTCTATTTAAGTCTTGTTCCTGTATTGCCGTGTTGATTTGATATATCATATCATAAAAAACGCAATGCTTCTGTCAAGTATTTCTACGTTTTTCCATGATTTTATATCATTTTCTTTTTATTTGATATATCATTTTTAGTTTGACTTATCTTTTTCCCGAGATTATAATACAAAGCAAGTCGATATCACACTTTTACAAATACAGTTGTCACCAATCATACTATTTGAGGAATTTTACAGACATGGATAGAAATAAAAGAATAACGAAACCCAAATATGAAATCATCAAAGAAGCTCTTTTAGAGCGCATCCGCACCGGACAGTTTTCTTCCGATGCCGTGTTCTGCACGGAAAAAATGCTCTCGGAGCAATATGAGGTAAGCCGCATCACAGCAAAGCGGGCGATTGAAGATCTGGAACAGCAGGGAATTCTGTATCGAAAACGCGGCGTTGGAAGCTTTGTCTCGCAGAAAATCCCACCGGTTTCCTCCTCCGCATCAGAAACCGACAGCAAATCAAAAATGGTTTCCCTGCTGCTTCCCTTTGCCACAACACAGGGAAACATTTCGGAAACGATTGGTTCCTTAAGTGCCGCGCTGGCGGAAAAAGGATACTTTTTAAGCATTCATATCACCGGCTCTTCCTCTCCGAAGGAACGTGCCACACTGGAACTGCTCCGTTCTCAGAATATCGCCGGACTTGTCTACTATCCCAAGCGTGACAATATCCACCTGGAACAGTTAAACGATTTCCTGTTTGCAAACCGCCCGGTTGTCATCATCGACAAGCAGACCGACTGTCCGTATTTAAACGATGTTGTCTGCGACAATTACGATGGCGGACGGCAGCTCACCCGTCACCTCCTGGAACAGGGGCATCGCAACATCGCCTTTTTCACAACAGCTCCCCTTTCCGAAACCTCGTCGGTCCGTGATCGTTTCGGCGGATTTTTGCACGAAATAAAAGCCGCCGGAATCATGCCCGATTCCCGGCAGCTTATCACCTGGCCACATGCACTTTCTACAGAAGATGCCCTTTCAACAGAAATCACACCTTTTCAACAGCAGCTCCTTACCCTGCGGCAAAATGGAATTACTGCACTTCTCGCAGAAAATGATCAGGTTGCCGAACTCATCTTTCTCGCCTGCCGTACCATTGGCCTTAGGACTCCGGAAGATCTCTGCCTCTGTGGTTTTGATGACACGAGTCTCAGCCGGAGTCTTGAAATTACCTCTATTCATCAGGACTTTGAAAGCATCGGACGGGAAGCCAGCCGGATTCTCCTTTCCGCACTGGAAAACCCTGCGGCGGAACCGGAAAAAATTGTGCTGCCGGTGACACTTGTTCCCCGGGCATCCTCGCTTCGAATGATAAAAACAGAATCCTAAAACCAGATCATTTTTCATCTGAATTTTCTTCCAGAAATTTTCGGATCTTCTCTGGCGGCAGCAATGCATAAATACTTTTATGGAATGTTGCCGCCACTTCCAGTTCTCCGTAATATCCTGTACGCACATCACAATTTCCCTGGAATGCCTCCCGCAGTGTCGCATTCAGCGCTGCTCCCTCATCACTGTCCATAAAATCTTTCAGCATCCGGCAGCAGGTGTGCGTGTTTTCATAATAGCGGCGGTATGCCGGATGAAATTCCCGCATCCATCCGCTCACGGATACACAGAACAACGCCGTCGGATGGATCACCGGCTGATAAAAAAGACGCCATTTTTCCTGCTGTACTGGATCTACCGCAAACGCAAGCAAAGAAACTTTCAGCTCTTCCATAAAACCCGGATAATCTTCCTCCGTCAGAGAGATAATTTTCTGATTGCGCAGATACTGGTTGATATTCGTCGCATCAATCTGCTCCGGAGAAATGTACTGTAAATAACGGGACATCATTTTCAAATCCGTACCTGCGTGCTCAATCGTATGCTGTGTGATTTTCTGCCACAAAAACTGCTGATATTCCGTAACCGGCGTATCCAGATATGCCATCCACAAATACTGTGCCAGCAGCCGGGCATCCCGGGATTCCATCTGATTCCGGGTAGGATCCTCCGGGCAAAAATCGGTATCTGCAAGCATCCCCGCAAGCTGTTCAAGCGACTGGCACACAGGAGCTGTCCGCTCAGACGATCCATTTCGCTGATCGTCTGCTGAATGGTAAGCATCTGCGACTGGAGTGCATTCAGCTGTTTATGCAGATAAAATGGTGTTGTGCGCGGCTTGTGAAGAATCGCGCGGATATCCGCCAGTGAAAGTCCTGCCTCGCGCAGCTTGCGGATGATAAAAAGTTTTTGAATATCTGCTTCTGAAAAATCATGGTAACCGTTATGTTCATCAACAACAGGCGAGATCATCTTCTGATCGATATAATAATAAACCGTCCTCCTAGACAATCCTGTTTTTTTGATTACTTCCTGAATTCTCATTGTTGCACCCCGTTTTTCCTTTTGTCCAGTCATTCCCCCGCATTCTGACTGTTTCTCTTTTTTTTCACTCTTTTTCTTTCTGTTTTTCCGCTTTTTTCGTTTTGATTTTATAAAAGCATACACCTGGTGTATACTTTTGTTTCCTATTATATCCTGTTTTCCCTCAAAAAGCCACGTAACAATTCTCTTTTTCCATAGAAATCTTCTGCTTTTGAGAAAAGAATGCTGTTTATTTCTGAAAAAATTTGCATTGACTGTCCACCAACGATATCCCGTATAATAAAGGAAAAGATTTGCAACAAAATTTAAGAGAAAGGAAATATCCCGTTTTTTGTATTCTCCAAAACGAATCGTCATTCAGAGTCAAATGATTTTTCATGCAAAATTCATTTTTCTCCGAATCGTTAAAAAAATAAAAACTACAGCCTGCATAATCAGTTTTCATTGATACGAAAAAACGGGATCGGGTGAATGGTATGATGTTAAAAGATAAAGTTGCAATTGTTACCGGCGGAACCAGAGGAATCGGCTATGCCATTGTGCACAAATTTCTGCAGAACGGCGCGAAAGTCGTCCTGTTCGGATCCCGGGAAGAGACCGTTGCAAAAGCGGTTGCATCTTTAAAAGAAGAAAACCCGGACTGGGAAGTTTCCGGTGCATGGCCAAAGCTGACCGATGCAGCTGCATGGTAGATGAGATCAACAAAGTCAAAGAAAAATACGGCAAAATCGATATTCTTGTGAACAACGCCGGTGTCTCAGACAGTACGCCAATTGACAAGTATACCGCAGAGCGCTTTGCCAGTGTCATGGATCTAAATGTCAACGCCATGATGAACGGCATCCTTCCAACCGTTGCTATTATGAAAGAACAGGGCGGCGGCTGTATTTTAAATACCAGCTCAATGGTCAGCATCTGCGGCCAGCCGGGCGGCGTTGCCTATCCATCCAGTAAATATGCGGTCAACGGTCTGACCTGGTCCCTCGCACGGGAACTTGGTCCTTTCCATATCCGTGTAAACGCGGTTGCACCTGGCATCACCCGTACCGATATGGTTGCCGCACTTCCAAAAGAAATGATTGATCCACTCATCAACCGCATTCCTCTTCGAAGAATTGGTGAGGCAGACGACATTGCAAACGCATTCCTCTTCCTGGCAAGCGATATGGCTTCGTATGTAACCGGAGAAATTCTTTCCGTGGATGGTGCGATGAGATCCTGATTTATTTTTCATCCAGTTGTACACCATTTTCTGATTTTGAGGTTATCTGCGTAAAATCTATAGTTTTATGATAGAAAAAATCCTGCAAGACGTTAAACTATCTCTCAATCTTCCGCTTTCCATTTTGAAGATTGGGAGGCAGTTCATGTCCCACAGGATTTTTTCCTATATAGCAGCAGATATTCTCAATCCGATTCGCTGCTTATTGTTTTTCACCATGGAAGCAAGGGACTTCCTTGATTTGGTTAAATCATATTTGAAAACTTCTAAAGTGTCAGTCGACGTAGTTAGAAAAACAGCATCACCACTCCCAGCGCACAGAGCAAAATTCCCGTCATGCGGTTCAGCATTTTCACATTTGCCCCGTTGGCCCATTTCGCTCCAATCTGTGCAAAGACCAGGGTACTGATGACACAGGCAATCAGAATTGGAATGTCCGGCGCGCGCCGATATAAAAATGAGAGATTGCACCGGTCAGAGCTGTAAAGGTCATAATAAAGACGCTCGTTCCAACTGCTGTTTTCAGTTCATATCCGAGCACGCTTGTCAGCACCAGAAGCAGCATCATGCCACCGCCTGCTCCGACAAATCCACAGATAAATCCAATCACAACACCGCAGAGAATCGACTGCTGGATTTTCTGTTTTTCTGATTTGTTTGCCTGTACTTCTTTCGTCGTCATGATCGGACGGATGATAAATTTCAGTCCGACAAACAGTGTCATCACTTTCGAAAATCCGCCCATGGTTCCATTTGGCACAAGCGAAGATACGAAGCTGCCGACCAGTGTAAAAATCAGAACAGATATCAGCATAATCACACCGTGGCGGATATCAATGTTTTTATTCTTTTTATAAGTCCAGGCACTTACTCCTGATGCCAGCACATCCGATGCCAGCGCAATGCCAATCGCCTGATAAGCCGGCATGTGTAAAAAGGTAATCAGCATCGGTGAAACAACGGCCGCTGCGGAGAGTCCCGCAAGTCCCGTGCCAAGGCCGGCGCCAAGACCAGCCACAATACATACGATAAGTTGTGTTATTGTCATAGTTTTTCTGTCATCCGCTTAGATCCGTTGCACTTTTCCTGTACTTTGCCATTTAGGGGCAGATGACTGTTTTCCTCCTCTTTCTGTTTTTGTTTTGTCTTATTTTTCTATTATGTTCTTCTCTCTGGCTTTCAGCGTTTTTATTTTTCCGTCACGTTCCTCCGAATCAGCTCGCATAATCTGAGAAATTCTTCCCTGTCTTCTCTGGAAATTCCGGAAAACAACGATTCTCCAAACGCTCTCTGGCAATCCTGTCCAAAGCGGATAATTTCTGATGCACTTTCTTCTAGCTTCAAATGCACTTTCTTGCGATCCGCCGCATCTGTTTCTTTTTGAATGTATCCTTTTTCACACAGCTTGTTCACTGCCAGTGAAACATGCGATTTCTGCATTTTCCGCACACGCACAATATCCACTGCAAGATCAAACTGGCTGTTATTCGCAAGAAACAGCAGAACATCCACTTCCGCAGCTGACAGATCATAACGCACCATGACCTTTTTTCGGTACTGGTTGTATTTTTGTTCTACCTCCACTGCAAATTGCCATTGTTCATCAAACATACTTTTTCACCTTCTTTTTTAACTTGATATTCTTATTTGTTCTATTTTGAACTTTTTTGTATAATAGTTCTTTTTTGAACATTTGTCAAGGAGTGCACACGGAAAACGTTCGAACTTATAAATCTAAAGTATTTTTATAAAGTGCAGAAAATTATATTCTTGACTCTATAATTATTGTAGGGTTTACTATAATCGTAACATTCTACAACAGGAGGTTTCCCTATCATGGAACGAAACTTAACAACCGGCAGTATCTGGAAAAATATTTTCTATTTTTCGCTGCCTTATCTCTTATCGTATTTTCTGCAGACGCTCTACGGCATGGCAGATCTTTTCATCATCGGTCAGTTTGACGGTGCGGCCGGTACAACAGCCGTTTCCATCGGCAGTCAGGTTATGCATATGATTACCGTTATCATCGTGGGACTTGCCATGGGAACGACTGTCAGCATCGCGCAGGCCGTCGGCGCAAAAGATAAAAAGCAGGCATCACGCTGCACAGGAAATACCATCACTTTATTTCTCGGTGTTTCCGTCGTGCTGATGGTAATCCTGCTTCTTCTGGTAAAGCCGATCGTACTTGTGATGTCCACACCATCCGAAGCCGTTTCCGGCACCGTCGCTTATCTGACGATCTGTTTCATTGGTATTCCATTCATCACCGCGTATAATATCATCAGTTCCATCTTCCGTGGACTTGGTGATTCGAAAAGCCCGATGTACTTCATCGCAGTCGCATGTGCGGCCAATATCGCACTCGACTATCTCTTTATGGGCGCCCTGCATCTTGGTCCATCCGGTGCCGCGCTTGGAACCACGCTTTCCCAGACACTCAGCGTCATTCTGGCACTGATTGCGATCCGCAAACGTGATACCGGCATCCGTCTTACCCGGTCGGATCTCTCCCCTCAGACAGCTGTGATGGGACAGATTCTTAAAATCGGTGTTCCGATCGCCCTGCAGGATGGTTTTATTCAGATCGCCTTTATCATCATTACCATCATCGCTAACCGGCGCGGTCTGGAAGCAGCGGCTGCAGTCGGTATTGTAGAGAAAATCATCAGCTTCCTGTTCCTGATTCCATCTTCCATGCTTTCCACTGTTTCGGCGCTCGGCGCGCAGAACATCGGTGCTGGAAAGCAGAAGCGTGCCGAACAGACCATGTGGTGTGCTGCACTGATTGCTGTCGTTTTCGGACTGATCGTCGCTATTACGATTCAGTTTATTTCCGTTCCTGTGGTCGGTCTTTTCACAACAGATGCGGAGGTTGCACGCCTCGGCGGTCAGTATATCCGCGGTTATATCTGGGACTGCATTTTTGCTGGAGTCCACTTCACCTTCAGCGGCTATTTCTGTGCCTGCGGACGGTCGGAATTTTCCTTCCTGCACAATATCATTGCCATTCTGCTTGTTAGAATCCCCGGTGTGTATCTGACTTCCATCTGGTTCCCGGACACGCTGTTCCCGATGGGCATTACAACGGCATGTGGATCTCTGACCTCTATTATCCTCTGCCTGCTGGTGTTCCGGTACTTAAAGAAGAAACCGATTCGTACTGCTGTATAAATTTTCTTTGGAGATATCTTTATGACAGACGATCGCAGGAAATCACCTTAATTGACAACGGAATGACAAGCGATCCAGAAAAATTTGTAACAGAAATCCGAATCCCGATTCGACCTTCGGATTCTTTTTAAAAACAACAACCGGGAATATCTGATTTTTTGATTTCAGATATCCCCGGGTGTTGTTTTCTTTTGTTTTTTTCGGCCTTTTCTACCACACCGGCTTCTGCAGGCAGAACGGCAGTTCCAGTCCATTTTCCTCGAGAAGTTCCTGGTTCGTCAAAATTTCTTTTGCATCTCCATCGCAGACAATGCACCCGCCGGACATCAGAATCACGCGACTGCACGTTTCCAGAATCATGTCGAGATCGTGCGATGCGATGATTTTCAGATGTTCAAAATCGTTCAGAATGTGGATCAGTGATCTGCGGTTTCTGGGATCGAGTGCAATCGATGGCTCGTCCATCAGGATAATATCCGGTGTCATAGCGAGAATCGTCGCGATCGATACCATCTTTTTTTCTCCGCCCGACATTTTGTAAATTTGTTTGTCCCGCAGATGCTCGATGTGAATCTGTTTCAGTGCATGGTTTACACGTTTTTCCACCTCTTCCTCCGGCAGCCCGTAATTTCGCGGAGCAAATGCAACATCCTCAAATACCGTCGACATGAAAAGCTGGCTGTCGGAATCCTGGAAGACATAGCCGATTTTTTCGCGCACTTTGGGAAGCATCTCTTTTACAACCGGCATTTCCTCCACACGGATGCTGCCTTCGTAGTCCAGATTCAGTCCCACCAGAAGTTTCAGCAGCGTCGATTTTCCAACACCGTTCGCGCCGATCAGTCCGATGCTGTCATTTTCGTGTGCAGTAAACGTGATGTCCTGCAGAATCGGGACTGATTTTTCGTAAGAATAATTAACATGTTCAAAATTGATGTGAATATGGCTCATTTTTGATATCTCCCGACAATTCTTTTCTCTTCCCGCGTGCAGGCAACTGCACCAGGTTGCTTTTCTACTTCTTCCGACTTGTTGCAAATAGATGTCTTCCCACGCAGCGCTTCATCCCGTTACTTTCAGTACGGCAAAAAGTACAAGCCACACACCCATATACAGCCAGTCCTTCGCTTTGCACGGCTCCTTCGCTGTATAGTAAAATTCTCCCTGATAGCCACGCAAAGTCATGCTTTCATACACCTCATTTGCGCGGTCCATGCTGCGCAGAAGCAGCTGCCGGCCAGTGTTCCCCATACCTTGAAATGAACACCCTTCTGATTCGGCGCGCGCAGACTATACGCCTGGGTCATACGGTTTGCCTCTTCAAGAAGCACCGTGACATAGCGGTACGTCAGCAGCACCTGTGTCACCAGAATGGCAGGGATATGAACCAGACGCAGTGCATAACAGATTTTCTCGATGGATGTTGTCGCAATCAGAAGATACGCCGCCAGTACGCTGTAAATGCCTTTAATCATCAGCGTCACCATGGAAAGCATCCCTGCTGTCAGCGGAACGGTACCAATATACCCGATTACCTGACGGTCAAAAATCGGATTAAACAGCCCCACAAAGCAGACAAGTGGCAGGACAATCCGAAGCCGCCGGATACTGTCGCGGAATGAAATTTCGCCGACGATAAAGAGTACAATCGGATAAATTCCCATGCGCAGCAGGCCGGTCAGATCGTATTTTTGAAAGGACATGGTTACGGTCAGAAAAACAATCGTTAAAACAAGTTTAACCAGTGGATGAAGCCTGTTCACCCACTGGTCCTTCGCCGCAAGCATATCCATATGATGGATTTCATATAGTGCATTGCCAAGTTTATTCATTTCTTTCTCCTGTTCCGTGCAGCTTATGACTTTTTCTTTTTAAAGAAACGGAATGCATAGCATGCACCGACACAGACAATAAGAACGACTGCGGATCCCGCAATTCCGGAAAAGCTGGTTCCAAACGTGGAATCCGAATTTTTAAATCCATAGTCCGGCAGAAGTGCCGTTTTTTCCTGAATTTCTTCCGCCGCTGCATGTGCGCCGGTTCCGTCGTTTTCCAGTTCCGTCGAGCCAGTCAGACGCTCCATGGACCACTCAAGTCCATCCGGATTGGAGGATGCCGCAAGAGAAACAGCTCCGCCGATCACCAGTGCTGCGATGCCTAAAATCGCAATTGTCTTCTTGAAAGAAAAGCGGCTCTTTGCCCTTTCTTCGCTGCACGAAAGCATCTCCGGACGCGCTTCATAGACGAACAGCAGAACGGCCGCTGTAATCAGGCCTTCTACAAGACCAATCGCGAGATGAATCGGCTGCATTGTTGCCACAAATACAGAAAACGGCAGATCCGTAATACCGGATGCAAGTGTTTCCAGCGCCACACTGAAAGCACCAAGCTGCAGCGTCACCACGCACCCAAGGATGGAAGCACCTACAATCTTTCCGCGCGACATTCCCTTTTTCATCATCGGACACCAGAACAGGAAATAGCCGAGAAAGCACCCATAAAACGCCATATTCCAGATGTTGCACCCAAGCGCCAGAAGACCGCCGTCCGCAAACAGCAGACACTGGATCAGCAGCACACCGATCATTGTTAAAAATGCGGCGTACGGTCCGAGTAATGCAGTCAGCATCATCCCTCCGCAGAGATGACCACTCGATCCTGTGCCCGGAATTGTAAAGTTAATCATCTGCGCCGCAAAGACAAACGCACCCATCACTCCCATCACTGGGATCTTTTTCGGGTCGCTCTCCAGGCGTACTTTTTTTACAGAAAAACCAGCTGCTCCGCCGGAACAGACATACATTGTTGCAGCCACTGCAGGCGCAACCAGCGCATCAGCCATATGCATAATGTTCTCCTCCTTTTCGTTTTCTGTTTTTTTCTTTTTTTACTTTACTACGCTAAAATTCGTCCTGCAAGCCCCCGTGGGGGTTATTTTTTCAGATTTTTCCGCGATCCTTTTTGTTCACTTTTACCGATTTTTTATGAACATTTTGTTTAAAATTAAAGGGTGACTTTTTAACATTTATATGGTATTCTATAGACAACACAGACGGATACCCCGGTGTCGGGAGTCCGTACACACACTATCTCGAGGACAGGATTCCTGTCCGATCCGCGGCCGCCTGCACGTCATCGGGTCGCCGCGGTTTTTTCTATAGAAAAAGCCCTCCGGGCAGGATCGCACTGCGGAAGCGAGGAATTATGTCGCTTTTTCAACCCGCTGCAGCCAAAGAATCCCATAAAGCAGGATTCTTTCTTAATTGTAGTGCCAAAACCGGTTCTTTACGGGTTCTGGCTGTATTTTCGAGTATTGGTGTGAATTTTATCTTGATGAGAAGGAGACTCTCTTATGAGCACAGAGAACTTAGAACACGAAGATCAAAACAGAACACCGGAACCGACCATTGATATCCGGAGCAATGAAGCACCCGCTGATCCAGAACAGGAAATTGTTTCCCAGGGTGTCCACAACTACAGCGCCGCTGAAACATATGTGTGCCCGACCGATCCGGCTGTTCTGCAGCAGCTCGAATGGTTCCGGGATCAGAAGCTTGCGCTGATGATGCATTTTGGATTGTACTGCCAGCCCGGCATGGTTGCTTCCTGGGCATTAAGTGACAAGGATTCCGACTGGTCCCGCCACCAGGTAAACTGGACGGACGGCGAAACCTTTAAAAAACAGTATTTCGGCCTGAATCGTTCGTTTAATCCGGTCCGCTTTCAGCCGGAGGAATGGGCGCAGATGGCAGAGGACTGCGGATTCCGTTATCTTCTTCTGACCACAAAGCATCACGACGGATTCTGCCTCTGGGACACCAAATATACAGATTATAAAACAACTGCAGAGGACTGCCCGTTCCATGAACATAAAAATGCGGATATTGTAAAATCCATGTTTGATGCATTCCGTGCAAAAGGCATCGGCATCGGTGCTTATTTTTCCAAAGCCGACTGGCACTGCCCGGACTACTGGAAAGAAGATCTGAGAAAAGATGGTCTGACATCCCGCGGACCTTCCTACGATCCAAAGGAATATCCGGAAGTGTGGAACCGTTTTAAAGAATATACGAAAAATCAGGTTCTGGAGCTCTGTGAAAATTACGGTAAACTGGATATTCTCTGGTTCGACGCGGGCTGGGTCTCTGAGAGCAACGGCCAGGATATTGAGCTTGGAAAGATCGTTGAGGAAGCACGTAAGATTCAGCCGTGGATTCTCTCCGTTGACCGTACAATCGGCGGTGCTTACGAAAACTACGTGACACCGGAGCTCTGCATTCCGGAAGAACCGCTGAACGTTCCGTGGGAAAGCTGCCTTACCCTCGGCGTTGACTTTACATACGAATACGGCGACCATTATAAATCTCCACGTGAGCTTGTCGGCATGCTTGTCAACATCGTTGCCAAAGGCGGCAACATGGCGCTGAACGTCAGCCCACAGCCGGACGGCCGCATCCCGGTCGATGCCTGGGACAGCCTGAACGGTTTTGGCCAGTGGATGAAAACCTTCGGCGATGCCATCTACGGAACCCGCGTCTGCGCGCCGTACCAGAGCGGAACCCTTTCGTTCACACAGAAAGGAGATTCCGTCTATGTGTTCCGACTGTATCCGACGGTACAGGAATCGGTAGAGGCGGAAATTTTCGTACCGTATACCGAGGCGAAAATTTCAGAGATCTGTATGGTGGAAAATGGTGAAACTGTTGCGTTTAAAGAAGTTGAAGGCGGCCTTTGCATAACTGTCCCGGCAGGATACAGACGTGGCTCCGCACCGATTGCGTTGGTGTTTGAGATGAAGAAAGAGCGGTAAATTTTTTACAATCGAAAAGGGCTGTACAGTATGACTGTTCAGCCCTTTTCATAATTATTAAGATACCTTGGAAAAACCTGTTACTTTTTACAGTCAAACGATGACAACGCACATTTTTTTACGCCAAGATCGATGTATCCCAAACAAAAGGGGGGCGATTTCAAATCGCGACTTATATGTTCTGTTCTCATTCTACTGTTTATCAGATTTTCCTTAATGTTTATCTTATTTTTTTTGTATTTTTATCACAGATTCGGCAGATGGATTAATCTTCACCAAGATACCCTCTTCCAACTCCAGATAACCTTCCGTGAAATACAGACCTTCTCTCGCAGTCACTTTTGTTAATGTTCTTCCGTTTACGATAGCTTCTGTATTTTTCCAATGAATTCCCGCCAGCATTACATAAAGCTCTGCTGTTCTTCCTGAAATTTGGAGCTGTATAGTTTCGCCATTTTTTTCCATGCCACAACATGTTTTGGCACCGGATCTCTCATACAATGTTTCTTTTACGATACTGTCATTCTGCGGCACCACAGCCAAAATCATTTCGGTTTCCGATTCGCTCATACTTTCTCCAAGTTTCAGACTTTCATTCAGTCGAAGTGGAAGAAAACTTCCTTCTCGAATGTACACCGGTATTTTATCAATTGGCACCTCAACGCTCCTCTGCACCGGACCGGAAATTTCATCATTTAAATTCCACAGACTAATCCACCGTCCCTCAGGAAAATAGATTTCCCGCTCTTCTGTTTCATCAGAAACCGGCGCAACCAGAAGATCTTCTCCGAAAAGATATTCGTCCCATACCTTTGTTGCTTCCTGATCTTCTGGATACATCATCGCAAGCGGACGCATCATCGGTATTCCCAGTTTGTGAGCTTCTGCTGCTACACTTACAATATATGGACGAAGATTTTCCCGCAGCCACGTATAATAACGATAAACTTTCACTGTAAAAGCATCGTATTCCCACGGCTCTCTCGGCTCCGTTCCATGGAAACGCATCAATGGACAAAATGCAGCATACTCTGTCCACCGGAGATATGTTTCCTGATCTGGGAATCCATCATAACCTCCCGCATCAACACCCCAGAATGGAAGTCCAGAAGCAGCTGCAGAAAGGCCTCCTGCAATCGCATATTTCAGTCCCTGGAAACTGGTCAGCTGATCCCCGCCGAACTGACACGCAAAGTGTTGAGATCCGGGTGCAGCGCCTCTTGTATAAAGAACATGGTCATCTCCATATTTTTGTTCAAATAACTCTCTATAATTTTTCGCATACTGATAGGCATACGCGTTATGCATCTCATCGCCGCGTCTTCCATCATAAAAAACTGCCTCGTCCGGTACAACATCTCCAAAGTCAACCATACTTCCACGAATACCTGCATCCATACGATCCTTCCACTGTGCTGCCAGAAGCTCTTTCGCACGCGGATGGGAGAAATCGATATACACCGGAAGTTTTTCTTCCTCATCATTTTTATTTCTCGTAATCGGAAGCTCCTCCTTCGGGCATTCCGGCAACAATTCCTGCGCCAATTCCTGCGTCATATTAGGGAACTGCCAGGAAAACACCTTGAATCCATGACGTTCTCCAAACGATACAACTTTGTATAATTCCTCTTTTTTATATTCTCCAAAAAAGGTAGCTCCTGCTCCTTCTGCATAAAAGCCGGAATGCGGAATATCGAGTTCATGGAACTTTTTCATTGCCGCCATCTGCTCCAGCGCAATATCCTGTAACGGACCGTTTCTCCATCTTCCGCCGCCACCGCCAGCCCATGGTTCAAATACCCATTCCGGTGGGAAAATCGGAAGCCCTGTGAGCGTTCCGTAAGCAGTCAGCGCCTCACGCGGTGTTCCGCTCCAAATATAAAAATCAAAAACATCTCCAAGTGCTTCCACCGAAAGATAGTCTTGCACAGCATCTCCCACATCCATCCGCATCCGATATGAAGTATTTGCAAAAAAGCTGAAACCATCACTTGTGTGTACCAATGGAATGTTTTTATACGCCTGGTTTCCAATGGATGCAAGACATCCCTCACAAGCATCTCTCTGCCACAGTGCAACGGTTTTTCCATACTGGTTCACGCTGTCAAAACGTTCTCCAAATCCATAAATGGCACTGTTTTCCCGAATTGAAAATCGAATTCGCGAAGCCGAAACACTTTCCTTTTCAAATATAAACGAAATATTTTTCAGATTTGTGATTGCTTTTCTATCAATAGAAATTTCCAGTGTTTCTTTCTGGAGTATCATCTCATGCTCTTTGCTTCTGATTATATATGCATGCTCTGATTCTTCCACAGAAAATGCTTCCGGCTGTCCATCAAAGAAGCCTTTCTTTCCAGAGACCATTCGGAAACCACCGACCACAGGATAAATCATGAGCTCCCATGTTCTCTCTTTTGATTCAACACAAATCGTTACATGATCTTTTGTTTCCAGAACATGTCCAATTTCACTACATGATGTCCATTTTTCCAGATCCTGGTTTCCAAAGCTGTGATCCGCATACCACCATGCACTGCAAGTTCTTAAAAACGTAAGATAACGATCCAGCTCAGCAGCTGCTTCCTCCCATCGGTTTTCTCTTAACCGCTCATTCACTAAACGCTTTTCTACCCATGGATCCATCGGCTTCCATGGATTTGCAACTTCCTGGTTAAAGAAAAAGTCAAAACCTTCCAATGTCAGACTGTCCTGCCAGCGCTGTGCAATTCGGATTCTATCTATCAGATTTTCTCTCGTCGTTGGTTCTGCACTCTTTTGTAGCTGATAAATTTCCTTTCGTTCTTCCGTACTAGTTTTTTCCAACACTCCTGGTCTCTGCCAGTGGCAAATTCCGGACGGCATGACAAATACAATGCCGTTCTCCGTTTTTGTTTCCCCCTTTTCTCCAAAAGATACCTCAAGAAAAGTCTCTGGATCATATTCAAATCGATCCGAATAATTCACATTCAGATCTAATGGTGTTGGGCAGAGAATTTCACTTGACTGATGTTTTTTTCGATAGACTTGAAGATCAAAAGCCTCCTCTTTCTCCGGCTTTCCACCAAAAAGCATCCACGGTATTGCAAATAAAGCGTACCATCTGTCCTGCAGAATATCTACTGTTACAGAATACTGCTCTTTCGAAATTGCCGTTTTTTCTCCCTGGTCTTTTCCCTCTCCCAGATATGCCTGATCTCCGCTAAGATATGTCATTCCTTTTTCTACAAAAGCACTGCTACTGCCATCCCGTTTTGCTGTGAAAACTGCAAAATCCCTTCTTGAAAACTCTCCTCCTGAAAGTGCAACTTCTACTTGATCTTTTCGTTTTACTGTTAGCTCTGTAACGGTATTTTCTTCTTTCAAGATATGATGATTTTTTTCTTCCATGTTTTCAAACAAAACAAACAGCTTTTCTGCTGTATACAGAAGTTTACATCTTGTTGGTGTAACTGGAGACGGATTTCCTCCCGCACGGAAAAAATCCCGTATCGTAGTCGCTTCTCCCCACTCCGCAGAATCATATTTCAGATTCTCCGTTTTCTGTTCTTTTCCCAGAATAATTGATGAAACCCCAAATTTCAGTTTTCCCATAAAGAACTCCTTTCCCGCAGTTTTTTCAACTGCAGATTTCTTCTATTATTTCTCCATTTTTTCTGCACACAATGTAAAAATTTCCCTTTGAAATCAAAATTGATCTAGCGTTTTCGACTGTAATCTCTACTGTGTCATCACTGTCATTTACAAAAATTTCTATTATCTCCGTTTCATTTTCACGCGCAAAACCATATACGCGTCCATCTGCCAAAACTGTTGTAAACGAACCGTTTCGTATGGCAGAATGTTTTTTTCGAAACTGAATCAGTCTCTGATAAAAACGGAAACTCTCTTTTTCTCCCGGATTTTCTTGCCACGTCATACACTTTCGACAGTCCGGATCATTTTCTCCGTCAATTCCTGCTTCGTCCCCATAATAAATGGACGGCGAACCCGGAAACATCATCTGCACAACAACACCAAGTTTAAAGGAATCTAACCGATGACTACAACTGTTGATAAAACGCTTGGTATCATGTGTGTCCAATGCATTAAACATAGCCATATTCGTTTCATCAGGATGTCGTGACAATGCAGTTTCCAACCGATGGCCAAATGTTTCGGCGTTAATACTCCGTTCTGCAAAAAAGTCCAGCATTGCCTGGCGGAAAGAATAATTCATAATACTGTCCATTTCACAGCCATTCAGCAGTCGTTTTCCCTCTGCCCATGTCTCACCAATCAGAACAAGTTCCGGGTTCAAGCGTTTGAGTCGATCTCTGATTTTGAGAACAAAATTCTCATCAATTTCATCAATCACATCAAAGCGATATCCATCTACCTGTACTTCCCGTACCCAGTATTCCAGTACATTCAAAAGATACTCCTGTACCTTCTCGTTTCCTGTATTCAGTTTTGGCATGCCAGCAAATCCAAAAAAACATTCATAACAGTCTGCCTCTTCCCTTACCGGAAAACGAGTAATATGATACCAGCTCTGATATTCTGATTTTTCTTGCTTTTTTAAAAGATCCGCAAATGCAAAAAAATCTGTTCCAGTATGATTAAACACAGCATCTAAAATAACCCTTATGTTTTTTTCATGTGCTTCTTTGACCAGAACTCGCAAATCTTCATTGATTCCAAAATGAGGATCTACTTTATAGTAATCTGTCGTATCGTATTTATGATTTGAAGGAGATGTAAACACCGGGTTCAAGTAAATACATTCTATGCCAAGCTCTACCAGATAGCTAAGCGATTTTCGGATTCCGTCCAGATTTCCGCCCATAAAGTTGGAAGCCGTCGGTTTACTTCCCCACGCCACACAATTCTCCGGTGCATAAGACGGATTTCCTTTGCGGAAGCGCTCTGGAAATATCTGGTAGTAAATCGTTCCCTGACTCCATTTGGGTGGCATATACTCTACAATACACTTATTGGCATATGCATATTCGAAAAAGCCGGAATCCGGACATTTTTCAACTGTTCCCCACGCATTATACCAACACGTATCCCCGTTTTTTCCCGTCACTCGAAAATAATATTGAAGATATCTCGCCGGCTTTTGAAAAGAAATCACTGCCGTATAGACAACCGATGTTCCTAAGTGGTACTGCTCTGACATCCTTTCTTCTTTCGTTGTTTCTTCTCTCTGATTCTTATGAAAATAAACCAACGTACACGTTCTATGTCCCCACTCGCTGCCCGGAAAGAAAATCTCAGATGAAACCGATCCGGTGCATAAATTTCCGGGTACATCCCACTGTGATAAAAAGCAGCCAGATTCATACTAACTCCTTTCCGAAAGTTTCAGTACCCGGCATCCATGTGGCGGAAGCATGGTATGAAAGCTCTTCATTTCTCCAAGATCTTCATGCATCCAAAGATCCCTGACATTGGCAGCTCTGCACAATAACACTTGTTTAAAATCAATCTCTACTTCTTTTTCTTCTGCATCTCTATTAAATACGGAAAGAATAATCTCTCCTGTTGCTTCTTTTCCAATCCAGATGGTACTGTCCGGATTTTTGGTATCCGTTGACAATGGGAAGGATAAAATTTCTTTTTTATTCAACGCAAGAAGTTCCTCATTCTGATAAATCCATGCCCGATCTTTGATCGTATCATACTGATCTGCGATATCCAGCGGCGCTCCCGCAATCAGTTCCAGCGATACAGCCGATTTGCACTCCTCATCATTTGCAAAGGTATTCAGGCGAAGCATATCCGCATCCATGATCATGTTGTGGTCAGCAAAAATTTTTGACCAGTAAATCAGGCCTTCAAATGCTGTCGTGCACTGAGACCAATAATCAAAATGCAGTCCTCTGTTTCGATCACTAAAAGTATCCCAGCCTCCCGTACCGGAGTCTTCGTTAATACGCGCCATCTGTCCCATGCCAAACTCATTCTCACCATTGTTTTTCAAATGCGGCATAACAAGACTGATCATTATCTGATCCCCTGCTGCTTCCTTGATCCATTCGAGAACTTTTCGGTAATTTGCTGATCCATGATTTCTGCCAATCTGCTTTCCTTTATCCATTCCATCTTCGTACCAGGAAAGAAAATCAATTCGCAAAAAAGCTACATGGCAGTCAATAAAATACTTTACATATCCTTGCACATACTCTTTTGCTCCAGAACGATCTACATCCACCCAATACAATGCTCGATCTTCTCCATTTGGATAAGAAAAACGATCCCCCGTTATTTTTTTCTCATTTTCTCCATTATAAACATACGACAAATCTGTAATTTCCCGCACCGGAATATTTGTTCCTTTGACCAAAATTTCTTTGTTCTTTACCGCTGCCGGGCTGATCCAGGTCGGATTGTAGTAAACGCCGAGAGCCATTCCTCTCTCATTCAGATAGTCTGCCCAATATTTCCAATCATGTTTCCATGAATCATGATGACGAGTTAGATATCCATTTTCATTGATGCAGAAAGAATCCTCGATCCATCCATCTGTGCATACCATCTCGTATCCATATGGAACAAATTCCTTTGCTACCCAATCAATATTTTCTTTGAACCGTTCTTCTGGCATAAAAGTATTTTCAGTAAACTGTTTCTCATAGGTACACCAGTAAAGGGGTCCTGTTCTTTTATCTAATTTCAATCTCATGTAAAAACCCTCCTGTTTTTTTACCTACTCTCAGAATCCTATTCCAAACGCAGATATATAACAGAAAACACCAATAATTTGTCCAATTCAAATGTAATTTCCTGTCTTTGATCATCCCCTAGTTTTACTTTATAATACACTTCTTCTGGCTCCTGAATTTCACCGTCCGGTGTCACAACGTATATTTGTTTCTTTTCTCCCGGAAGTTTTGCCTTCACTTTTATCTTTTCTACACGCTGTGGGAATTCCTCATGTGTTCTATTCCAGTTCATGTCCGAAATTCCCGTAAAATTCACACATCGTATTGAAAATTCTCGTCCTCTCTTATAAATTTGAATCCATACCTTTCCTGCTTCCGGATACGGTGACCAATCAACATTTTCGAATATAAATTCTGAGTTGATTCCTCCTGCATACTGCATCGTCAGATCCGTCCAACTTTCCGGAAATAAAAGTCCGCCGTACGCGGTAATAAAATCATAATATTTTTTCAATATTTTTCGGAACGAATGTTCCCCAATTCTGCAGTTGTCCGGATAATATGCCTCTGTCAGAACACTTCCTTCCTCGCCCAATAGAAGATGGTATCCGCCAGAAGCGAAAATTGTTGCCATTGCAAGCTGCGCTGTAGATCCCTTCAGATTTCTTTCTGGTTCTGTTTTAAACGGATTCAAATACGCTGCCAGAATCACCCTCTTCTCATCTTTTGTTTCCCGAGCATGCGCAATCAAACGATATAGATCTCTATAAGTATCATTCGGCGACCAGACCTCTATATAAATACAATCTTCGCGACTCTTTTTTACCGAATCTACCGGCCAGTTATTTACTGCATTAAAAATGAGTTGTTTTTCCGGGTATTTTTCTTTTGTTTCATTGATCAAATCACCAAAATCATCTGCCAGATCTCGAATGACATATTTTCCATTTTCCAGAATTAATGCCTCTTTCGGATCTCCGTATTGATCCATATGTACGCCATCAAAACCTTTTTCCAGCGCTTTTCCATATTCCTGTAAAATCCGTTTTCTCCACGCCGTTCCCCTGTGAATATCCATCAACCATATTTTGTCAATGAAAATCATTGGTTCTCCATTATCGTACCGATAGATACATTCCGGATGTTCTTCCTGAAATGATTCTGCACCGTAAACAGCGCCATATGCTATTGCCTTGGCACCGCAAGCGTGCACTCCTTCGATTTTTTTCGCAACAGCAGTCATCGAACCTTTTCTTCCCATGATATCTGTATAAATATCACTCTCCGGATAAAACTCATCATGGCGGTACATCCAGTCATAAAACTGAATCACATTCAAGTGCATTTCCCTGAAAAATTCCTGATACTCTTCTTTTTGTTTATCTTCCTCAGAAAAACTGCTAAGAAATCCATATCTTGGAGCTTCTGTCCAGCAATTCACAACATCAAATGCCGTGTAACAGCTCCCTAGTTTTTCAGTCTTTTGAAAGAATTCTATTTTTACCAGATATCCACCCGTTTTTTCTGAAATGCTTTCCGCAAGTGGAATATACACTCCTTGTTCCAGGGTACATTCCATTTTCAGATTTTCTCCCTGATACGTAAACAACGAAACTTTCACGTGATTTGCTTTCGTCGGCCCTGTTTTTTTTATTTCCAGCCAGACTCTTTCCCCAATTTCATACTGCGTTTTATTAGGTATTACATAAAACCCTGTATTTTCCATCTTCCACCCTCTCTTTCCATGAAATGTTTCGTTTGTTTTTGAGAAAGTCCCCTCTTCGAAATTAAACCGAAGACGGGACTTTCTCTCAAGAATCTTCGCAGGGATCACTTCGTCATTTTGATACTATTGTTTTTTATGAATTACATGGATTTCTGTTTTTTCCAATTTCGGAACACTGACAACAACTGCTGCATCCTCTCTCCAATACCAACCGGAGCCATAATTCAATGCATTCAAGGATGCACTCTCTGAAAGAGAAACTCCATTCAACTCCAGACTTTCTGGCTTTCTGTCAAAACCAAGAAGAACAATAAATTCTGTCTCGGATGCATGGCGAAGCATAAAGAAATCTTCACCCGTTTGGCCCAAAATATTGTATTCAATTTCTTTTCCATCCGCATACCGTTTGCCTGAGGTTTCATTTAAAGCTCGGCTCATAAGAACTGTATTCTTTTTTTCATATGTCATGCTTTGTCCAAGCTGCAATTCTCCATTCATAACAGACAGAATGCACGCTCCTTCCCGAATATAAACAGGAATTTTGTCAATTGGAACATCCACCTGAAGAATTCGGTTTCCACCAACCATCTTTCTGAAATCCAACAAATTGATCCATCTTCCTGCTGGGAAGTAAATTCTTCTCTGTTCCCCTTCTTGATGAACCGGAGCAACTAACAGATCTGAACCATAAAAATATTCATCTTCCCAATAGACAGCCTCTTTATCATTAGGAAATACCATTGGCAACGGTCTCATCATTGGTATGCCTGTTTTATGTGCCTCTTCCGCTGTATGAACCGAATATTTCAGAAGATTTTCTCTTAGCCATGCATAAAATTTATAAACAGACACTGCATATCGACTGTAAACCCACGGCTCTCTTGGGGTCACTCCATGGAAACGCATAATCGGTGAGAAGGCTGCAAATTCCGTCCAACGGAGATACGTTTCTTCGTCTGCAAATCCTGAATAACCTCCTGCATCAACACCCCAGAATGGAAAACCGGAAGCCGCCAGTGTCAGACCTCCATTCATTGCATAAGTCAGGCCTCTAAAGCTTGAAAGCTGGTCTCCACCAAACTGGCAGGAATACTTTTGAACACCCGCTGCCGCAGATCTTGAAAACAGCACGTGATCTTCTCCTTTATATTTTTCAAAGAGTTTTCGATACGCTTTTGTATAATCCAGCGCGTAAGCGTTGTGCATTTCATCTCCCGTACGACCATCGTAAAACACTGCTTCATCTGGAATAATTTCTCCAAAATCCACCATAGTTCCATCAAAACCTGCATCCATTCGATCATGCCATTGATTTTCCAGAAGTTCCTCTGCTCTTGGATGTGAAAAATCAATAGCACATGGAAGAACTTTTTCTCCATGATAACCCGGCGTTCTTGTAATTGGCAGATCTTCTTCCGCACAGTTCGGCAGAAGTTCCTTTGCCTGCTCCATATCCAGATGTGAAAACTGCCACGAAAAAACCCGCATCTTCTGTTGTTTTGTAAACGCAGCAATCTTATAAATTTCTTCTTTGTTGTAATGGTCTTCCCATTTCCAACCAGCACCCTCTGCATACAGGCCAGAATGTGGGATATCAAGATTTTTAAACTTCCGTACAACACCTTCCATCTCCTGGATTACATCGTGCGTCGGTCCGTCCATCCATCTGCCTACCCCACCGCCGGCCCACGGTTCAAACACCCACGCAGGCGGAAGCAGCGGTTTTCCGGTTAAGGCTGTATATTCCTCCATGTTTTCTAAGACGCTTCCCGTAAAAACATAAATATCTGCTTTGGGTCCTGCTGTTGTGATTCGAAGCCCTTTACTGACTCTTCCAATATCTGCTCTAATTCTGTAAAAACTGTTAATAAACAAAGAGTAACCTTTTGTAGAGTGTAAAAATGATACATTTTTGTAGGACTGATTTCCAATAGAACAATTACAACCTTCAAATGCATCTCTGTGCCACAAAGAAAGTACCCGACCTCTCTGGTTTACGGCATCAAATCGTTCACCGAATCCATACACCATTTCTCTTTCCAGAAGTGGTTGGCACACATCGAAACCTTTGCTTCCTGCATAATCATAGAGCTTGAAGTTATCTGCATCCAATACAAATTTTTCATCTGCACAGATTTTCCAATCATCTCCCGCTGTAATCACAATCACAGAATGTGCTGTTTTGATCTGATATTTTCCCTCTATTTCTGAAAATGTATACGAAACTGCTTCGCTGTCAAAATCTCCTTTTTCTCTTGTATAAAAGCGAAAACCACGATTCTGTGGAATCAATACGGCATCGCAGGTGTTCAAACCATATTCGTACTTTAATACGATCTTATTCCCCTGATCTGAAACAGATTTCAGATGTGTGAATCCAATCCAGTTGTCTTCGTCTGCATCTCCAAGTGTGTGATCTGCATACCACCATGCCGTGAGCGTTCGGAAATAACCAATCAATACGTCCAGTTCTCTGCAGGCTGTCGCAGTATCTCCTTTTCGAAGTGCTTCGTTACAGAGACGTCTCTGTACCCAAGGATCCACCTTATCAAAAGAGTTTTCACATCGTGCATTTGGGAAGAAATCCATTCCTTCCAACATTAACACATCCTGCCATCTTTGTACGGTTATAATCCGATCTGGCAATTCATCCGGTGTTGTAGGCGTCAGCGATTTCTGCAGATGCAGAATCTCAGCCGCTCATTTGTAGATGGCCATTCCAATGTCGCCGGCCGCTGCCAATGCATCGTTCCATCTGGTAGGATCACGCAAGCACTGTTGGAATAGATAACCTGCGATGTTCCTCCAGGTGTGCACTCAATAAAGCTTTCCGGATCAAAATCAAATCTGGACTCGTAATTTGCATTTAAATCCAACGGATTTAAAGCCAAAACTTCACTGGTCTGATTCTTTTTCCGGTAAACCTGAAACTTAAAATATTTTTCCGGAAATCCACCGAACAGCTCCCATGGAATTCCAAACATGACACGCCAACAGTTTTTTTCTACAGCAATTTTGCATGTATATTTCCATGATGGGATTTCTGTTTTTACCGCATCATTTTTTTCGGTAAAGTAATCATTTAAAATTGCTTTATCGCCACCGAAATAGGTCATTCCCTTTTCCGTCCTGGCTCCCGCCTGTTTCTCTGTGTCTGCACAAAATACTGCGTAGTCTCGCTCTCCAAAATTTCCGCTGCTCAATGCAATTTCTATCTTATCTTTGCGAAGCATCCATTCTGTCTTCAGCACATTTTCATCGGACGGACGGGAAACCCTTGCCTCTTTTTCATAGCAAATCAGATACAAATACAGATTTTTCTGATCCCACATCATCCGTAGGTTTGTACTTGAAACGGTCTCTCTTCCGCCTGCGCTGTAAAAAGTATCCATTAACACCGCATGTTCCCATTCATTTAAATTCACCGGAATGGAAGGTACTGTCGAAACCGGTGCACCAAGTTCAACTGCTGCAATACCAAACGACTGTTTTTTTCTAGTTGTAATCATACTTCACCTCCAGGTTAAAATTTTGCAGAGAATCCGATATTATCCTTTTATGGAACCGTCTGTAATGCCCTGCTGCATAAACTGTTTCTGGAAAATAACAAACAATACAATAATCGGAATAATAACAATAACACTGGCAGCAAACATCAGTCCATAGTTCGTCGTATACTGTCCACGGAACAGTTGCAGTGCAACGGAAAGCGTTCTCTTGTTTGTCGATTTTGTAAAGGTAAGAATATCAAACAGGTTCGACCAGTATCCATTAAACGCCAATACTGCCTGTGTTGCAATTGCCGGTTTACTTAACGGAATAATGCAATGTAACAAGGTCTGAAACCTGGTTGCACCATCAAGGTACATGGACTCTTCCAGCTCTTTCGGCACTGCTTCAAAAAAACCTCTATAGAAGAAGGTGTTTCCTGCCACACAAGTGCCTCCCCACAGCAACCAAATTCCTTTATATGTATCAATCAGTTTCAATCCGTTTAAAACGGTATACTGAGAGATCATAGCCAGCTGTGCCGGAATCATCATTGTCAGCAGCAGCACATTAAAAATAGGCTCCTTTCCCGGAAACTGGAATCGTGAGAAAGAATATGCCATCGTGATCGAAATCAACAGATTTACGATAAGACCTACCGCAGACACGTACAGTGTATTGAAAAAGTATGTCTGAAAATGGTTTGCAGTCCACGCTTTTACATAGTTTTCCAGATAAAGTGGAAAATTCGGAAATAAAATTGGCTCGTTCGGCAGAACACCCTTTACCTTCATAAATGAAGTCGAAATCATCGACAAAAAAGGAAGAAGACATATTGCTGTCAACGCTACTAAAATCACATGAATACAGATCTGACTGATTATTTTCTTTTTCTTCATTACTGCTCTCCTCCTTAAAGATTTTCACCATAGCGAAGGAATCTCTTCAGTCCCATGGAAATAGCAAATACAACAATACCCATGACAATACCACAAGCGGCCGCATACCCAAAATCGAAATAATTAAACGCTCTCCGGTAAATATAATCCATAACAACATCTGTTGTTCCGAGCGGATCTCCTTTCGTCAACAGGAATACCTGAATAAAGATATTCATCGCACCGTTAATCAGATTAATCAGTAGGTAAAGCGTAGTTCCTCTTAATCCAGGAAGTGTAACGTGGAAGAATTTCTGAACCGCATTGGCTCCATCCATCGTTGCAGCTTCATACTGATCTGATGGGATTCCATGAAGACCGGCGGTGTAAATGATCATAACCCAGCCATAGCCCTTCCAGATTGAGCAGATCCAGATAACAAAGTTTCCTGTCCATGTATTCTGCAGCCATGCTACCGGCTCTTTTAAGATTCCGATGGTAGTCAGACAGTAGTTTACAAGACTTCCTTCATCCGGTTGGAAAATATAATCAATGATATTACAGAAAACAACCCAGTCACAAATAACTGCAATATATAAGAGTACTTTATATACATTTTTTCCTGTTTTCAGGTTATGAATCAAAACGGCAACGATCAGGCCAAGAACCAACTGTCCTGGCACAGTAACCAGAACTGCTAAAATATTATTTCGAAATGCAATCCAGAAAAAATAGGCATCAGATCCTTTTGTTGAAATATCTTTGAACATTTTAGCAAAATTACTTATTCCAACAAATGTATTTTCCGAACCTGGCATAATGCTATAATTTGTTAGTGCAATATAAATATTCTTAATTTGTGGATATAATACAAAGACAATAAATAAGGTCATTCCCACTGCAAGGAAGGGCAAAACGGCCAACCATTGTTTCAGACCTTTGGAAAATCTTTCTGATAAAGGTTTTTTCATAACAGATACCTTTCCGGGCTGCTTTTTATCGCCCTATAAACAATTTCCACAGGCAAGAAAGCCTGTGGAAATTTGTTTCATCTTTCTTGAATTATGATGCCTCACCTGCAAGCAATGCATCCAGTTCCGGAGCAATCTTATCGAGTGCGGACTGTGCCGTATCCTCATGAAGAACTGCGCTCTGGAATGCTACAGAGAGTTTATCTGAAATTTTCTCCCATGCCGGAGATGGGGTACGGGATACAGCTCCCTCAAGCTGTTCAATATACGTACTCATATTCGGTACTGCTTGTACTTCTTCAGATTCGGCAATTGTTTTTACAGTCGGGATCAGATGTCCACCGCCTACAGCCTGTGCTGTCTGAGAGAATTCACTCATTAAGAACATTGCAAATACCCAAGATGCTTCTTTCTTATCGCTACTCTCAAACATAACCAGATCCTCGCCACCGTTAACGGTAAGAGATCCGGCTTTGCCAGCCGGCAGAAGTCCTACTTCTACTTTTGCCAGATTTTCTTCATCATCATTTGTGAAGAACCATGGACCCTGATAACTAAACAGATAATTTCCATCGTAAAGACCATTTGCTGCATCCGGCTTTCCACCTGTGAAGCAAGGTCCAATAATTCCTTCATCATACCACTCAACGATAGTCTCCAGTGCCTTTACACTATCTTCACTGTTGATATAACCAGATGCTTTTGTATAATCCTCGTTGGTATAAACACCGCCCAAAGAGTGAAACAATGGAGCCATAGCCCAAGAGTTTGCCTCCTCGCATGCGATCAGATACTGATCCGGACCAAGTTTGTCTTTCAATGCAACAACTTCATCGTAAGTTGTCGGAATACTGTCAATATTCAGTTCCTCCATCATGGTCTTACTGTAAACGCCTGACAGACAGTTTGTGTTCAATGGCAATCCATAATATTTTCCATTGTAATAATTAGTACTCAGCGGTCCTTCGTACAGATTATCTTTCAGATCTGCAAATCCTTCCAGATCATCAACTGCTGCAAGTGCTCCCATTTCAGCAAGTTCTGGAACCCAGATAATATCCATTCGCATCAGATCCGGGCCTGTTCCACTGGAAAGGCTGGTAATAATCTGTTGCATCAATCCATCATATGGCATTCTTACAGCATCAACATGAATATTTGGATACTGTTTTTCAAACTCAGGAATAATGGTATCCACAAGAACCTCTTCCTCGGAATCACCATGTGTATGCCAATAGGTAATCGTTACATCGTCTCCATCGTACTGGATACCTGAACCAGAAGCATCTGAGCCTGCGTTGGATGCATCAGATGCGCTGGCGCTGGCACTACCATTGCCAGAAGAACTCTTTGTATCCCCACTTTTGGAATTGCTTCCGCATCCAAAAAGCATGGACGCTGCAAGGATTGCTGATAGTGAAACTGCTAATGTTTTTCTTTTCATCTCTTTTCCTCCTTTAGAAAAGTTCGTTTTTGTTATAATCTATTTTTATACTTTTTCTTATCTTTTCTCAAGACGCTTTCTTATCTAATCTATACAGTATTTTTACTTTATATCACTTTTTTATGGACTTTTTAACGAATTTCGAATAATATGTTATTGTGCAAATTTTATGACATATACTCATTTTTCCTTTTTTATTCATGGTTAATGTACAATTCAAAAGAGGGCAAAACATATGGAAATTATCGAATATGAACCAATCAATTTGTATGACGGACGCTTTTGCAAAGTATTTCATTCTGACTGGATTCAGTTAGAAAAACCAAAAGATGTAAATTTAGCACCGCATTTTCACTGGCATAACAGTTTTGAATTTAACTGTTCTATTTCGGGAACACTGCTCTGTGAAATCGGTTCTACTATGGCTTATGTAAAAGATAATGATTTTCTTTTTGTGAATCCAAATGTTATTCATAAATCACTTGAAAATTCTGCCTCCTTTCTCGGATTTGCAGTGCTTGTTCCTGTTGCTATCCTACAGTTTTTTTTTAACCCGGATGATAAAAACTCCCCTATTATAGAGCAGGATGTTGTGAACAGACATCGAAAAGAAATCATGGGACTTCTTATGGATATCTACCGATATTCGCGATCCGAAAAACCAGTTGATCTCCTTGGGATGAATGCCTGCGTTCTCCAAATTTTTCATATCCTTCTCTCTGAAAGCATGGCTACTCCGACTTGTACTACCCCCCCCCGATCAAAATTAGAGGATTCAATTTCTTTTACCGAATATCTGGCAGCACATTATAAAGAACATATTACTCTGGAAAGTGTTTCCGAACATTTTGGCTTCAATCCGACCTATTTTTCCAGAATGTTTGCAAAAAAAACAGGACGCAATTTTAATGTCTATCTTTCTTCGCTCCGATTAGACCATGCGACCCACCTCCTTGAAACTACTACTTCTTCTATTCCTGATATTTCAGAAGAAAGTGGTTTTTCCAGTTCTCGCGCTTTTATCGAGATGTTTAAAAAAGTGAACGAACTCACGCCAAAACAATATAGGGATCAATGCAGCGAGCACCAAAAAGGTTCATCACTTTAATAACTAATTTTTTCCTTCTTCTGACATGCAGGCATGCAGTTCTTCCAATACTGTACAGACGTTTATCCGTATTCTAGTAGCTTTTATGTTAATCATTGATATGCCTAACATAAAAACAGCTCAAGTGCATTTCTGCACCTGAGCTGTTTTTATGCTTTTTCAATATAATTGTATCATGCAAGCGGCCTTACGGTTCCTTCCGTAATTCCATTTTCATTAAACACATCGACTCTCACATATACCGTTTCGCCTTCGACCAGCGCGCCAATATTCTGCTCCCTGACCGGATGCTGACTGTGGTTTGCCTCATGTCAGTGGGGGATACCGATTTCTCTCCGCCCTCCACTGCCGTTAATTTTCTTATTTGCAATTCATCTCACCACCTATCGGCGGGAGAATCCTTGCCATTATTTGTTGAATCTTCCCTATATGGTAATATTCTCAGAATTTCATCTGTCTGCATGTTCTGACACCGTTAACGTAAATATCATTTGCCAGTTCTGTGACTAGCCGCATATCCTGCCAGGTTTCACACTTATTCCCCATAAAAGTAATGTTATCAAAATGGACATCATGAACACGTACTTCTTCTGTCGGTGTCTGGTACCCCCGGATTACGGAAACCGGGACATCTCCGTTCAGCACCTGGATATTATCAAAATAGATATCATTAATCTCTCCTTTGGCAATCTGTTCCGTATATTTGCAAAGCAGAACCTTAATATCGAACAGTTTCTGTTCTGCCTGCTCTACTCTGATGTTTTTATAATGTATATCATGAACATGACCTCCATCTGCCTGATGTATGGAAATCGCCGCACCACCCATGTTTCCTTCATACTGGCAGTGTATGATGTCACAGTCTTCAAATACCAGGTCGTGGATTTCGCTCTGGAGGGCATAACCAAGCTCTATGGCATTACCGGGTTCTGCATTCCAGATTACGTTATTGTGAACACGCACTTTTGTTACATCACGTACCGTTGACGGATCTTCAAACAATCTTTGGGATTTGATGCAGATACTGTCGTCTGTGGAACGGATAAAGCAATTTTTTACCTCTACATCCTGGCTGCTCGTAATATCAATACCGTCTCCCGTTACAATCCTCGACATAATATTCATATTATCAATCACAACATGGTCACACGCCGCAGGAACTACATGCCAGGAAGGTCCGTCTACAGCCGTAAAGCCTTTTAAGAGTACATTATTACACCACTTGGCATAGATAAAGAAACGGTGTGCATTACTGTCCGGCAGATGCCAGCAGGCTCCGTTGATAATTCCGTTTCCTACAATGGAAATATTGTCACAGTGGTCTGCATATACACACCCTGATACAACCGCACCTTCCTCAATATAAACCGTATCATTGGACTTTAAGGTAAGAACTCCTACATTATATACCTTGCCCTTTTCAAAGCAGATGGTGGTATCTGCCGGTTTCTCAATCCTGTGCGAGCAAAGTACAAACAATGCATCATGAAGACCACCATCTGTCTCTACAGTAAACTTTCTCGGTTCATCAAGATGGATATGGATTGTTTCTCCTTTTACAGAAGGAACTATGCCAAAGCTGGACGGACGGATTTCAAGTTTTTCATATGATGCATGGATTGAAATCTCCAGATCATACGCTTCGTTATCTACTACAACAACATAGTCAAACGAATCTGTATGGTATACCACTCGCTCTGTTCCATTGCAGGTAACACTGTATTTTGCTGATTTTTCCAATTCATCTACAGAATTTAAAATAAATCTCGGTTCCTTGACCGGGTCCGGATTAGGATAATAAATCAAATCATTTTCAAAATCCTTCATGTCTCTTTTCTCCTATACTTGTATAATGTTCTCAGAAACAAGGTGGTCACTACTGTTTCCAATACTGATACGCAGTTTCATTCCGCTGCTGACGGTTTCCATGTTTTTGCCATAATATGAGAATTCTTCCTGGTCAATAAAGAAATCTACATTCTTCTTTTCCCCCGGCTCCAGGAAAACCTTTCGGAAACGGACAAGTTCTTTCTTTGGACGTACTACAGATGCATATAATGTTTCATAATAACACTGGACTACTTCTGCTCCCGCAACATTCCCTGTATTGCACACATTACAATGTATATGTACTTTTTTATCCTGTCCTGTCTGCACATCAATGTCCGAAATATCAAACTCTGTATAGGACAATCCATAGCCAAATGGATATAACGGCGTATTTGGGATATCCATATATCTGCTGGCGAAACGATTTTCTGAATTATCTTCTGTAAGTATATGTCCGGTTTTTACATCCCAGTAGCTTATGGGCACCTGTCCCACACACCATGGAATACTCACAGATAATTTGCCGGAAGGGTTTATTCTGCCATACACAAGATCTATGATTGCTTCAGCTCCCATAGTGCCGGGTCTCCATGCCATAATGACAGCCTTGGATTTTTCTGATATCCTCCGCAGGTCCAATGGTCTTCCTGTAATTACCACAGTCACAATATTACTTGTACGTTCTGCTATTTTTTCAAATAACACCTGCTGTTCTTCCGGCAAAGTCAGAAATGCCCTGCTGGCAGCCTCTCCTGACTGGGACTCATGTTCACCCAGTACACATACAACCGTATCTTCATGGGTTATCGTTTCCAGCCACTGCTCATCCCTTGGCTTGTCAGACAATTCCTGTTCCACCTGCCATACCTTACACTCTTCATCAGAAAGAATATTGCATCCTGTAATACATTCTGCTTCTATCTGCTTTTTTTGTAAAATATCTTCTATTGTTTCAACTGCCTCATGTTCTCCAAAAATTGACCAGCGGCTTAAGAATTCTCTTGATGCTGTATAAGGACCTGCCCAGATAACTTTCTTCTTCATGCTTAATGGCAGCAGCTTTTCATTTTTCAAAAGGACACAGCTTTCGCCAGCCAGCTGATATGCCTTTTCCCGGTTATGCAGAGTCAGTTTTCCACTCTTTCCAAGACCTGCAAACGGATTTTCAAAAAGCCCCAGCTGATTTTTCATCATCAGGACCCGGAATGCACTTTCATCAACAAACGCTTCCGGTATTTTTCCGCTTTCTACCAGTTTTTCCAGACACAGCATATAAGCAGGACTCATCATATCAATGTCTACACCGGCTTCTGAAGCTGGATTGCTGCTTCTTCCATATCAGCTGCCACTCCCTGTTCTTCCAGCTGACCTATGGAGCCCCAATCTGAAATTACAGTTCCCTCAAATCCTTCCTTATCCCGCAGAAGCCCTTTAAGAAGTTCCTTATTTCCGCTTATTGGTTTACGGTCAATAGCATTAAAAGCTGTCATGACCATAGCAGGCTTTGCTTTTAATGCCATACGGAAAGGTTTTACATACTGTTCCAGAAATGTCCGCTTGGATATTTCAACATCATTATATTCCCGGCCTGCATTCACTGCTCCATAACCCGCAAAATGCTTCAGGCATGCCGCTATTCCAGTATCATCTTTCTGCTGATAGCCATCTACCATTGCTTTTCCCATGATCCCATTTACATATGGATCTTCTCCAAAGGATTCCATCATTCTTCCCCATCTGGGATCTCTTGAAACATCAATCACAGGAGAAAATGTTGCTCTGAGCCCTTCTGAAGATGCCTCCAAGGCAGCTATAGAAGCCGCCTCAGACACCAGTTCCGGATGAAATGAACACGCCTGCCCCAACGGAATCGGAAAAATCGTCCGACATCCATGGATAACATCTGCCATAAAGAGAAGCGGGATATGATGGGGATGCTGTTCCATATATCTGCTCTGGATATCATAAATTTTATCTTTACCGATCACTCCTAGCACTGAACCGGCATATTGAATGATCCATTCCGGTGGTAACTGTTCGCCAACAACACCTGTGAGTACTGCCTCTTTATCGAAGTATACACCGGTGAGCTGCACCATCTGTCCTATTTTTTCCTGCAAAGACATTTCTGACAGCAATTGCTGTAATTCATGTATTTCCATAAATACTCCTTATGTTCAATCTGTTTATTTCTAATGTTCATTTTTCCAAAGAGCACCTGAGCTGTTTTTCTGCTTTTTCAATATAATTGTATCATACAAGCGGCCTTACGGTTCCTTCCGTAATTCCATTTTCATTAAACGCATCGACTCTCACATATACCGTTTCGCCTTCGACCAGCGCACCAATATTCTGCTCCGGCATAAAGGTCATGCAGCTGTGATACAGCTTGTCCGGAGCAAAACCCCAAAGGACGTTGTATCCGACAGCGTCTGTCTGTGGCTCGATGGTGATGCGCATATCCATAGTTCCGATCCGCTGTGCCTGGTACTGCGGTGCAGACGGTTTTTCGCCGTTACCGAATCCGAAGACGCGAAGACCGGAGATGCATGGATTCTGATGGTACGGCACTTCAAAAACGGTGAGTTTCAGATAACGGATCTGTACACCCTCTTCTTTTACGACGAAATCATGCGGCAAATTGGTTTCTGCGTCTGATTTATCTGCCAGAACAAAATAGTTTGTTCCATCGGCGGATGCCTCAAGCAGCCATCTGGTCTTATGCTGGCTCGGGTCGATATATCGTTCGCCCTGACGCTCGCCCGGCAGGGGTACATCGATTTTATCATCCGCAAAATTGATCTGTACGGCGCGGACATCTTTTACCTCACCAAGATCCATCGAAATCCACTCGCCCGGCTGATTTCCGGCGGCGCGCCACCAGGTCTGGATATTTTCATCTGCCGCAAACGACGGTTCTCTGCCTTCTTCAGAGGACGATGCACTCATTGCTTTCTGATAGCTTAAGAGATACCACTCCGGTTTTGCCCATGGATCTTCTTTTGCCTGCTCCACTGCCATCGGCCAGTCGCCGAACTGCTGATTGCAGAACAGGACACCATCTTCGTCAAAGCCTGCCCGCCAGATGCCAACACGACGCTCCATATCGTGGTTTTTGCTGATCTGCATTGTCGCGGTATGCCACCAGTTTCCATAGCGGTCCTCCATCGTCGAACCGTGACCGGCACCGCGCAGGAATCCGCCCGGTTTATAGGAATATGGATTGCTCTTTGCCAGATGGAACGGGCCAAGCGGGGAATCGCTCTCGTAAACACCGTCACCGTAAACGTTGTATTCCGTTCCCGGACCGGCATACTGGAGGTAATAGATTCCATTGTACTTTGTCATCCATGCGCCCTCAATGAACGGTCTCTGACTGAACATGATTTTGGCAAACCCGATCTGCTCCTCCGTCAGATGATCCGCATCTTTTCCCTGTGCTTTCAGAAATTCTTTGAATTTTTCAACGGCTTCTTCTTCACTCAGCGGCATTTTGGAATGATTTTCTCCAACGCGCTCGTATCCAATTTTTTCCGGCTGACCGTAGATCAGTTCTTTTCTCTCTGTCTTTGGAATCATTGTCTCCGGGTCAAGCTCCACGCCCCAGATCGGAGTCACGTTATTGCATCCCCAGTAAAAATAGAGCTTTCCGTCATCATCGAGAAACAGGTTCGGATCCCAGAAATCGAAGGTTCCCGGAATGCGCTCAAACGGCCCGTTCAGGATATCTTTTGTGCGGTAAAAATCGCAGATCGTGCCACGACGGGATGCGCTGAAATACACGTAGTCGCCGACCACACGCACATCCGGCGCATAGTCATACAGCGGCAGGCTGTCCGGCAGCCGGTGGCTCTCCCAGTGAACCATATCCTCCGAAACCCATACGCTCAACGTCATGGATGCAAAAATATAATATTTTCCCTGAAATAAAATCATCGACGGATCGGCGGCCTCGCGGGAAATCTTGTCCTCGCCGCTTCTCATATCCTCGATAAACTGGTAACGGTAGTCCATGTTTAATGGATTGCAGAAATACTGTTTTTTCATGAAGTTTCCTCTTTCCAGACCGTACGTAAAAACCCCTGTTCGTACATCCTTTTTTCTTATTATAAAAAAAGTTTAGCATATCCTGCGCGGAAAGGAAATGTTCTGATTTGACTTTTTTGTTGCACTTTTTGGACTCTTTTCATCCCCGGACAAAAAAAGAACGGAAGCCGAAGCTCCCGTCCCTTTTCCATGCTTATTTTCTATTTGATGATGTATTTCGCAAACTTCTCATCCACCAGCTTCTCATCGTCGGTATCCGCAATGAGTTCCAGCGGCAGATCGACGTAGCTTGCATGGCCGGATTTTTGCCTCAGGTATTGGACAAATTTTCGTGTTGGATTTACAATGAAGGTATCTTAGGGTAAAAACAATGCACATACAGGGAGGTATTTTTATGGAGTACACAAAGCTTGGAAATTCGGATTTGAATGTGTCAAGGATCTGCATGGGATGTATGGGGTTTGGCAATGCGAAGAGCGGAATGCATTCGTGGACGGTTGACGAGGAGCATTCCCGGGAAATTTTAAAACGCGGACTGGAGCTCGGGGTGAATTTTTTTGATACAGCAGCCGGTTATCAGGGCGGAACGAGTGAGCAGTATCTCGGACGCGCACTGAGGGATTTTGCGAAGCGCGATGAGGTTGTCGTTGCAACGAAATTTTTCCCGCGCAGTGCGGAGGAGATCGCGAACGGAGTCAGCGGAAAAGAGCATATTTTAGGGCTGCTGGACCGGAGTCTTACGAATCTTGGCATGGATTATATTGATCTTTACATCTGCCACATGTGGGATTACCACACGCCGATTGAGGAAGTGATGGAAACGCTGAATACCGCGGTTACTTCCGGAAAAGTACGTGCGATCGGTATTTCCAACTGCTTTGCATGGCAGCTCGCAAAAGCAAATTATATTGCGGATAAGAACGGCTGGGCCAAATTTGTTTCGATTCAGGGACATTACAATCTGCTATTCCGCGAGGAGGAACGCGAGATGGTTCCGTTCTGCAAGGATCAGAATATTGCACTGACACCGTACAGCCCGCTGGCTTCCGGCCGCCTGGCAAAAAAACCGTCGGAGCTTTCCAAACGGCTGCAGGAAGATATGTACGCAAAAGGAAAGTATGATGCGACGAAAGAAAAAGACGCCATCATTATCGACCGCGTCGGTGAACTTGCAAAGAAGAAGGGGCTGACGAGAATCCAGATTTCGCTCGGATGGCTGCTCACAAAAGTTACTGCTCCGGTTGTCGGGGCGACAAAGGTATCGCATATTGAAGAGGGCGTCAAAGCCATCGGTGTACAGCTGACACCGGATGAGATTGCTTATCTCGAAGAGCCATATGTCCCGCATGCACTGGTCGGCGTAATGCGCGAGAATCCTTGAGAAAGGCTACTTCTTCGGTGAAAAACTGTATCGACCGACAAAAGTTATTGTTTCTCAAAATCCCTGTCAAAAGTAATGCTCTGAATACCGTTCAAAAGCACCGGCCAAATGGTCGGTGCTTAAATAATGGTTTCATCAAAAATGGTTCATCCTATATCACACATAAATATGCAAAGTATCCTGCATAGCATAAAAGCATAACAACACCACACGTTTTCCGTAATTCCCTGTTCTTGTACGTCCCAATCCATAAAACCAGACCTGCCAGAATTGCGATTCCTGTGTCTACGATAAATTTAGTTTCAAATGGCACCGGACAGATCAGTGCGGCTGTTCCAATTACAAATAAAATGTTAAAAATATTGCTTCCGACAATATTTCCGATTGCAATTCCTGCATTCCCTCTTTTTGCTGCTGTCACAGATGTTACCAGCTCCGGAAGAGATGTTCCAAGAGCAACAATCGTCAGTCCGATAAACCGCTCACTCATTCCAAAGTATCGGGCAATCTCGGTTGCCCCGCTGACGGCAAAATCACTTCCTTTTACAACCAGGATGCCGCCTGCCACCATCAAAAGAAGGCATTTCCAGACAGGATAATTTTTCGCTTCCTCCTCTTCCGGATTTTCCCCTTTTTTCGACATTACAAACAAATAGCCAAGATATACAAGAAACAGTACCCATAAGACTATGCCCTCGGCAAACGTTACTTTTCCTCCTGTGATTCCGCATATCATTAAAACTACCGTAACAAACATCATAAACGGTATTTCATAAAACAAGGTAGACCTTTGTATTGCCACATTTGTTATCAATGCCGTAAGTCCGAGAATAATAAAAATATTCAAGATATTACTTCCAACCACATTTCCTATCGTAATTCCTGCGTTCTGCTGCATCGCTGCAGTAATACTCACAGCACCTCCGGCATACTCGTTCCCATTGCAACAATGGTAAGTCCGATAATCAGCTGGGGAATTCCAAACTTTCTTGCTATGCTTGCAGACCCTTCCACAAACCAGTCTGCTCCTTTTACCAGAAAAAGGAAACCCACTATCAAAATTCCTGCCTGTAACATCATACGTATCTTCCTCTCTTTCTTTTGCATCTTTGCAGTAGGTGTTATAGGCACAAAAAAGAGACTCCTACTGCATCTACAGTAAAAGTCTCGCTATTTAATCACTTTCCGAGTTATTGAATATCAATAGCTGTACTGACGAAGAAGTGAACACGGTTGGCTAGCTACTCCCTTTTATTTTTTCAGTCTATCAAATTTCTTTTTTTTCGTCAACATTTTTTTGTTCCTCAGCTTCCGGAAATGTTTTACAGTCCCTTTTGATTTTCAAAAATCTTTTGTCCGGTTCTGGTTTCATTCCAGATTCATGCACAGACCCCAGTCCTGGTCATTGGCATACGGATCGGCAAAATCGGTTTTCTGGCCGTTGACGGAATACGGATACACGTACGCACAGGTCGCTGTTCCATCCTCAAAGAACATGGACAGCACGCCACGCAGGGAATGCTCACCGCGAATATTATATTCTTCGTTTCCGGTCAGGCGAGCGTAGCGTTTGAAGGTTCGACCGTTTTCTGCACTCCAGTAGTGCGGGAAGGTGTCTCCGAAGACTCTGCGTTTTCCGAACCAGTAGCCGTCCCAATGGCGGATTGCAATTTCATGCAGATGGTAGTCCGGCTGCTGGCCGTCGAAGAGTTCGAGGACGGCGATCTGCTGCTCGGCTCCGCGCAGGTATTTTTCTTCCCCGGTCACCTCGTAAACCTGAAGAATGACTTCGGCCGCCGGCTGTATGATCGATTGCTCGTAATTTACCTCCGAAGCCGGATAAGCCGTTCCGATCTCAATCAGTTGGTCGGCATGACGTCGGAACAGATCTTTTACTGTTTTCAGATCCTCCTGTTCTCCTGCTTTTTTCAGCTCTTGACAGAGCATCACAATCGGCATTTCAATCGGATAAAAACGGAATCCATCCTGTTCATAAAATTTTTCTGTGATACGAACTGCTGTCTTCAGATTTTCTTTTTCTCCCCACAGCTTCCAGCATTCAAGAAAGAATGTCACTGCCCATGGGTAGTTGTAAAGCCGGAAATAGCTGTTGTCCTTTCCGGAACAGTTGCAAACAAGACCTGTTGCTGCATTTACCAGCTCGCGAAGATAGAATGCATGGTACTCACGAAGACTCTGCTCCGCTTTTTCCCGGTCTTTTAAAAGATTCTGCTGCAGTGCCCGTGCAATCAGCACACCCATACCGGTACGCTCCCGTCCGGCATTGAAATCGTTTTCCGGCGTGCAGACGAGAATTTTTTCTTCGTTATCATACGGCAGATAGGCACCCTGCAGTTCTTTGATCTTTCCATGATACTGCTGGTGATCGACGATAAACGCACACCGTTTTGCCGCCAGTGTTTCCGGCCGCTCCTGCACGAGAAGACGGCAGATGGTTTTCACCTCGTCGGCACAGATCGAAAGTACATACTCCCCTGTTTTTTCATTTTCAAACAGATATTCATAAACACCATTTTCCGTCTTTTCCAGCGATGTTCCGTTTACCGTTACATTTTCTGCCTGAAATACCGGTTCAATGGTTACCTTACTCGTCTCTCCCGGATAAATCACATACTGCTCCGCATCCACCAGAATCACCTGGGAAAATGCTCTTAATTTCTCCCGGAAATCTTCGCGTCCCTGATGCGGAAATACTTTCCACTCCAGCTTCATTGTATCTCCCGGCGCAAATTCCTGTGCGGACGGGTGCAGCCAGAAGCAGCCTCTGTCATTGCTCTGCAGTTTCAGATCGCGCTCAATACTGTAAGCAGAAAGACTGCCTTTTGTGAGCACCATTCCCAGATGCGGAGCCGCACCGCCCATGCGGAGCGCCATAATATAACTGGTATTCTCCCCACAGAAAACATGTGCATGACACCGATAGTCACGGCAGGTCACACTGTCCGTGTAGCGGTCCTGCAACGGAAATGAAACCCCAATACTTCCGGCATTTGTAAAATACGGATGCGCACCGTTGTAAGAAACCACAATCTTCGTTGTCAGCACATCTCCGTCTTTCTCATTCTGCACCTCAGCCGAAAACTCCGGCGGGCATTTCACCTCGGCGTATGGGAAATCCTCCCGCAGCCAGTTCATCTGTTTTGGATCTTTGGAAAATACAATTTCTTTCACGTTCCCAACTCTCATTTTTTATTTCCCCTTTCGTTTTTTTGATCCCGCTTTTTGAACTCCATGTAAAATTTATTTGCTGCTTTGATCATACTATATCTACATGCTCTTTTCTATATCTCTTTTTCCGTTTTACTTTATTTTTTCTTTCTTGCCGATAGTATTTTTTCTCAATTTTTGCTATACTGAAAATGTATGCGTATCAAACTCCGGCATTGCTCTTTCAAGCTGCCGACACATACATAAACTTCATAAAAGGGGGTATCTTTTTCATGGATACGTATGTCATTTTAAAAGACCTGGCAATCATTATCGTATTCGCAAAATTGTTTGGTATTCTTGCCAGAAAATGCAAGGCTCCGCAGGTTGTGGGCGAGCTGATTGCCGGTATTGTCCTTGGACCCAGTGTGCTGGGACTCGTTCAGCAATCTGACTTTCTCGCACAAATGGCGGAGATCGGTGTCATTTTGCTGATGTTCTCCGCAGGTCTTGGCACCAGCCTGAAGGATCTGCTCCGCACCGGAGTGAAATCCCTGCTGATCGCCTGTGCCGGTGTTTTTGTTCCTCTCGTTCTTGGAGCCATCTTATACATGAGCTTTTATGGCTTCTCTGCTGTCGGAACGGAAGAATTTTACCACGCTGTTTTTATCGGTGTTATTCTGACTGCGACATCGGTCAGCATCACCGTACAGGCCTTGAAAGAACTCGGCAAGCTGAAAACAGAGGTTGGAACAACCATCTTAAATGCAGCCATCATCGACGATGTCATTGGTATCATTGTGCTGACTGTTGTCATCGGTTTTAAAGATCCGACATCCAATCCGCTGAAAGTAGCAGCCTCCACCATTCTGTTTTTTGCCCTTGCGATTGTGCTCGGTTTTCTCTGCTTTAAGCTGTTCAACCGCATGAACTCCATATTTCCGCACACCCGCCGTCTCCCGATTCTGGGTCTTGCACTCTGCTTCGGACTGTCCTACATTTCCGAAAAATATTTCGGCATCGCCGATATTACCGGTGCATACGTTGCGGGCGTTATCCTGTGTTCCCTCGATTCTTCCGATTACATCGAAGAAAAAATGGATATCAGCTCCTATATGATTTTCGGACCGATTTTCTTTGCAAGTATCGGACTCAAAACAACGCTCAGCGGCATGAACGAGAAATTCGTACTCTTTGCCATCTGTTTCGTCATCGTCGGCCTTGCCGCAAAAATTATCGGCTGTGGCCTGATGTCAAAGGGATGCGGCTTTACCTGGGGCGACAGCCTGAAAATCGGTGTCGGTATGATGACCCGTGGTGAAGTCTGTCTGATCGTTGCGCAAAAGGGTCTGAATGCAGGCTTTTTATCCGGCGATTTCTTCAGTGCCGTGATTCTGCTGATTCTTTTCTCGAGTATTGCAACACCGATTATGCTGAAAATCTTATACGAGAAAATGCCGACGGCAAAAGATTCTGCAAAGGCATCCTGACTTTCCTTTTACCAAAACAGGGCGCTGTGCCATTTCCTGCACAGCGCCCTGTTTTTTTCATATCAACCGGTAAGTTCTGATTTTTTCTACCACAGAATCTTCTCTGCCTCAGCTCCATCCGCAAACGGTCCCGGCATTGCTGCCACGCCGCGGTGCTCGCCAAGATAGTCCTGATCGAAGATAATCGTGCTTCCGTCCGGATCTTCGAATCTCTGCTCCGGCTCGAAGGCGTATCCTAAAATATCACTGTTGATAATTCCCGTCCGGAAATCCTTCAGGAACTCATACACGTTCGTCTTGATGGAATAGTGGCCGTCTTTTTCCACAAGTTCCACCTTAACCTGGTTCTCGTTATCCATAAGATTCTCTTTTTCATTCACACACGCCTTTGCTCCGTTAAAGTAAGCGTTTCCGTTTACCCAAACCGGCAGATGGCACTTGTTGTGATACGGCTCCAGCTTGCTCATGTCGGCCGGTTTATCCAGCTCAAAGTGGCTGATCCACTCGTCATAGGTCGGATACTCGTCGAACACATGCGTTCCGACCTCCTGGTTATCCTCCATCTTGAAGCCCATGTCCTCAACCGTTTCTGTTTCCTCAACCGGGTAATTCTGGATAAAGATGTTGTTGTAGAACCGGTCATCGCCATGCAGGAATGTCATGAATCCGGCAACCTCGGTACGGTGACGGATGTGATACGGCGTGTAACGGTCTCCTGTTCCGCCGCCAACTGCAGTTAATGAGCCAAGCATCAGATTGTGTACGCAGGCAATACCATCGGTCGCCATACGAACGCTGACCGGTGAGAGCATAATATTGTTATCGATCAGTGTCGGACCATGGCCAACCTCGATGAAAATATCCTGACTCATCATTGCGCCCTCTGCCTTTGGTGTTCCCTCCGGCGGGCAGTTGTCGTGCAGCAGGTTCTGGGTCAGGCGTGTTCCCTGTGCCTCCCAGTCGCACCAGATGCCCATCGTGCAATGATGAATATGATTTCTTCTCATCACAACATCGATCGCTGCATGCATCTTGATACCGGAAATCTCGGCTCCGCCAAGCTGCTGCATATTGTTGATGTTGTGAATGTGGTTGTCCTCGATAATACTGAACACACCGCCCATCCGTCCGACAATACCGGTCTGCTCACAGTGATGGATGTGGCAGCGGCGGATGATATGGCTTCCGATGTTCTCCTTCGTCCAGCCGTGATACTGGCCGCGGCACACAGCATCACGCTCCATCTGGGTCGGGCTTTTTACGTGTTTTCTGGTAAAGTAATGGTCGTTCTCCGGATCGTAATATTTTCCGAGCGAAATACCGCAGCACTTGCTGTTGCTGACCTCACAGTCCTCAATAATCCATCCCTTCGACCAGTGCGGACCGATCATACCATCCTGATAAGCAGCCGGCGGCGCCCATGTCGTTGCTGCCTTGCTGACATCAAATCCACTGAACGTAATGTAATTTACGCCTGTTTTCGACGGCATAAAGCAGTTCCGGCGCACGTTGATTTCTACTTTTTCCTCCGTCGGGTTTTTACCCTGGAAGTTTGCGTAGATGACCGTCTGATTTTTCTCTTTGTCCTGCTCGGTATACCATTTGTAAACCGACCACTCCGGCTCCCAGGACGGCGCATAAACCTCGCCCTTGATACACTCCTCGAGCGTCTCTGTCTCGTATAACTGGCGGTCATTCAGATAAACCGCGCCGGTATGGCGTACCACCGGTGCAAAATACCAGTCACCGCCGACCATTGTCGTGTATGGGTTATAATTGCCAAAAACTCCGTTGTCTACACGGCATACCCACACATTATCTTTGTAATGCTCCCAGTCATTCATCGTTTCCGCACCGGTGATCTTTGCGCCGAGCGGCTTCTCACTCTTATAGACGATTCTCGCATCCTCGGTTCCGCCGTTGACCGGATCAACATATTCATGGTAAATACCAGGTGCAACCAGAACTTCATCTCCTGCCTTTGCAATTTTTGCCGCATCGTTGATGAACTTGAACGGCATCTCTTTTGTTCCGTTTCCATTCTTCGGAGCGGAATTATTGACATAGTAAATCATTTCTCTATACTCCTTTTTGTTATAGTAAAACCCGAAAACACTGCAAAAAAGGCTGTGACGCAATCATTCACTCTCTGCGGCGCTGAATTTTTTACGCTATTTTTTTGCGGGTCTATAGAATTTCTTTACGATAATGCTTCTTCCGCAGCCTCTTTTGATGCAAACGGGCCCGGCAGCGGATGAATGCCCTGACGGTTTCCGAAGTAGTCATATCGGAACACGATCGGCGTTCCATCCGGATTCTCATATTTCTGTTCCGGCTCAAATGCCATGCCAAGCGTCTCCGTTGAGATCACTGCACAGGCATTCTGCGGCAGATAATCGTAAACATTAGTCTCCAGTTTCCATTTTCCGTTCTCTTCTTTTACACCGATGGTGATTTCATGCTCGGTATCCACTACAGCGTCCTGTTCCTGCTCTGCCGCTTCGCCCCATTGAAGTAAACGTTGCCGCCAAGCCATACCGGCAGCTTCTCGTAATACAGATCCGGTGACTTTCCGGAGCCCATTCCGCAGTAGCCCTCAAATCTTGCCACGTACTCCTCCAATGTCGGATATCCGCTGTACGGTGCGGTTCCTGCTGTCAGATTTCCGTCATCCCACTCATTATCTCCGGTCAGTTTACGGATTTCTTCCATTCCCGCACGAACCGGCTTCTGGATGAAGATATTATTGTAGAACCGGCAGTCACCGTGAAGAACTGTCATAAATCCGTTGATCTCCGTGCGATGCGGCACATGGTACGGTGTGTAGCGCGGCGACGGCAGCTTGTCGGAGCCATTGTTGACACCTCGGCCGACAGCAGTAAACGATCCCGCGATCAGGTTATGTACTACCGCAACACCCTGCGTTGCCAGCTTCATCGCGCGGTCCGAAAGCAGTACGTTATTGTCCACCAGCGTCGGTCCGTGGGAAATTTCAATAAAGATATCCTCGCCGATGCCGTCCATCCCCTCCGGATTTGCATTCTCCTCGTTCGGCAGCGTATTGTCATGAAACAGGTTCTGCGTAACACGTGTGCCCTGTGCCTGCCAGTCAAGCCAGAGGCCTCTCGTACAGTGATGGAAATGGTTTCTTCGAATGATCACATCGATTGCTGCATGCATCTTGATGCCGCCGATCTCCGCACCCGCAAGGTTCTGTTTATTATTGATATGGTGAACGTGGTTATCCTCAATAATCGAGAACACACCGCCTAAGTGGCCTACAATACCTGTCTGTCCACAGTCGTGGATGTTGCACCGGCGGATGATATGGCTTCCGATATTTTCCTTCGTCCATCCCTCTCGCTGCGCCTGGCAGATACAGTCACGCTCCGTCTGTGTACCATCTTTGAATTTCCATTTGAGCCATTTATTGTCATTGTTCGGCTGTCTGTATTTTCCAAGTGAAATGCCCGAGCACTTCGAATCTGAAATTTCACAATCCTCGATGATCCATCCCTTTGACCAGTGCGGACCGACCATTCCTTCCTGATATGCCGTCGGCGGAGCCACTGAGTTGCCGCCTGTTTTACAACAAAGCCGGCCAGCGTGATATAACCGATGCCCTCCTTCGATGGATAAAAGCAATTCTCACGTACATTGATTTCTACGGTTTCTTCGTTCGGATTTTTTCCCTGAAAATTCACATAGAAAACGGTCTCATTTTTTTCTTCGTCCTGCTCCACATACCAGGTGTAAACCGTGAATGCCTGATCCCAGGATTTTTTATAGATCTCCGGCTTTTTCACCTTGTCCAGGCTCGTCACCTCATACATGGATTTTCCATTCAGATACACTTCTCCGGTGTGTGCCGTGTAGGATGCGATAAACCAGTCACCGCTGACCAGTGTCGTATATGGATTGTAATCCCCAAACAATCCGTTCGAAACGCGCGCTGTCCACACATCACCTTCCAAATGCTCCCAGTTATCCACAATTTCCGCACCGGTAATCACAGCTTTTCCCGGTTCCACAGAACGGTACACAATTCTTGCATCCTCACATCCCGCATTCGCCGGATCTACATATTCCCGGTATACGCCAGGCGCTACAAGCACCTCGTCGCCGGGCCTTGCAATTTTTGCCGCCTCGGAAATCGTCTGAAATGGATATTCCTTCTGCCCATTTCCGCTTCGCACAGCATTTCCATCTACATAAATCTGCATTTTTTGCTTACCTCCCACTTCTTCACTTTTCATAAATTTTTATTGTTTTTTTGTGAATTTTCGCCAAAACCGCATCACTCTTTTTTCAATTTCTGCCGTTCTTCACAATTTTCATATCTTAACCATAATACAGATCCTCGTAAAACACTACTTATATATTGCCGATCATTGCCCAGATGTTTCGATTTTTTCTATATTTTTTCTTTGTTCTGTTGTATAATACCGTTTATCAGATACGGAGGTTTTTTTTACCATGAAAAACGATTCGACTTCTTTTTTCGAAAACAATCATTTTGCCAACAGCTATGTTTACGATATCTCCATTTCGCATGTCCCCGCCTATTTCGGTCTGCACTGGCATCACTATATCGAAATTGTGCTTGCACAGGATAACGGCATTATCTATGAAGTAAATGGAGAAACCTTTCCGCTAAAGCCCGGTGATCTTCTTTTTATCTGGCCCGGCGAGCTGCACGCTGTTTCCACAACCAACAAAGAACATCGCCTGATCATGCTTCAGCTCGATGCAGATTTTCTGGAAAAACGCGTGGATTTCCAGTCTGTTGCTTATCTTTTTTATCAGATCCGTCTTCTGAATCAGAACAACTTCCCGGAAATCGAAAAGCTTCGCGGATTTCTGACAGAGCTTCGCAGGCTCTCCCTCTCCGGTATCAGTTTTTCCGAGCTGCGCGGTTGCGTTCTGCTGTATCAGTTTTTTATTCTGCTCGGCGAAAATCTCTCCGTGCCGACCGAAACTGCCGCACCGCAAAAAACAGGCCATTCCGCACAGGTACACCGCCAGATGATTGCTGCATGTACCTGGATCTCGAGTCACTGCACCGAACCGGTTTCCCTGGAAGAAGCATCAAAGGTCGCCGGATTCTCCCGCTGTCATTTTTCCAAGCTGTTCCGCGCATACACCGGCCTCTCCTTCACGGATTTCGTCACCAGGGAACGGCTCCATATCGCCGAAAACCTGTTAAAAAAACCGGATCTCACGATCACCGAAGTGTCGCTCGAATCCGGTTTTAACAGTATTTCTACGTTTAACAGAGTCTTTTTGAAATCAAAAAATGTAAGCCCTACCGACTTCCGTCAGATGTACCTGCAATCCTATCAGAAATAGACTATGAATTCGGCATGACCTCCGGTCTTTCGCAGGTGGATGGAACCTTCTCAAATGCACCCGTTTCCGCACTCTTCATAATCTGATCGATCGTGTCGAGCACGTGATATGCCATTTTTGTGTTCGCACGGTTCGGTCTGCCCTCGGCAATTGCTTCTGCCATCTCAGACGGACCAAGACCACGGCTGTTTTCGCTGTAATCAAAACCATAATGTAAAACTTCCGGAACAGCCTGCTGTGTCCAGTCTTTTACACCCGGAATATAGACAACATCGCCGCCGAAATTGTTCGGATCAACAAGCTTTAAGATACCTTTTTTACCGTAAATGGTGAATACCGCCTGATCATTGATGACGCTGTCACCATTGATGCAGAATGTACCGGTCACACCGTTTTTCATTTCCAGAATGGTAAAGACCTGACTTTCGTTTGTATAGTCAAATTCCTGTCCGTATTCCGGGCTGCCCGGAATGATGTTCACACGCTTCGCCGCAAGGTTTCGCACGGACGATACAACGCGATCCACCGGACCAAAAAGACTCACAATTGCCGTCAGATAATAAACACCGAAATCATAGCAGATTCCGCCGCCCGGCATCCGCAGAAAACGGAAGATGCTCGCCAGCAAATCAAGATCGCGGTTTGCGCATGCTTCGAAAGATGTCACCTCGCCGATCAGCCCGTCGTCGATCGCTTTTCTTGCGGTCTGCAGTGCCGATCCAAGGAAGGTGTCCGGTGCGGAACCGAGATAGAGATGTTTCTCCTCTGCCAGCTCGATCAGTTTCGCTGCCGTTTCCGGTGCGAGGGTCATTGTTTTTTCAGTGTAAACGTGTTTTCCGGCTTCCAGTGCCTGACGGATCAGCCCCTCGTGGGTCGGTGCCGGTGTCAGAATGACTACCATTTCAATCGACGGGTCTGCCAGAATTTCCTCGTAGGTACAGCCCTTGATGCCATACTGCTCTGCTTTCTTTTTCGCATGTTCAAGATGGCCTGCACAGCATGCTGCTACCTCAAGATTCTCAAAGTTATGAATCATGTTCGTCAGATAAATATCACTGATCGCTCCGCAGCCGACAACGCCGACTCTCATTTTTTTCGTTTCTGTTGTTCCCATTTGTAAAAATCCCCTTTACTCTTTGTTTTTTGATTCTGTTCTGATAAAAACCCTTATCTTTTTTATACAACGAAATGTCTGAAAAAACAAGCATTCCGGCTCATATTTCACTTTCAAAATGAAAAAACCGCCCACGGTTTCTGCAGATTCTCTGCATCACCGCGGACGGCCTTTTTCTGTTGTTTACTCCACGCTTTTCAGCGATTCAATCATATCAATTTTTCTTAACCGGTAGAACATCATAAAATTGACGAACAGAGCAAACGCCAGGGTAATCAGGCGCTCCAGCCGTAGCTCCGCGGGAACACGTTTCGTCCGAACATCATCATATCGACCTCGACGGTCTGAATTACGCAATGATGTAAAAACGTTCCAATTCCCATGCCCGCGATAACGCCGAACAGTGTCAGCACCATGTTTTCCCGGTACACGTACGATGCCACCTCGCCGTCGAAGAAGCCGAGCACTTTCAGCGTTGCCAGCTCTCTCTGTCGTTCGGTGATGTTGATATTGTTCAGGTTGTACAGCACCACAAACGCCAGCAGGCCCGCCGATACGATCAGCACCACGATGACGATGTCGAGGGAACGAAGCATGTTGTCAATCTGATCAATCAGGTCGGATGTGAACGAGATTGCCGCTACACCGTCGTACGTCATGATTTTTTCTCCGAGTGCTGTCTCATAATTGCTCGACGTGTCCTGGTATTTCATCAGAAGCTGGTTGTAGTCCGGCGCTCCGCCGAACAGCTCCTCGTAGAGATCCGGGGCCAGATACAGGTAATGGCGCACGTAGTTTTCGACGATGATCGAAATCTTTACGTCCACAATATCGTCGCCTTTTTTCAGCTGAACCGTGTCGCCTGCTTTTACGCCGAGCATCGTTGCTGTCTTTTCGCTGATGGCTGCGCCGCCGTCGGTCGGGAATTCGTAAACTTCTCCGCTTTTCCGGTCTCGGAAGGCATAGAAGTCATTGAAATTCGTCAGTTCTTTCGGCACTTCAAGCACTGCATCCACGGTCTTTTTGTCGGTCTGCAGTTCGATGTTCTGGCAGTACATTTCCAGCAGCTCATCGATGCCGCTGTAGTTTTCCAGATCGGTCTGCAATGCTTCTTTTTCGGATTCATCCACATCTGAATTCAGCACAGCATTCGCCTGATAGGTGAAGAGGCTGACGAACTGGTTTTTCGCAATCGCGGTGATGGAATCCTGAAGGCCGAAACCGACGAGGATCAGACCCATGCATCCGCCGATTCCGATAACGGTCATGAAGAATCGTTTTTTATACCGCACCAGATTCCGCACGGTTGATTTCTGCGTAAAGTTCAGATGTTTCCAGAGTACGCCGATGCGTTCCAGGAAAATCCGTTTGCCGTTTTTCGGTGCTTCCGGCCGCATCAGCTCTGCCGGACCTGCGGCGAGTTCTTTGTAGCATGCCGCGATCGTCGCCACGCCGGTGCAGGCTGCACTCGCCAGAATCGCAAGGCCTCCCTGCTCCCAGTTCAGCGGGGTCATGTAATACGGGAGTCCGGTATACAGCATGCCGTAGGCATTCATAATAACCCAGGGCAGGATTTTTTCTCCAACCACCACGCCCGCGAGAGCGCCGGATACGGTGGAGAGCATCGCGTATGCGAAATATTTAAAGGCGATCACGCCGTCGGAATAGCCGAGGGCTTTTAACGTTCCGATCTGCTGACGCTGTTCCTCGATCATTCGTGTCATCGTCGTCAGGCTGACGAGAGCAGCCACGAGGAAGAAGATAACCGGGAAGAATTTTCCGATATTCGAGATACGGCCGGCATCCTGACCGAAGCTCTCAGTTGACGTTACCTTATTCCGTCCCCAGACGTACCACGTTGGTTTTTTCAGGTCTGCGAGTGTTTTCTCACCGTCCGCAATTTCCTGCTTCGCATCCGCGATTTCTGGTTCGGCGTCGGCTTTTGCTTTTTCATATTCGGCTTTGCCGTCCTCAAGTTCCTTTTCTTTATCGGCAATTTCCTGTTTCGCATCCGCAAGGGAGATTTTTCCGTCGGCGATTTCCTGTTTCGCGTCGGCAAGCTGGGTTTCTCCGTCGGCAATCGTCTGCTTGGCTTCGGCGAGCTGACTTTCTCCATCGGCGATCGTCTGCTTTGCTTCTGCTAACTGGGTTTCGCCATCGGCGATCGTCTGTTTCGCGTCGGCGAGCTGACTTTCTCCACTGGAAATTGTCTGCTTTGCAGCGGCAAGCTGGGCCTCACCCGACTGAATCGTCTGTCGGTACGATGCAATCTGCTGTTCCCCATCAGCAAGCTGGGCTCTGGCAGCCGCAAGCTGAGTTTCTCCGTCTTTTAATTTACTGCGGTTCGTCTCAATCTGAGCTTCTCCGTCGGCAATCGCTGCTTTGGCGGATGCAAGCTGGGCTTCGCCATCCTCAATCTGTTTCTGATAAGCTTCTGCTTGTGCTTCTCCATCCTGAAGCTGGGCAAGAGCCTCTGTAATCTGAGCTTCGCCGCTTTCCAGTTCTTCTTTTGCAGAAGCAATCTGTGCCTCGCCTGCGGCGCATTCCTGCTCTTTTTCTGTTAATTGTGCATCTGCAGCGGCAAGCTGACTTTCTGCGTCGGTAATCTGAGCTCTGCAGCCGCAAGCCGGGCTTCCGCATCAGCGCTTGCTGCTTCAAACGCTGCGATGTTTTGTTCCAGAAATGTTTTCTGCTCCTGCATCGTGAAAAGCTGCTGTGCTAACTCTGTCTGCTTTGCTTCCAGCGCAGTTTTCTGTTCCAACAGGGATACATATGCTTCATCTTCCTCCGTCAGTCCGTCAAGCTGAGCCTCAATCACCTCGATCTGACCAGTCACTTCTGTCTGCGCAGCCTCCACCATCGGAAGCTGCCTGGAAATCTGGGCTAACTGATCCTTGGCTGTCTCATACTGACTCTTCTGTTCTTCATACGCTGCCTTCTGCGCTTCATACTGTGTGCGTCCTGCAGCGGTTTCTGCTTTCTTGTTGTCCAGTTCCTCGCGTGCAGCGGAAAGCTGCTCCTTTGCAATATTCAATTCCGTTTCTTTTTCGGAAAGCTGCTCTTTTGCAGTATTCAGCTCCGTCTGCTTCCGAGTCAGTTCGGTTTTTGCCGCCGAAAGCTGCGTCATTTTTTCCTCTAACTCTTTTTTGCCGGATGCCAGTTCTGTTTCTTTCTCTGCAAGCTGTGCTTTTCCGTCGGAAAGTTCTTTCGCTTTTGCCTCAAGTGTGGCTTTTCCACTTGCAAGTTCATCGGCTTTCTGATTCAGCTCCGCTTTTCCGCTTTCCAGCTCTGCCGCCTTTGCTTCCAGCGTCGCTTTTCCGCTCGCAAGTTCCGCCTCTTTGTCTTTCAGCGTTGCCTTGCCGGATGCCAGCTCCTGCTCTTTATCGGCGATGGTTGCTTTCGCACTGAGAAGTTCCTGCTCTTTGTCTGCAATGGTCTGTTTTCCGTCAAGGAGTTCCTGTTCTTTCTCAGCAATCGTCTGCTTTCCGTCAAGAAGCTCCTGTTCTTTGTCCTTTAACGTCTGTTCGCCGTCGAGAAGTTCCTGCTCTTTGTCCGCAATCGTCACTTTCGCGTCGGCAAGCTGCTGTGCACCGTCATCCAGCTCTGTTTTTGCGTCCGCTAATTTCTGCTCTGCATCAGCGACCTGCTGTTTTGCATCATCAATCTTTTCCTGTCCTTCGGTTTTGACTGCCGTATACCGCCGGTCGCACGCCGCATCCTCGAGCGCTTCAATCTTCGTCTGTACAGCCTTCACCGTCTCATCATACGCATCGCTGTAGCTCGCCTCTTCCTGTGCGCCGTCCGCCTGGACGTAAATCTCTGTATAGAGATCCGAGGTAAATGTCTCCGGAAGCAGCAGTGCAAAACTGTTGATGCTTCCGTTTCCAATCGAGCCCGTTCCCCGGTTCAGCTCCATATAATAAGGGAGTGTCGCCGAACCAACAATCGTAAACGTGTCCCCGGTCAGCGAATCTGAGAGCGGATCCTCCGTTCCGGAAGTGAACGTTACCTGATCCCCAATCTCACAGCCGGAACTTTTCAGAAACTGCGTATCAACAAGAATTTCATCCTCTTTCTCCGGCATCCGTCCCTCGACCACGCGCGGCTCATTCACACCGTCCGTCAGCGCAATCAGCTTCACAACCTGCTCGCTCTCGCCGATGTCATGCAGCACTTCCACCGTTTTTCCGCCGTAGACCGCTTTCACGCCATCCGTCTTCGCGATATCCGCCAGATCATCGTCTGTCAGCCCCAGCGTTCCAAGAACTTTCAAATCCATATAATTTACTTCATCATAATACCGGTCCGCCGAAACCTTCATATCTCCTTCCGCCGACCGAATGCCCGAGAAAAACGCCGCGCCAAGAAGCACGATGAAAAAGACTGACAGAAACCGCCCCTTGTTCTTTGTGATTTCCCGGATAAAGTCTTTTCGAAATGCTCTCATCGTCCACCTACCATTCTATCTCTTCCACCGGTGTCGGGTTCTCATTTGTTTTCATGCCCGCCACTTTTCCGTTTCGGATTTTAATCACGCGGTCCGCCATCGGTGTCAGCGCCGAGTTGTGAGTGATGACAATGACCGTCATCCCCTTCTCCCGGCAGGTATCCTGCAGCAGCTTTAAGATCGCTTTTCCCGTCACATAATCGAGCGCGCCGGTCGGCTCATCGCAGAGCAGCAGTTTCGGATTCTTCGCCAGCGCACGCGCAATCGCCACACGCTGCTGCTCTCCGCCCGAAAGCTGCGCCGGGAAGTTATTCATTCTCTCTTCCAGCCCAACCTCCGCAAGCACCTCCGACGCATCCAGCGGATGCTTACAAATCTGCATCGCCAGCTCCACATTCTCGAGCGCCGTCAGGTTCTGCATCAGATTATAAAACTGAAAAACAAATCCAATATCCTCCCGCCGGTACTGGATCAGCTTCTTGCCGCGGTATTTGCTGATTTCCGCGCCGTCCACCAGCACCTTTCCGGAAGTCGCTGTGTCCATTCCGCCTAAAATATTCAGCACCGTCGTCTTACCCGCACCGCTCGGTCCAACAACAATCACAAACTCACCTTTTTCCACATCAAAGCTGATTCCATCCGCGGCCTTGATGGTGACTTCACCCATTTTGTATGTCTTGGTTACATCCTGAAGACTCACATATCCTGCCATGCTCTTGTGTTCCTCCTATGTAAAATTCAATATCCCTCATTTCCTTTATTGTACCAAGCCGTTGCCGCGGCGGCTAGTCCTAAGAAGGCGAATTTACTGTTTTTTTATAAATGTTCCTGGGCAGACCGCATTCTCAGCTTTTGCATTTTTCCATACATTTGCAGAATAAAACAGCCGCTACCGTGCTTGCTGCCGTTGCCGCCAGTGCCGGTCCGACAATGGCCGTTGGATGCACGCTGCCATACTGGCTGCGGTATGCAATCACGTTGACCGGTATCAGCTGCAGGGAAGAAATATTTAAAATCAGAAAGGTGCACATTTCCCGGTTTGCAGTTCCTTTCGGAACAGCGGCCGGATTTTTGTTTTTCCGCCGTTCCTCTTCCAGCTCTTCGAACTGTTCCATGGCAAGAAGGCCCGGCGGCGTTGCCGCTGCGCCAAGACCGAATACATTACAGATCATATTTGTGGCAGCCGATTGGATGGCCGGGTGATCCGATGGTACCTTTGGAAACAAAAAGCGCATGACCGGTCCCATCTTTTTTACCAGGCTGTCGATCATTCCCGCTTTCCTTGCAATCTCCATCAGCCCGCTCCAAAGGCCCGTCACACCCAGAAGAGAAATTGCCAGCACAACTGCCTCTTTTGAAGCGCGCAGCGCACCGTCTGTCACCTCCGGCAGTTTTCCGCAAAAAGCACCGTAGGCAATGCCAAGAAGAAGCATACCGCTCCAGAGTCTGTTCATGGATTCACCTGCGTTCATCCGTTATCTTTATACGATATGCTTCTTTTCTGTTTTTCATGATATTTTGTTTCAACCCACAGATAAGACGCCGTTGTCACGCCCGCCAGCTTTGTGAACAGCTTTGCCACCGCGGTATCTGTTTTCTGTCATTTCTTTCTTTTGTTCTGTCGTTCACAGCCTCCTGCGCTTCTCTCCATTCCAAAATAAGTTTTGTTTTCCCATAAAATCAATTTTCTTTTAAAAAAATCGGATCATAGGAATCATTAAAAGTTTAATTTATGTTTTCATCTGATTTTTTGTCTAATTTTTATGCCTATTTCATATAGTTTTTCAAATAATAGTATAATAAACACAAATTTTAGCCGGAATCGGATCATTCTATTCCATACCAAAACAACAATCCGATACCCAAAATACAAAAGCGCATCACTTGAAACGCTTGACTTCAGGAGGGAAAATATGAGTGCAAGATTAGTATTAACAGTAAAAGATTCCAATCGAATGGCAAAAGATCTTTCCATGAGCGTCATGGACAAAATGTTTCATCCACTCAAGTACAATAAAATGATGAATTCCAAAGCAAAAATAGGCATCTTTATTGATGACGAAAAAGAAGGAACTTTATATGAGGCATCTAAGACTCCATATGAAATCAGCTTAACTCCTGGCGTTCATCGTATTTCTATGATAGATCCGGCAAAAGACAGCAAAAAAGGGAATGTCAATCTGATGGGGTCCATCATTGGATTTTCTGCAGGCAGCGGCCTCGCAGAACAAATATCCGTCGGCGAAATAGGAAAATCCTTAGCCGGTGCCATGTTTAAAACTGGTGATGGTTACCTGGATCTGGATTTAAAAGACGGAGATATCTTAAAAGTTCAGTGTCAGGCCGGAATTGGCGGAAAAGTATCTATCAAAGTATTAAAATAAGAATTGCCAAAGCATATCATGCAAAGCAATCGGATGACAAGGGAGGCAAAATATTTTTTGCCTCCAACATCATTTTATCAGCAGACACCTGGAGGAAATAAAATATGGACTTTCCTGTTTCGATTCCATGGGAAACTCTTGATCCCGAAATATTACAAAAAGCGATAAATTCAGGTAGTAATTACAGAACCTATTGTGATGAAAAATCATGGGATATTTCTTTTGAAATAGAATTTCTGGAAAAAGAAGAAATCATCTTTCTTCTCCTGGTTGAGCACGGACGCCGCAAAGGCGGAACTTCTGTGCAAAAGACAAATGAACGAACGGAAATTTCCAAATATACAAAAGAAGAACAGGCAAAAATGGTAAATGCTTTTAATCAAAAACTTGATACTTACGAAGCGTGGAACTCTCTGTTTGTCGGACCAACGACAAGTATGTTTGGAAATCATGTGTATGAATCCTATATGGACTATATGTATTCCTGGGATCACTTGGGCGACAGAATTTTTCTGTCCAATTATTATGAACGTCAATTATATTCTGTGCAATCCGATACCCATGTTACAGTAAAAAGCAATCAGGAAGGATATGATTCTATCTATGAGCTGGCGCAGGCAAAGGTAACAGACCATACCTTAGAAGGTATCTGCTGGAATTTTTTCCCGAAGCTCCTGTTTTCCAAGGGAGATCTCGCGGGTGCGCCGTACCATGATGTCTATCATCGTCTGGAAATTCTGACAGATACAGAATATCTGCTTGTTCCGGCGCTGCTTTCACTCAAAGAAAAATATGAAATTACAGCAGTCGCCGGAAATCTGGATTGCCCGCAGATGCATTCTCATGCAATGACACTGAAAGCAGCAGTACAACAAGCTATTTTTAAAAATATCTTTGGAAATCTCTTTCCGGAAAATGGATTTTTGCTACAGAAAGCCCCAAAGAAAATGCTGCTTTCTGCTCAAAAACAGGCAGAGGAATTTTCTGTTGCGTCTATGAATGCCCGAAAATATCCCGAGCTCCTGATGCAGGCAGCTGCAAAAGAAAATTTTCATTGTACAGCCTTTCAGATTCTGCAATTTTCCAACAATCCATATCTGTCGGCCTTTGATAAAACAGATCTTTTCAGAAGATGCATGGCCATCAGTAATCAATCAGAAGAACCGGGAATCTGGAAAGAAACCTATCAGAATCTGCTCCGGGTAATGATCTGCAAAATAACTTTGGAGGAATCTCAGTTCAGCGATCCGGAGAGCATCAAAGAATTACAGGATTTTACAGAACACCAGCAAGAAAAGCTGGAACAGGAAATGCAGTTAAAAATCCCAAAAGAAAAAACTGCTGAAATTTTATTGATGAATGAACTGAAATGTATGCTGGCATGCATTTCCGTCGTAACAGCAGAAAAAATACAGGGACACAAATGCACCGAATTGGCCGAGAAGAGCTGGCGTCTGGCAGAAAGTATCGAATATATATGGAATGCAGAAATTCTAAATCCACAAATCAGAGAAACTGTGTCCAAAGCATTCATCCGCATTTGTATCGGATGTGGATCTATGTATCTTCAGAATGTACAGGAAGAACATATAAATCCCGAGCAGATCCAGGAAGCAGCGGAAGAAATCTCATTACTTCTGTATCATTACAGCGATCTTTTGCTTCCGGAAGAAATGCCGGTCTATCAAATCCCTATCTATCAAACGCTCCAAATTGCAAATATGAGACTGGAGCGAAAGGAAAATGCCTTGTACTATGCCCAAAAAGGAGTTGTATTGTGTGATCTGTTTTCTGCTGGTCAGAATGCGCAATTAAATGGTCTCATTCAGGATTCAAAAAACATGTTTCAGCAATATATCAATCAAAATGTACCTGCTGCATCCCGCCCGGCAAAAAAGAAGGGGCTTTTCTCCCGGCTCTTCCAGAGATAGCAGGAGAAAAGCTGTCCCGAAAGAATCCTTTATTTTCCTGGAAGCGCGGTTTATAAGGTGCCTCCATATTCCACAATCATGTTTCGAATAATATCCAGCGTCTCCTCCTGTGACCATGCCATGTTTCCATTCTCCAGAAACTGGCAAAATTCATATAGTTTTTGTGAGAAGCCGGATTCTTTTAAAATGTAATATTGCAATCCATGACTTGTATTGTTCCAAAATGCAATTCCATTATGAACATTAGAGCTACATACAATGGAGATATGTTTCGGCAGCTGGACGAAATTTTCTTTTACACAAATGCAGGAATGAGGTGTGTGCAGCATATATTGATAATAACTTTTCAACAGCCACAGGCGCATCGCAGGATCAAGAGGCTTATAAAGCATATCCGGATAGCCTGCAATGCGTCCCTGCTCCATTAATTGTCGTAAGCCAGATATGCAGAAAATATGTACCATACTTTCCGTTTCCATGTGCCGGATCCGCTGAAAGAGAGAAGATAAGAGCTGTTCTTTTTCCACTCCATCCAGGATGATCTGCTGTTTCAGTACATTTAACGGAATCAGATGCAGAAGACATGGTGAATATTCAATATAATAGTTATGCGTTACATAACCTTCATTCATCATAACATTGACATCTTTTACATAAGCATTTAAATCAGAGCAAAACAACATTTCCTTTGCTATTTTTCTTTCCTGAATAAAGGAATTCTTCAGTAATTGTATTTGTTGCGCATCTCTGAGAATAATTCCTTTCGCCGTATGAAAATTGATTCCAATTGCAATATGGTCTGTGATCAGCCAGTTGGGAAGTAAGCCTGCTTTTTTCGCCTCGGACTCAGCAGAAGAAACGTAATAATAAAATGGTTTGTAGTTTTCATAGTTCATTGCCGGTTTCAGACTGCATATTTTCCGAAGGTTATCCAGTGTATTTTCCGTTGTCTGATTCTGCAGCAAAGGAAAAAGATGCTCTAATCTGCGATAGGGCACTTCATGAATAATCTGAACAAGATATCGTAAATGTTCCAGTGAAATTTCCGGAGTACATAAGCAAATCGTGGAATCGGAAGCATTTATCATTGCTTTTCGAATACACGCATAATTGCAAAGATATTGTCCAGCGTCATATCCGTATCCGGAATTCCTGAAACACTTGGAGAAACAGAGACTTGAGGAAATTCAACCACATCCTGCTGGATAATACGGATCAGTTCTTCCATACATTGCCACTGGCTCTTTCCCATTTTTTCCTGGCGATAAAGGAACAGGAGATCTGCTCTTGTATTTCCGGTGCATTCCATCGCATCAAGAAGACAGGTCAGGCGCTCTTCTTCTTTTGGAATACGTTTTCCTTTACTCATTTTAGAAATGTAATCCAGCTGCATACCACTGGCCTCAGACAGATAATATAAAGTTTTTCCTGTATTTTTTATTTCCTTTTCAAGCCTTTGTGAAAAATCGCTCATGTAGTATCAAAGTTCCTTTCCGGACAACAGCAAATATCCGATGGCTTGGGCAGAATGCTGTTTTCCTGTCGACATTGATCTAAGTATACAGGAAAAAGCCAAAATATGCAAAATTTTTCACACAAATTCATCTGCTTTTTCTGCAAAAAAGCTTTATATCATTTATAACATTACGAAGGAGAAAACTAATATGCTTTTCATCGCTATCCTAATCTTAATCTTTTTGATGTATCGATTTTTTACCTTTCGTGCCGAAATGGTTTTTACCATGTCCTTAATTGCCCCGATCATGATCGTAATCGGCGCCTGCTATTTACCTGGAAAATATCATGAAGCCGGAATTTTTCTTCTGGTTATCGGTGCATTTATGCTGGCCGTTGTTCTGCTTATCTGCCGCCTCACTGCACGGGGTGTTGAAAAAGGACTGCGGCTGGAGTATTACAAAAACCTGATTATTTATGGCGCCCTCAAATTTTTACAGAACCTTTCTAAAGCGACGATTGTTTTTAGCTTTCTGGCCGCTTCACTAGGCGCCTTCTCTATGGACTACAAAGAAAGACTGGATACCAAAGGAAGAAAAATTTATGTAAATGATAACCTGCGTGACCCGGAAGGCAAACAGTATGAAGAAGTAGAAAAGTAAAAAAAGCAGGCACGAATCACCTTTTTCGGGAATCGTGCCTGTTTTTTTTACGTATGCATCAATTTCAAAAATTCATTCTCCGGCATTTCAACACCAAGTAGTGTCTTCATCATCTGAAGAAATACATCATCGGTTTCTTTTTGAGCGTTCAGACAGACCATGATGACCGACAGTTTATCATCCTCTTTCCTCTTGCTGCATTACTTTTTGTTTCCCCTTACGCTGTTTTTACTATAGCATATTTTTCTCCTGTTTGCACCTACCTACAGGACTGCTACTAGCTACTCTCTCAAGATGCAGCGTATCAAAAAGGGAGCTTCCGCTTCACAAATTTTTATTCGTTAAAAGTGTATCATTGTGAAACGCTCGTTGCGTCCGCCAGAGGAAGCCTGTGGATCTGCCCGGAAGAAGTCTCCTGTGACTATTTTGACTGGTGCGAGGGAAAACTTTCCGCGATCAACCAGTACCATGGCGAATACATGGCGCAGTACAACTGGGCTGAGTTTACCAACGGGGAGCTGAACTGGGGGAGAGGCCGATAAGAAATTCACACAAATCTGACTATTTATGATATACTGAATGAAATGCTCTTAGTTCTGAATTCTTTTATGCTCCGGCACAGATCTTTCGGGACGAAATTTTACTTTCTATGTCGAAATCCACCATTTTTTCGACATACGAAGAAAGGAACGTTATGAAAATTATTTTTATCCGCCACGGCGAACCAAATTATGAAATTGATTCTCTGACCGAAAAAGGCTGGCGCGAGGCCGAGCTGCTTTCGAAACGCACAGCAAAATGGAATGTCACCGATTTTTACTGTTCTCCGCTTGGCCGTGCGAAAGATACGGCTTCTTTTACACTGAAAAATGCAGGCCGCGAAGCCGAAATTCTTCCATGGCTGCGGGAATTTGATGCACCTGTCATTGACCCGGAAACGGGAAAACGCCGGATTCCATGGGATTTTCTGCCGGATGTGCTCGATGCAAACCGGGATCTCTATGACCAGGATCTCTGGACGAAAAATCCGATTATGCAGACCGGAAACATGGACGAGAATTACCATTTTGTGACCGACGGACTCGATGCACTGCTTGCGCGCTACGGCTATGTACGCGACGGTTACCGCTATCACGCTTCGGATGAAACAAACCGCGAAGCCGTCATCGTCTGCTTCTGCCATCTCGGCGTCACCTGTGTGGCACTGTCGCATCTGCTGAATATGACGCCGGTACAGCTCTGGCAGGGCATGTTCCTGGCACCGACTTCCGTCACAATCGTCGGAAGCGAGGAACGCAAGCTGGGCGAAGTATACTTCCGCTGCCAGACCGTCGGCGATGTCCATCATCTGCTTTCCGCGGGCGAACCGGTTTCGTACTATGGAGCCTTTAATGATCCATTTCAGTTTTAAAAATCACAAAAAGGAGTCTTTTATCATGAATGAAGCAAAATTTCAGGCAAAATTAAGAGAATATGCAAAGCTGATCGTAAAAATCGGCGCAAATGTACAGAAAGGACAGCGTGTCCGCCTCCAGGCCGGCGTCGATCAGGTTCTGCTTACCCAGATGGTGACAGAGGAGTGCTATCAGGCGGGCGCAAGCTATGTGGAAGTGATCTGGGAATGCGGTGAGATCAACAAAATGCATTATCAGTATGCCACCGCAGAAACGCTTGGCGCGGTTCCGCACTGGGAAGAAGAGCGTTTCAAACAGATGACGGTTGATCTGCCGGTTCGCATTTTCATCGACTCCTCCGATCCGGACGAGCTCGCCGGCATTCCTGCGGACCTGCTCTCCACCGTTCGTCAGATGCGTGGAAAGGTCATTAAAAAATACCGTGACCAGCTCGATGGAAAGCATCAGTGGCTGATCGTTGCCGCCGCTTCTCCAAAATGGGCAGAAAAAGTATTCCCGGGCGAGCCGGAGGATATTGCTGTTGAAAAACTGTGGGATGCTATTTTCGACTGTGTTTACTTAAAAGACGGCGAAGATGCAGAAAAGATCTGGCAGGCACACTGCGACCTCATGACCCAGAAAGCCAGCTGGCTGAATGAGCAGGCATTCCACAAGCTGCATTACACCAGCAAAAACGGTACGGATTTCACCGTTGAGCTGATTCCGGGCGCAAAATGGAGCGGCGCCGGTGATATCAACCATACGAACAACACCTTCTACGTTCCAAACATGCCGACCGAAGAAGTCTTCACCAGCCCGATGAGAGGAAAATGTGAAGGCCGTCTCGTTTCCACAAAACCTTTAAGCTGGTCGGGACAGATCATCAACAACTTTACCGTCGATTTCAAGGATGGAAAAGTCGTTGACTGCCATGCAGAGCAGGGCGAAGAGGTTTTGAAAAAAATGTTCGCCATGGACGCCGGTGCTGCAATGCTCGGCGAGGTTGCACTCGTTCCGAAAGAATCTCCGATTAACCAGTCCGGGCTGATGTTCTTTAATACCCTTTTCGATGAAAACGCATGCTGCCACGTTGCCGCTGGCGCCGGTTTCCCTGAGGTGCTCGATGGATTTCTGGAGATGAGCAACGAGGAAATTCTGGAAAAAGGTGTGAATGATTCTCTGATCCACGTTGACTTTATGGTTGGATCGGATGACCTGCACATCGTAGGTATCCGCGAAGATGGAAGCGAAACCGATATTTTTGTAAATGGTACCTGGGCAGAGTAAATCTGCTGTTTTTCGCAATAGAAGCAGGGGACTTCCTTTATTTAGTCAAAAAACAGACCCGGGGCAATCTACCGTTTTTTGTAGACTGCCCCGGGTTCTGTTTTTGAAAAAAATCAGTTTCCAGACTTCCCTTTTCTCATATAAGGATTTCGATACAGCGAAATCACAAGTTCTGCTGCCATGAAGCACCAGATGATCGGTTCGCACCAGATCACGGCACTGTAGTGGTAGCGCGGGATAAACACCATCGCAAAAATAATTTTTCCGAAAAGCTCAATAAAACTCGACAGCAGCGGAAGAATCTTTTCTCCGAGCGCCTGCAGTGCAAGGCGGCTGCAGTTGACAAGGCCAAGTGCAAAGAAGAACGGAATGGCTACACGGAGGTAGCGGGCTCCGTTTCCGAGGACAGTCGGGTCGGACGAGCCGGAGATCAGATGAACCATTGTCGGTGCAAGCGGCGTGACAAGGAGAATCAGGCATGCGGTCACGCTGAAGCAGAAAATATAAGCATAGCGAATGCCTTTCCGTACGCGCTCCCAGTTGTCCGCGCCGCGGTTCTGTGCCACATACGTGTTGACTGCCTGTGCCATCGAGGAAAGCGGCATCATCGAGAAGGAAAACAGCTTTCTCGCAGCTGTATGTCCGGCAATCGTTTCATATCCAAGGCTGTTGATGCCCGGCTGCAGAACGATGGAACCGACATAGATAATACTGCTCATAAATCCCATCGAAAATCCCTGTGCCAGAAGCTCCATGTACAGTCCGCGATCCGGTTCAAAATGACGTTTTTCCGGAAGCAGAATTTTTGCTTTGGTAACAATATAAATCAGGCAGAGCACGACGGAAATTCCCTGCGCAATCACGGTTGCAATTGCAGCACCGCGAACACCCATGCCGAAAGAACGGATAAACAGCAAATCCAGTACAATGTTTACCAACGATGAAATAATCAGGAAAACAAGCGGCATAAAGCTGTTTCCGATTGCTCCCAACAGACCGGAGCACAGGTTGTAGGCAAACATGACAAACAGAAAAACGGATAGAATTGAAATGTAGCTGTAGGATTCTTCGAGGATTTCTGCCGGTGTTTTCAGCAGCCGCAACAGCGGATGCATGAAAATCGTTGCAAGAACGGTGACCACCAGTGTAACGGTAATACCAATAACGATACAGGATGCAACGGATTTTTTCATCCGTTCCGTCTCCTGTCTTCCAAAGCATCGCGCCGTGACGATCGCGAGCCCGTTTCCGACGCCGAACGTAAATCCGGTCATCATTTCATAGATCGACGAGCAGGCACCCATAGCTGCAATCGACGAATCGCCGAGTGTATGGCCGACAATCAGTGTGTCCATCGTGTTGTAAATCTGCTGAAATACACGGGATGCCATGATCGGAAGTGCAAAAAGAAGCAGAGATTTCAGAATCGATCCGTGAAGCAGATCAACCCGGGAACTCCGCTGAGTTTGTGACTGTGACATAAAAAATTTCCTCCCTCAAAAAAACTTCATTACGCCCATTATAACAGACGGGAGGAGCTACCGGGCAAGGAAAATCTCCAACTCTGTAAAAAAATATAATAATACAAAACTTTTACCGCTTTTCGTCCATGATCTGTCTCTTTCCCAGAAGCAATCCGTTACAGTTCACTGATATCTAGCAAACTGTAACATTCGCAGCCCTCCTTTTGCTTCGCAAATGGAGAGCTGCTCACGCCTGAATCACTTTCTTACGCAGTGAAATAACAAGTGCTTCATTGCAAAGTGAACTGTAATCGTATTCCTGCATCTGCCTCCGTTTTTGTTATTCTTTTCCCACTTTAGCGATATGCAATACTCTGGTTCTCAAATACCACACTTCCATCTATGGCTCCCAGACAGATTCCTTCTCCCGGACTGGTATACATGCGGGTGTTCAGGGCAACTCCATCCACATATAATGTGGCAATTGTATCATCCACAATAATCTGTACATGATATTTTTTCCCCGGTGTCAGACGGATCAGACGTTCCAGACCCATATTGTTCATCTGCGGCCATGGCCAGTTCGGAGATTTTTCGAAAATCACACGATCCTTCGGGCATTCAAAGGTAAAGGAATAAAATTCATCATCTGCTTCCTGTGCTCTTACCCCGATCGAGAATCCACGCGTACCTTCTGTAAACGTAACATCTGCTTCATATCGATAACAGTCACCGGTGTGTGTCAGCACATGTTTCAGTGCTCTTCCCGATTCTTTTTCCAGTTTTACATCATCAATTTTTTTCTCATCTTTAAATGCATTCCATACGGTATCCGGGATCCGGCATCCAAGTGTGCCGTCTTTCCTCTGGTACAGCTCATGTGCAACAAACGTTCCCGCCCAGATAAAATCTTCCTTGTCCGAATCCGGCGTATAGCGAAGATTTGCGCTGTCTGTCTCATTCGCACGTGTAGGAACCCAGCCAAACAAAATTCTCTGATTATTTAACATAAAGGTTCTTCCGGCATAATAAGCTCTTCCGTCAAACGCATCGTCATCCGGTGCAATCCACGGTCCTTTGAGACTCTTTGCCATTCGATACACTTGTGTGGAAGCATGAGAATATTCTGTTGTAATCAGATACCACCAGTCACCCATCTTAAACAGATCCGGCATCTCATGCATCGTAAACAGATCCGGTGCCCAGAAGTCTCCCTGAAACTCCCAGTCCACAAGATTGTCTGATGTAAAGTAAACCGTTCTTCCTGTTGTTTTATGCTTGTCGCCTTCCAGCCGTGCACCCAGAATCAGGATATATTTTTCCGATTCATCATCCCACAGTACAAACGGATCTCTCCAGTCATCCGGATCATATCCCGGCTGCGGAGCAAATTTTACCGTATCCTGAGTTTTCGTCCAGTGTTTCAGATCCTCGCTGACCGCATGCATCAGTACCTGTGACGGTTTTCCCTGTTTGGGATAATCCCGGTTGTAGCCGGTATAAAATGCGTGATATTTTCCTTCCCGATCCTCGCAGATACTTCCGGCAAAAATAAACTGATCCTGCTCTTCATCGGTTCCTCTTGGAATTGCTGCTCCACAATCCTCATATGTCACAAAGTCCTTTGTTGTTGCCAGATCCCAGCCAAACGGCTCTCCGAAAGGCACGGCACTCTGGTATCTCTCTGATGAAACAGATAAAAGGTGTCATCCTTTCCAAATGGCATGCAATCTCCAAACCAGGTATTCGGATGCTGATAATAGATTTTCATACTTCTTCCTCTCTTTCCTGCCCGCCGGCATATCGTTATTCTTTTCCCAGTAAATACTGATAAATATCTCTCTTCGTCACGCCACGGTCTTTTGCCACGAGCTTCATCGCCTCTTTCCGCGTAATCCCCTGGTCTTCATACCGTTTCATATGTTCCTCAATCGAAATCTCCTCAAACGCAGCCTTCGCTTCGTCCTCGATTTCTTTCTGGCTTCTGCCTTCGATCACAAGAACACATTCGCCCTTCGGATCTTCCTGCTCATAGCGTGTGATGGCATCTTCCATCGTAGTCTGCCATGCCGTCTCGTGCTTTTTGGTCAGCTCACGACAAATCGTCAGTCTGCGATTTCCGAGCGTTTCCAGCAGTTCTCGCAATGTCTTCAGCAGATGATGCGGCGCCTCGTACACGATCATGGTTCGTGTCTCATTTTTCAGCCGCTCCAGCGCCAGCTTATGCTCTTTTTTATCCGGTGGAAGAAATGCTTCAAACACAAATCTTCTCGTCGAAAGTCCCGACAGCGTCAGTGCCGTCACGCACGCGCACGCGCCCGGCAGGCTTGTTACTTCAATTCCCGCCTCATACGCCATTTTTACGAGTTCCTCTCCCGGATCGGAAATTCCCGGCGTTCCTGCATCCGTAATCAACGCAATGTTCGTTCCCGCCAGCAGCTTCTGCACCAGTTCGCGTCCCTTGTCGTATTTGTTGTATTCGTGATAGCTTGTCATCGGCGTGTGAATTTCAAAGTGATTCAGCAGCTTAATGCTGTTTCTCGTATCCTCCGCCGCGATCAGATCGACTTCCTGCAGAATACGGATTGCACGGAAGGTCATGTCCTCCAGATTTCCAATCGGTGTTGCACACAAATATAATTTCCCTGCCATATTGATTCCTCTTTGCCAGATCTTTTCCGGCAATTTTCTTTCTATTTCAAAACTCCTGCAAATTCTGTCCCCAAGTGTCCTATTTAATAACGATGTATTAGAGCGTGTCTGTACGGGTTTCTACCTTCCATCACCGTACAATTCCCGGATATCCTTTGTATACACGCCCGGTGTCTCATACACAATCAGCGGCTTCTCCACGGTAATTCTCGGATTCCCGCCCTTCATCGCCTCAATCAGCACCATATTCGGCTCCTTGTCCACGAACGGATATACCAGCTGCATCCTTTTTGGTTCCAGATGATATTTTTTCAGCGTCGAAAAAATCTCCGCCAGCCGGAACGGCCGGTGCACCAGATAGAACCGTCCTTTCGTCTTTAAAACCGCCGATGCCTCTTTCGCAATATCATCAAACGAGCACAGCACCTCATGCCGCGCAATCGTCTTCGCCTCAAGCGCATTCGTCAGCCCGTGCTGCCCCGTCATGTACGGCGGATTGCACGTTACCACATCAAACACTTCTTTTCCAAACTGCTGCGATGCCGTCTTCACATCTCCTTGGAAAATCTCAACATCATTTTCCAGATGATTGTACCGCACACTCCGCTGTGCCATCTCGGCACTGTACTCCTGAATTTCCAGCCCGGAAAAATGCTCTCCGTTTGTCTTCGCCTTCAGCAGAATCGGCACAATTCCCGATCCCGTGCAGAAATCCATCGCCCGCTCCCCGCGCTTCACCTTCGCGTAGGATGCCAGCAGCACCGCGTCAATGCCATAGCAGAAAAGGGATGGATTTTGTATCATCCAGTAACCGTTCTGCAGATCATCGAGCCGCTCACCCGGCTTCAAAAATTCTTCTTTTCTATCCAATGAAAGTCCCTCCTCCTGCTGACCGCCCAGCGCCGCATCACACAAAAAGAAGCGTCAGTTTTACCCGGCGCTTACTTTTTTCAAAATGCATTCCAAATCAATCTTATTCCGGCTGTTTTGCCTCTTCCGAAGAAGCCTGCTCCCCGGAGCTGTTTCTGTCTTTTTTCTTCTCTTTGCCTTTTTCCTTCTTATGCTTCGGCTTGAACTTGAGCTCTTCCACCGGGCACTCCCGCATTTCCTTCTCATCGTTCACATCCACCAGCACTTTTACGAGCTGACGAAGCACATTCACACCGGAAACCTCACCTTTCATGCCGTCCGGCAGCGTTACGATATCGCCGACACCCGGCAGCTTGCGGTTCAGGTATTCATAGGTTTCCTGCTCGTTTTTCAGGCAACACATCAGTCGTCCGCAGACACCCGAAATCTTCGTCGGGTTCAGGGACAGGTTCTGCTCTTTTGCCATCTTGATCGAAACCGGTGCAAACTCGGACAGATACGTATGGCAGCAAAGCGGTCTGCCGCAGATGCCGATTCCGCCGAGGATCTTTGTCTCATCGCGGACACCGATCTGGCGAAGCTCGATTCTCGTCTTAAAGACAGCCGCCAGATCCTTTACCAGCTCACGGAAATCAATTCTTCCGTCGGCGGTAAAGTAAAACAGCATCTTGTTATTGTCAAACGTATACTCTGCATCGATCAGCTTCATCTCCAGGTTGTGCGCCCGGATCTTCTTCTGGCAGATTTCAAACGCTTCTTTTTCTTTCTTGCGGTTGCTCTCCTCCCGCGCATCATCCTTCGGCGTTGCAATGCGGATGACTTCTTTCAACGGCTGGATCACCTTGGAATCGTCAACTTCTTTTGGCCCCAGCACAACGAAACCATACTCTACGCCGCGCGCCGTCTCAACGATAACGTGGTCGCCCACGCAGATGTCCAGCTCTCTCGGCGAGAAATAATATACTTTTCCTACGTTTCGAAAACGTACTCCTATAATTGTTATCATGCTATCAGTTTTCCTTCATTGTCAGGAACATAAGCTCCATGGTTAAATCAAAATTAACATTCGCGTTCAGGCGGGCTCTCGCCTTCTGAATCGCCTCTATAATCTTCTCCAGGCCTTCGTATGAGCTCTTATTTGCTCTCTCACGGATTCCATTCAGCTCCTGCTTGAACACAAGGGAATCGACCTCTTTTGTCGCCTTAAAGAGCAGAACATCGCGGAACCATAAAGAAAAGATATCGAAGTAATCATCAATATTGTCTTTTTCGGCCGTCAGTTTTTTGATCGTCTCCACGATTTCATACAGCGGCATACTGTCGGCGTACTTTGCCATGCGGAGTGCACTTTCCAGCGTCTCCTCGTATTCCGGAGAACGGGCAATCCGCTCTGCTTTTCCGATATTTCCCTGCGCCAGGGACGCATCAACCTCTGCCTGGTAATCCGGCACATGCATTTCGTTCATCAGATAATCTTTCACAAGCTGGTCTCCCACCGGTTTTAAATTTAACTGCACACAGCGTGACGAAATCGTCGGAAGCAGCGCATCCGGGTTGTCTGCCAGAAGCATGACAACTGCGTATGCCGGCGGCTCCTCGATCGTCTTCAGCAGCGCGTTCTGCGCCTGAAGTGTCAGCTTCTGCGCCTCGTCGATGATATAAATCTTGTACGGACTGCTGTACGGCTTGATCATCACATCGTTAATGAGCTGCTCACGGATTTCATCGATGCTGATGGTGTTCGGCTTTTCATGCTTCACATAAATGATATCCGGATGATTCTGGCTCTGTGCCTTTTTACAGGACGGGCATTCCATACAGGGCTCGACCCCGTGCTTCTCGCACTGAAGCGTCATCGCAAACAGTGAAGCCATCATTTTCTTTCCCGATCCACTCTCTCCGCCAAAAAGATAAGCATGAGATACTTTATTCATCGAAATGGCATTCTGTAAATGCGTTATGATTTCCTGATGTCCTACAACCTTCTGAAAACCCTGCATAAAATCACCCCCTGGAGTTCTTTTGTATTTCTTACTAATACTGTATTAAGTATATCACAACTTTTTCTGTTGTTCCACAAAATTCTGAATTTCGGAAAAACAGTCTTCCGGCGTAGAATTATTGGAAAATCTGCGGACAATTCCAGCTTCCGCAATTTTCTCCTCCGTAAAATCCTCACAGTCCGCCAGGAATCTCCGGCACATCTCCGCGTATTTCGGCTCTGTCTGTTTTCTTTCCCGTTCCAGTGCCCGCGAAAGCCGCAGCCCATCGTCCACCTCGACATACAGCGGAACCATCGCCTGCTCCCCGAAATATGCCTTTAATTTCAGATACGATTCCAGTGTCCCGATTCCGAGATAATCATGCTTCACAAGATCAATCTGCCCGTCATCCGCCGTAAAATAATACCACGGCCCCTGCACCGTCGAATACATGCGCTCCTCGATAATCTTTCCGGCCTCCCGCAGTTCCGAAAGCCGTTTTTCATCCACAAAGAAATACTCTCTTCCGTCCTGCTCCCCGCTCCGGATCGGCCGTGTTGTATACAGGACAAACGGTTTTAAATCCAGCGCCGTCTCCTGGATCAGATGCTCATAAATATGATCTTTCCCTGACGCACTTTTTCCCATCAGATAGTAAATTTTTCCCATTTTATCTCTCCCCGAAACACAGATTCTTTATGCCTTAAACCGATATCCAACGCCCCAGATCGTCTCGATATACTGCGGCTTTGCCGTATTAAACTCTATTTTTTCACGGATCTTCTTGATATGCACCGTAACCGTCGCAATATCTCCGATGGACTCCATATCCCAGATCTCACGGAACAGCTCTTCTTTCGTGAAAACGCGGTTCGGATTCTCCGCAAGGAAGGTCAGCAGATCGAACTCTTTCGTTGTAAACTGCTTCTCCTCTCCGTTCACCCACACGCGGCGTGCCGTCTTGTCAATCTTGATGCCGCGGATCTCCACAACATCATTCTCTTTCTTGCCGTTTCCGACCAGACGGTCGTACCGTGCCAGATGCGCTTTCACGCGTGCAACCAGCTCACTCGGAGAAAATGGCTTCGTCATATAATCATCCGCACCAAGGCCGAGTCCGCGGATTTTGTCGATATCATCCTTCTTTGCCGAAACCATGATAATCGGAATATCTTTCTTCTCACGCACCTCACGGCAGATCTCAAAGCCATCCACCTCCGGCAGCATCAGATCCAGAATCAACAGATCAAAATCCTCTTTGACCGCCCGCACAAGACCGGTGTCTCCCTGGTTTTCAATCTCTACCTCAAAGCCCGAAAGTTCTAAATAATCCTTCTCCAGATCCGCAATGGATTCCTCATCCTCAACAATCAGTATCTTACTCATGAAACAGGTACCTCCTGATATTTTCTTAATACAAAGTACATCGTGGTGCCCACGCCTTCTTTGCTGGTGGCCCACACTTTTCCGCCGTGATCTTCGAGAATCTTCTTCACGATGGAAAGACCGATGCCGCTGCCGCCTCTCGTGCTGTTGCGGGACGCGTCGGTGCGGTAGAAACGGTCGAAAATCTTCGTCAGATCCTTCGTCGCAATTCCCTTTCCGTTGTCCTCAATCTCCACCTGCACAAAATCTCCGACATCACGCAGACGGATGTTGATGACCTTATGGCTCTTGTCCATATATTTGATGGAATTGCTTACAATGTTATTGATGACACGCTTGATCTGCTCCGCATCCGCGATGACGACCGGGTCGTCCTCGAGATAATTAAAGTATGTCAGATCCACATGCTGCGCGTCAAGCTCCAGATTCAGTTCCTCCACGCAGTCATCAAAATAATCCGCAATGTGAATCTTGGAAAACGTATACGGAATGCGGTTCGTGTCAATCTTGGAATAAAACGTCAGCTCATTGATCAGACGGTCCATCTCATTCGCTTTGTTGTAAATGGTGCGGATGTAGCGGTCCATCTTCTCCGGCGTATTTGCCACACCGTCCATGATTCCCTCGACATAACCCTTGACCGCGGTAATCGGTGTTTTCAGATCATGCGAAATGTTACTGATCAGCTCTTTATTCTCTTTGTCAAACTCGACTTTTTCCTCCGCCGTCTCTTTCAGCCGGATACGCATCTCCTCAAAGTCCTCGCAGAGGTCATTAATCTCCGCCACGCCGCACGGTTCAACAGTGAAATCCAGATTTCCGTCTTTGATATTCTGTGTCGCCTTTTTCAGCTGCTCGAGCGGTCCGATCACACCGCGGTAAATCCAGAAGCTCAGGCCCAGACTGGTGAGCACCAGAATCAGCACAATCACGATGCCTAGCTCTTTTACCATGCCCGTAATCTGCGGCGCAATCTGGTCTGTCTTGGTGACGATAAACGCACTGCATTCTTTTCCGTCCGAGTTCTCATAGTCCACCTGTTTGACCATCCACTGTTTTTCATTGCGGAAATAAACGCCGCCCTTCAAATTGGCCCCCGGGTCACCGTATTTCGGCAGCTCATTTTCCAGCTCCTCCGACGACAGCTCCTCCGAGCCATTGTAAATGATAACACCATCCTCGCGCACCGCGATAAACGACTGTTTTTTCTGCAGTCTTGCATTCAGAACAGAGAGATAATTCGTTTCTTCCAGCTTTGCCGTATCCGATTTCGCGGTATCCTCTACTTCGTCGTACTCTTCTGATGTCATCGCATTCAGCAGCAGGGTGTTGTTCGAAATCGTCCGGTATGTTGCGTTCGCAAGACCGTATTTTTCACCGATAATCTTTGCTTTATACCCTACAAAAAAGTAAAACGTCAAGGCACACATCACGATCGGAACCAGTATGATGATGAAAAAAGAAATGATTACTCTCGTCCTTAATTTCATGCTTTTCTTCTTTTTTTCCATATAAGATCCACCTGTTTTCCAACACATATTTCGTACTTTTGCGCACAAAAAATCCCCAGTACGCAGTCTAAATTTATTATAGCACAACGCCTGAGGATTTTTCATTAACTTAGATGAATCTTTCTAAACTTTCTATAAACAGAAAAGCCTGAAATTAGAGGTATTTCTTCAGGTCTTCTACTTTATCCAGTTTCTCCCACGGCAGATCCAGATCGTTTCTTCCGAAGTGGCCGTAAGCGGAAGTCTGTTTGTAGATCGGACGGCGCAGATCCAGCATTTTGATGATTCCAGCCGGACGAAGGTCGAAGTTCTCACGAACGATATCGGTCAGTTTGTTGTCGGACAGTTTTCCTGTGCCGTAGCTGTCGATCATGATAGAGGTCGGATGAGCGACACCGATTGCGTAGGAAAGCTGGACCTCGCATTTGTCGGCAAGACCTGCTGCTACGATATTCTTTGCTACGTAACGTGCTGCATAAGCTGCAGAACGGTCTACCTTTGTACAGTCTTTTCCGGAGAAAGCTCCGCCGCCGTGACGAGCGTATCCGCCGTAGGTGTCTACGATGATCTTACGTCCGGTGAGGCCGGAATCTCCGTGAGGTCCGCCGATTACAAAACGGCCGGTCGGGTTGATGAAGAACTTGGTGTGCTCATCTACCATGTCTGCCGGAATGATTTCGTCGAATACGTATTTTTTGATATCCTCATGAATCTGCTCCTGGGATACTTCCGGATCATGCTGAGTGGAAAGAACAACCGCATCAAGACGGAACGGTTTGCCGTTCTCATCGTACTCTACGGTTACCTGTGTTTTTCCGTCCGGACGCAGGTATGTTAAAGTACCGTCTTTGCGGACTTTGGTCAGCTGGCGAGCCAGTTTGTGTGCCATGTAGATCGGGTATGGCATGTACTCTTCGGTCTCGTTGGTTGCGAATCCGAACATCATTCCCTGATCTCCTGCTCCAATGGCATCGATCTCCTCATCGCTCATATTGTTCTCTTTTGCTTCGAGCGCTTTGTCTACACCCATAGCGATGTCGGTGGACTGTTTGTCAATTGCAGTTACAACAGCGCAGGTATCTGCGTCAAATCCGTATTTTGCACGGTCGTAGCCGATTTCGCGAACGGTATCACGTACAACCTGCTGGAAATCAATGTGTGCGTTGGATGTAATCTCACCCATTACCATAACGTATCCTGTTGTAGTACAGGTTTCGCAAGCTACACGGCTCATCGGATCCTGCTCAAGCAGCGCATCCAGAATCGCGTCAGAAATGGCATCACAGATTTTGTCCGGATGTCCTTCGGTTACAGACTCAGAAGTAAACAGTCTTTTTTCCATTCTTTTTCTCCTTTTTTTCTTCTCTTCTCTTTTGCTTTTCGTTCGTGGGCTTTGGCTTTCCCTGAACATTTTTTCGTAAAAAAAGATCCGCAATTTTTAGCGGACCTGAATAGTAATGTTCAAATCCCCTTATTGTTCGAAAGTTTCGCTCAGGCTGGCACCTTCCCGTACAGAGCATTCTGTCTGGGGGTTGCCGTGGTTTCACAGATCCTATGTATCTCCACCACTCTGAATAAGAGAAAAGCAACTGAATTTTTGATTTTGTTTTTTGTTCCTCTGATACACTATCGCAAAATACGTCATTCGTCAAGAGGAAATGAAAGGAATTGAGACATTTTCTTACTGTTGTCCCAAACACTGTTTCTTTTTTTCTGATTTTTTGGCTGTATCTTCTGCTATTTGTGAACAGATAAGAAAAACTCTCCAGAACAGAGAGTTTTCTTATCTGCTGTATCTTTTCTTCTACTCTTCTGCTTTCATCTCGCGGACAATCTTCCGCAGCTTCAGAATCATGGACGGAGCAACAGAAAGCTCATCCACTCCCATTCGTACAAACTGCTCCGTCAATGTCAGATCTGCACCGAGCTCCCCGCAGATTCCTGCCCATTTTCCGCATTTGTGTGCATTTTCCACCACCATGCGAATCATCCGAAGAACTGCTTCATGGTGTGGGTTGTAAAAATCATCCAGCTGTTCATTCTGACGATCAATCGCCAGGGTATACTGCGTCAGGTCATTCGTTCCGATGCTGAAGAAATCCACCATTTCCGCCAGACGGTCGCTGATCATCACGGCTGCCGGTGTCTCGATCATAATGCCCTGCTCCGGAATTTTATACTGCACTTCCTGTGCTTTCAGCTCTTCCTCTACCTCTGCAACAATTGCGTAGATTTTTTCTACCTCTTCTGTTGATGTGATCATCGGATACATGACAGAAAGGTTTCCGTAAACGGCTGCGCGGAACAATGCGCGAAGCTGCGCTTTAAAAATTTCCGGCTGTTTCAGACAAATCCGGATTGCACGGTACCCAAGCGCCGGATTTTCTTCTTTTCCAAGATTAAAGTATTCTACCTGCTTATCTGCCCCGATATCCAGCGTACGGATAATCACTTTTTTGCCTGCCATGGTCTGCACGGCCTGTTTATATGCCTGAAACTGTTCTTCCTCCGTTGGGAAATCATTTCTTCCAAGATAGAGGAATTCGCTTCGGAAAAGTCCAATTCCACCGGCATCATTTTCCATCACATAGCCAAGGTCACCAACACTGCCGATATTTGCATAGATGTTGATCTTACGGCCATCCGGCGTAATATTTTCTTTTCCTTTTAACTCCTCAAGAAGCTTCTGTTTTTCTGCTTCTTCCTGCATTCTTTTTTCGGTTTCCTTCCGCACATCCTCCTCCGGCTCAAAGATAACCTGACCTGAAAAACCGTCTACAACGGCCGTCATGCCTGTTTTCAGACCGTTTAAATCCATCGGGACGCCGATTAATGCCGGAATATTCATCATTCGCGCAAGAATCGCAGTATGAGAATTGGTAGATCCATGCACAGTCACAAACGCAAGTATTTTTTCTTTGTCCATCTGTACAGTTTCACTCGGACTTAAATCGTCTGCCACTATAACAGATGGTTCCATAGAACTCAGGTCGTTATCTCCCTCGCCGCTTAAATTGCGGACCAGACGTTCGGAAATATCTTTTACATCTGCGGAACGAGCTTTCATATATTCATCATCCATAGCTGCAAACATCTCTGCAAAATTATCGCCGGTTGCTGCCGCTGCATATTCTGCATTTACCAGTTCTGTCCGGATCATGTTCTCCATTGATTCCAGATAGTCCTCATCCTCCAGCATCATCTGATGGACTTCAAAGATCGCCGCACTTGCCTCTCCAACTTCCCGGACTGCCTTGTCATACAGTCTGCCAAGCTGTTTTTTCGAAATCTCCACGGCTTCTTTCACACGTTTTACTTCTGCTTCCGGATCTTCAATCCGGGCTCTTTTAACCTGGTAATCATTTTTCTTCAGAACCGCAACCGGTCCCATAACAATTCCTTTATATACGGATTTCCCCTGAAAATACTGCATTTTTTATCCTCCGAGCGTACTTTTTACAGATTTGCTTCGAAAAACGCTTTCAGCGTCTCAATCGCTGCATCTTCGTCCTCTCCGTTTGCTGCAACGGTTACGGTATCTCCCTGCTTTACACCAAGTGACATCAGCATCATCAGCTGAGTCAGTTTTTTCGTTTTTCCATCTTTTGTGATGGTGCATTCCGATGCAAAATTTTTTGCCTCCTTTACCAGCATTCCTGCCGGTCTTGCGTGGATTCCCAGTTCATCTTTAATGGTATATTCAAATGATTTCATGCTTTTATTCTCCTTCTTCTCTGTCCATAATCCGTTCTATGTGCATAGCGAGATATCCAATTTTGATCTCCTCCATCGGAAGTTTCAGCCTCTTTTCCATCTCCTCACAGATTCGTTTCGCCGCCTGAAAGGCTTTCGGAAACTTTACGGACATGTAGTCATTCATATTTACTTTCAGTTTTTCCCCACTGACCGCTCTTGCAACCATATAGCGGATATGGTTCATCATACGGTTATACGACAACGACATCACATCGATGGTATGCCCGGTGATATGCTCCACCAAAGAAATGCTCTCCCGGACTGCTCTTGCTACTTCCATGGCCTGTGAAACATTTTCCTCCACAATTGCCGAATGAACATGAAGTGCAAGATAGCCGATTTCATGTTCATCAATTTCGATCTGAAGCCGTTCTTTTAAAAGCTCCCTGATACAGGAAGCAACTTTATACTCTTTGTAAAACATCACACGGATATCGTCGGTGAGCGGATTGCTGATCTGCTCACCGTTCTGAATCCGCCGGACAGCAAAATCCAGATGATCTGCCATTGGAAAGACGATGGAACGGTCAATTTTTCCAAATTCCTTTTCTGCCTCGTCAAGCACGGCACTCGCCAGCTCCAGGCTGAGCGGAGAAACGCCCTGTACAATGGTTCTGGCATTTCCTCGCTCCGTCATCTCTGTCAGGGAATAAATGCGGGCATCGTCTCCCGGCTGTACACGCTGTCCCATTTTTTTCCCAAATGCAATTCCTTTCCCCATGACCAGATATTCCCGGTTATTTTCTTCTTCCACTCCAATAAATGAATTGTGGTTCAGTGTTTTTGCTATCCTGTACATTCTTCTCACCCGTTTTTAAGGCACAGCTTACGCGAGAATCTCAATCGCAAATAAAGGATCTCCTGCTTTTACCGGTCCGTCTGTCAAAAGACGGATTCTCTGGTTCTCCTCCAGCTCTGTGCAAAGAACCGGTGATGTAACCGACGGCGCATGTGTTTTCAGATATTCCAGATCCAGCTTCAGCATCGGATCACCTTTTTTCACGGTCTGACCGCTTTCTACCAGTGCCTCAAATCCCTCTCCGTTCAGTTTTACTGTATCAATTCCGACATGAATCAGAAGGCTGACCCCGGAATCGGTTACAAATCCAATCGCATGTTTTGTGTCAAAAACAAACGCAACTTCTCCGTCCTCCGGAGCACGCACATAAGGATCTTCCGGTGTTACAACAGCGCCGTCTCCCATCATCTTTTCCGCAAACGCTTCGTCCGGCGCAGTAGAAAGATCAGCTGCCAGTCCGCTCATTGGACTGCAGACAGTAATGGTATCCACAACCTTCTGTTCTTTTGTTTCCTGCGCTGGCTCCGCCTCTTTTTGGGCTGGTGCATTTTCTGCTTCTGCATTTTCTGCTTCCGCATACGTATTCGGAGCTTTTTCCAGATAATCCTCTAAATTTGATTTTATCACAGTTACATTCGGTCCGTAAATAACCTGTACACCATTTCCTTTATGCACAACGCCAGATGCCCCTGTCGCCTTTAAAATACCATCGCTGACTTTCGCTGCATCATGAACAGTACAGCGCAGTCTTGTTGCACAGCAGTCCACATCCGAAATATTTTTCTTTCCGCCAAGACCTTTTGTGATTGCTTCACTCATGGCATCTTCCGATGCCACCCCATCGTTCTGCGCCTCTTTTCTTGCTTTTACATCTGCTTTCGTATAAAGCTTGGTTTCCACATCATCATCCTCACGACCCGGTGTCTTAAAATCAAACTTTTTAATCATGAATTTGAAGATAAAATAATACAGGAAGAAATAAAGAATGCCGACCGGAATCACCCTCATCCAGCTTGTCTTTTCATTTCCCTGCAGAATACCGAACAGGAAGAAGTCCAGAAGTCCGCCGGAAAAGGTAAGACCTACTGCGATATTCAGGATGTGTGCGATCATATAAGCTGTTCCCGCAAGAATAACCTGCACGACAAACAATGCCGGTGCAACAAACAGGAACGAGAATTCCAGCGGTTCTGTGATACCGGTTGCCATACACGCAAGTGCTGCGGAAAGAAGCAGACCGCCTGCTGCTTTTTTCTTCTCCGGTTTCGCACAATGGTACATGGCAAGTGCCGCTCCCGGAAGTCCGAAAATCATAAAAATAAATTCTCCGGAGAAATATCTCGTTGCATCTGCACTGAAATGTGCGATATTCGCAGAATCCGCAAGCTGTGCGAAGAAAATATTCTGTCCGCCCTGCACCATCTGTCCTGCCACTTCCATGGTACCTCCGACTGCCGTCTGCCAGAACGGCATATAAAATACGTGATGCAGACCAAATGGAATCAGTGCCCGTTTAATCAGACCGAAAATCAGCGTTCCGACATAACCGGAGCCGGTTACCAGGCCACCCAGCGCATAAATGCCGTTCTGTACAACCGGCCATACAAAATACATTAAAATTCCCACAAACATATAGACGATCGTAGAAATAATCGGTACAAAACGAGTACCTCCAAAGAAAGAAAGTGCATTCGGAAGCTGGATCCGGTAAAATCGATTATGAAGTGCTGCGACTCCAAGACCGACAATAATACCGCCAAACACACCCATCTGCAGCGACTGAATACCGCAGACAGAAGTGATGGTTCCTTCCAGAACGGATTCTGCAATTTCTCCGTTTTCCAGAATCTGACCCGTAATAGTCAGCATTGCGTTAATCGCTGTATTCATAACGAAATATGCAATAACGGCTGACAGGGCAGAAACCTCTTTTTCCTTTTTTGCCATACCAATTGCAACACCTACCGCAAAAATCAGAGGCAGGTTATCAAACACTGCACTTCCTACTTTGTTCATGATCACCAGCAGTGCATGAAGAATTGTGCCGTTGCCGAGCAAACTTGTCAGCCCGTACGTTTCAATTGTGGTTGCATTGGTAAATGAGCTTCCGATTCCCAGTAAAAGTCCGGCTACCGGAAGAATTGCGATCGGGAGCATAAAGCTTCTTCCCACTCGCTGCAGAACACTAAAAATTTTGTCCTCATTTTTTTACTCCTTGTGTAGTTTATACTTTTTACAAGAAGAGTTTCTGCGGTTTTGCATCTTTTTAGCCGGTCTGTACTCTTTTTCTGAAACAGAGTACAAAAAAGAGACACTAACCCACATAAACAATTCCTGTTATGTATAGTTAATGCCTCCAAAAATCGAGTTACACACTACAACTGTAGTTGAATATAGCACAGATAAATCTCTTTTGTCAAGTCAGTTCTTATGATTTCAGCTTTTTTCTTTTTATCCATTTTTCACATTCTTATGCATCTATTTTGTGCACAATAGCTAATCAACATCTTTTTTTGAAATGTCATAAATTCAAGATCTTCCTGTTTCCATAGTTGTGCAGGCACATGCAATACTTCTTTTTGAGCAAACAACGGTATACTTGTTCCTTCCTTCTGGAAAACCCGAAGAGATGTACCACCATCAGCAAAAGCTTTGTTTTCTATATGAACAAATGTCATTCCCTCATATACTTCTTTACTTTCAATATCCTGCCACCGGCCTTCCGGAAGATACAGTTCATATTCATCTCTGTCAAATCCGGGTGAAATAAGCAATGCATCACCAAGCATATAAGACAGATTCTGTGTCTTTGCGATTGGATCTTTCGGATATTCCATCACAAGCGGACGAATCATTGGAATACCAGACTGATGACTCTGGCAGGCGGTGTGATAAAGATATGGCACAAGTCGATGTCTGAAGTTAATCCATTTTTTTACTTCTTTTAATGCCATATCTCCATACTGCCATGGTTCCCGCGGTGTTTTACCGTGCGCTCTGGATAATGGCATCCACAATCCCATCTGCACAGAGGAAAGGTAATCTTCTATATTCGGACGTTCCTCATTTCCGATATAACCTGTGTTATAAAATCCGCCAAGATCATAACCCCAGAAAGATACACCAGACATAGCCATCCCAAGTCCGGCCTGAAGAATTGCACTGTGACTTGCTTTATCACTGGAAGAATCTCCTGCCCATGCTGCCGGGATCGTATGAGAACCCACATACCACTGCGTCCCCAAAGCATTGGCAATTCCCCATGTTCGTCGCAAATTTCTTTCATCCATGTGTAAATATTTTTTGCATACAGATACGTCAGAAGATTATGTCCTTCTCGCCCGCTCATGCCATTGTAAAATACAACATCTTCAGGTACTGCTTCAGAGAAATCTGTTTTTATCACTGATACACCCATTCTGACGATTTTTTTCACACGTTCCTCATACCATGCCAGAAATTCCGGATTTGTGAAATCAAAGCAGGCACACAAAAACTCTGAATCTGCAGTCGCTTTAAACATTGCAGGATGCCCTTCTTTATTTTTTTTGACACTCCCCACAGCTAAAGCAGGGGGATTCTTGTTTCTTCCACTACTGCATTGGCAAATACCTTACGGTACTGCAATGTCTTACACAGTGTCCACAAGCTATATTTATCCTGTTCCCGCATGCCCTGCGGTACAGTTTTTTATCTTCATGCAGACTGCATCTGCAGTCCTTTCTTTAGAATATTGATGCCTGCATTCGTATCCCGGTTATGAACTGCATGACAGATTGGACACTCCCAGATACGAATGCGCAGATTTTTCACCAGCGGATTCTGATATCCGCATGCACTGCAGGTCTGGCTGCTTGGATACATGTTTGGCACCCTGCGGAGTTCATTGCCATACCAGACAGCTTTGTACTCCAGCATTTCAAAAAACTTTGCCCACGAAACACTGGCTATGGATTTTGCCAGTTTATGATTCCGGATCATTCCCTTCACATGCAGGTCTTCGATGCAGATGGTTTGGTTTTCACGCACCAGCATCGTTGACTGCTTCTGCAGGAAATCATTCCTTTGATTCGTTACTTTCTCATGTACCCGGGCAACCCGGATCCGCTGCTTATCGCGGTTATGGGAACCTTTCTCTCTTCGGGAAAGTCTGCGCTGTTCCCTTACAAGCTTTTGCATCGCGCGTTCCAGATATTTGGGATTCGATACGGCATTTCCGTTACTGTCAGAATAGAATGTTTTGATTCCGACATCAATCCCAATCGTTCCACCCTGATTGGGGCGTGGTTCCGGTTCAAAGTCAACATTCAGCACCGCAAAATATTTTCCGGATGGTGTATGCTCAATCGTTGCGTAATTGATTTTTCCCACTTCCATCGACTGACGCACTTTAACGTATCCGAGTTTCGGAAGTTTGACATATCTTCCTACAATACGAATATTGTCTTTTTGATTCACCGTTCTGTAGGACTGAAACCGGTTATGTTTGCTTTTAAAAGTTGGATAGGAAGCTCTTTTTTGAAAGAAATTTACAAATCCCCGGTCAAGATCCCGCAAAGACTGCTGCAATGCAATGGAATCTGCTTCTTTCAGAAAGGCAAACTCTTCCCGCTTTTTCAATTCCGTCAGCATGGCAGAAGTCTGGCTGTAGCCGATTTTTTCTCCTTTTTCATAGCCTTCCTTACGCATGGCAAGTCCCCGGTTGTAGATGAGCCTGCAGCATCCCAGCGTCTGTTGAATGAAGATTTTCTGTTCTTTATTCGGATAGATCCTGAATTTTATCCCTTTTTGCATGATTCCATCTTATCCTTTGGTCTCCGCGGTGTTTTCTGATTTCCAATATACTGTTTTACTGCTTCCAGCAGTATAGGAATAGGATATCATATTTTTTTATTTCATACGACTACTATTTTGTCCATCTCAATTACTTGCGTAAATTCGATGGACGCGTCTTATATCCCCATAGCTGAAGCAAGGGTTTTACGACGCATTGGATAAATTTGTACCTTTTTAAATATCTTTTTTTACCAACACTGACCGCCTCAGCTTTGAAAGGTAAAAAACAATTCACAATAATAGTAGTAAAATTTAAGCCAATTTTTTCGCAATAAAGTAAAATAAAAGAACGGTACCTTTTATTGGACCGTCCTTTTTGTCAACATTTGTTTTATACTGTTTTTACGCTCTTAACCGGAATTTCTGGATGTCCTTTGCATTATTCACACGCTCAATTTCAGCGCCGAGTCCACGGAGCTTTCCGTCGAAGTCCTCGTATCCGCGCAGAATGTATACAATATCATCCACCACGGTAACACCCTCTGCTGCAAGACCTGCAATAACAAGTGCTGCTCCGGCGCGAAGATCCGGTGCGGAAACCTCTGCTCCGGTAAATTTCTCTACGCCGTCGATGATCGCCGTGTTGCCTTCTACTTTAATACAGGCGCCCATACGTGCCAGCTCATCCGCATATTTAAAACGATTTTCAAAAATACTCTCTGTTACAATACTCGTACCGTTTGCCAGTGCCAGTGTAACCGCAATCTGCGGCTGCATATCGGTCGGGTAACCCGGATACGGCTGTGTCTTTACGTGTGTTCTGCCCAGACGTTTGCTTGCGCTCACACGGATGGAATCGTCAAACTCTTCTACGTCGCAGCCAATCTCCTCGAGCTTTGCGGTTGTTGCTTCCAGATGCTTTGGAATCACGTTTTTAATCAGCACATCGCCCTTTGTAGCTGCTGCTGCAAACATATACGTACCTGCCTCGATCATATCCGGTACGACCGCATAGCTGGTTCCGTGCAGGGTATCGACACCCTTGATCCGGATCACATCGGTTCCTGCTCCTTTGATGTTTGCTCCCATGCTGTTCAGGAAGTTCGCCACATCGACAACGTGCGGCTCTTTCGCTGCATTCTCAATCGTTGTATTTCCTCTTGCCATTGAAGCTGCCATCATGATGTTGATGGTGGCTCCAACGGAAACCATATCCAGGAAAATGTGGCTTCCATGCAGATCTGCCGCACTTGCCACGATTGCGCCATGACGGATGCTTACCTCAGCACCGAGTGCGCGGAATCCCTTTAAATGCTGGTCGATCGGACGGCTTCCAATGTTACATCCGCCCGGAAGCGGAACTTCCGCTCTTTTGTATTTTCCAAGCAACGCGCCTAAAAGATAATAAGACGCACGGATTTTTTTGATATATTCATAATCAACGCTCAGATCTCCGATGGTTGCTGCATTGATCCGCACGGTATGGCGGTCGATGCGGTCCACGGTGGCTCCGATCTCTGCGATTGCTTCCAGAAGTACATTAATATCACTGACATCCGGCAGGTTTTCGATCAGGACCGTCTCATCGGTCATCGTTGCTGCCGTAAGAATTGCAAGCGCCGCGTTTTTTGCTCCCCCGATTTCCACTTCGCCCACAAGAGGATTTCCACCTCTGATGACATACTGTTCCATATATTCACCTCAAATTTTCTTTCTCATACTTAAGAGTGTGTTTTATCCAATATCTAACGAATCAAAGTCTTTTTCCTGTTTTTTACACACTCCAGATACGCTGAAACGCACTGCTCCCCGCAGTTATTTTTCAGTCTCCCCTTATCTTAACTCAAATCTAATACTTTGTAAATCAATTTTAATACATTCTGTGCTATTTCCGTCTTTTTCCATCGTTTCCGGTCAGGAATATTCAGAGAAACGTTATATGTAATTTCTAACTTTCAGAACATTTCCCTTATTATGATATAATCGTATGTTTTCAAAATTTCCCTGAATATTCCACCAATTCTGTTTTACATGCCGATCTGCTCGCGGAGCGCCAGGATCGTGCCCTGGATATCCCTTCCGCTCTCGTCAACCGTAATTTCGGCATACTGCTCATATAATTTACTTCTCTCATCGTAGAGATCCTTCAGCGACTGGCCCTCTTTCAGCACGACGCCGCGTCCCTTCAGGTTTCCGAGACGTTTCGCCAGATCCTCATACGACAGCTTCAGGTAAACGATGGTTCCAATTTCTTTAAAATGCTCCATCGCCTCTTTTCCGTAAATGGCACTGCCGCCCGGCGCGATGACGCTTTTGTCGGCTTCCAATGTCGCATTGACTTCATTCTCAATCGCAAGAAAGCCTTCATTTCCTTCATCCGCAATGATCTCGCGCAGAAGACGTTTCTCCCGATGCTGGATCACAAGATCCGTATCAATAAACTCATATCCCAACACCTTTGCAAGAATAACACCAACGCTGCTTTTGCCGGCTCCCGGCATTCCTATTAAGATAATATTCCGTTTATTCAAGATTTATTCCTCCTGCTGTCTCGTAAATTTTTCTCTATCCTATCTCTGCAGATTCGTTCCGCCCTGCTTCATGATCTGCTCGATCTCTGTTTCGCTCGCCACATTGGCATCGTGCTGGATCATCAGCTTTAAAACACTTGCGGAAATCGCAAAGTCGATGGCTTTCTGCGGCTCAAAATCATGAAGCATCGCATGGATCAGTCCCGCGCCAAATGCATCACCGGCTCCGACTGCCTCAAAGCTGTGTACTTTACGAACCGGGCTCTCGTAGAATTTTCCGTCTTTCAGGTAAATTCCCATCCAGTCGCCGTCCTCCACGGTGTAGAGATTGCGCAGCACACTCGCAACCGCTTTGCAGTTCGGGAACTGCTTCTGGATTTCCAGCATGCCCTCTTTGTAAGACTCGATCTGCTCAATGCCGCGCGACATATCTCCGTCGTACGCCGGAATGCCAAGTGATGATTCAAAATCCTCATCGTTTGCAATGCAGACATCCACATACGCCATCAGACGGCGCATAACGCGCTGTGCGTCCTTCGTGGACCACATTTTTCCGCGGTAGTTCAGATCACATACCACCTGGATTTTTTTCTCTCTGCAGAGCGCCAGAGCGTTCTCCAGCGCTTTTTCAATCTCTGTGCTGATGGCAGGCGTGATACCGGAAAAATAAAAGAGATCTACGCCATCAAGCAGTTTTTCCCAGTCAAATTCCTCTGCCTTTGCCATTGCAATTGCGCTGTAAGCGCGGTCATAAACCACGCTCGTCGGGCGGATATTCGTTCCCTTTTCAAAATAGTAAATACCAACGCGTCCGCCGCCCCGCAGCACACGGGATGTATCGACGCCGAACCGGCGGATCTCATTGACGGCTGCCTGTCCCACCTGGTGCTCCGGCACTTTTGTCACGTACGAAACATCGTCCCCGAGTGTCGCCAGGGAAACCGCAACATTCGCCTCCGCGCCGCCGTAATTGGCTTCAAATGTATCTGCCTGTAAAATTTTCAGATGCTCCGGTGTTTTCAGACGCAGCATCACTTCTCCAAAAGTAAGTACCTTCATACTAAAATCCCCTCCAAAAGCAATTTGCTTTTTTGTCTCAATACCTCTTTATCTTACGCTGTTTTCCCCACGGACGCAAGAAAAACCTGCGGAAACCACCCCCGTTTTCCATCGCAGAAAAGCACAAAAAAGAGGCTTTCTGTTTCTCTTCAGAAAGCCTCTTTTCGTGTATTTCATTATTCTTTTACTGCTCCCAGTGTAATACCGGTTACGAAGTATTTCTGCAGGAACGGATATACAATCAGCATAGGAACAAGGGCGATAAATACCTTTGCTGCCTCCAGTGATTTGTTAGAGTTCTGTGCTAACTGCTGATACTGCTCTGCAGTCAGGGTTACGCCTACCGGGATCTGAACGGAGATCTGACGGATGTAGGTCTGTAACGGATAGTTCGTCTCTTTGTTCATTAATACCAGGCCCTGGAAATACTCGTTCCAGTAACCAACGGATGTAAACAGGACGATGGTTGCGATAACCGGTTTGGAACACGGAACTACAATCTGCCACAGGATACGCCACGGGCCGGCGCCGTCTACACGGGCTGCCTCCTCGAGGTCTCCCGGGATGCCGCGGAAGAAGTTCATCATCAGGAGTACGTTGAATACCGGAACAGAACCAGCCAGAACCAGTGCTGCCATCGTATCGATCATACCATAATTTTTAACGGTGATGAACCACGGAATGGTACCACCATTGAACAGCATACAGAATACCAGGATCCACATCAGGACGTTTCTCGGTTTGTACTCTGTTTTGCTCTTTGCCAGCGGATAGGACATCATAATCAGGACAACCATGGTCCATATGGTTCCAATCACAACTCGCTTGATGGAAATCCAGAAGGAATTCCAGAATGCGGAATCACCCATAATCAGGCTGTAGGATTTTACGTTTGATCCGATCGGGTAAATCGTTACAAGACCGCCCTCAGCGGCTGCTTTTGAAGAAATAGATACGCAGAACGTATACCATAACGGATAAAAACAGCTGAATGCCAGGAGAATCAGGATGATAGCATTTATGACTTTAAACGCTTTGCTGCCAAAACTCTTGCTTTCTATCATAATTTCTGCCCTCCTTAGAAAATCTTGTAATCAGCAAACTTGTAAGCACAAACATAAGAAGTAACAACCAGCACGAAGCTGACAACAGATTTAAAGAGACCTGCTGCAGTAGCCAGCGAGAACTGCATGTTTGTAATACCAATACGGTATACGTATGTATCGATGATATCACCAGTTTCAATAACCAGCTGGTTGTACATGTTGAATACCTGGTCGAAACCTGCATTCAGAACGTTGCCCATTGCCAGTGTGGTCAGAAGAACGATGGTCGGAACCAGTCCCGGGATGGTGATGTGCCATACACGTTTCCAGCGGCTTGCGCCGTCGATTGCAGCTGCCTCGTAAAGGCTCGGGCTGATGCCGGTCAGCGCTGCAAGATAAATAACTGCGTTGTAACCGAACTCTTTCCATACATCAGTTCCGATCAGTAACTGACGGAAGATGCTAGGCATGGTCATCGGAAGAACGGTATCCGTTGCACCCATTGCGCTGCGGACCGTGTTGAAAATTCCGTTTGCGCCAAGGATATTGGTGATGATGTTTGCAAGGATAACCCAGGATACGAAGTGCGGCAGATATACGATCGTCTGAACCGTCTTTTTGAACTTCATATTCTTTACCTCATTCAGCAGCAGTGCGAACACCAGCGGAATGATGATATTCAGGATAACCTTTGCGATTGCAATAATCAGAGTATTGACAAGTGCCCGTTTTGCATCCGGGATAACGGTCAGGTATTTAAACCATTTCAAACCTACCCACGGAGAGCCGAACCATCCTTTGCTCGGATTGTAATCCTGGAATGCCATTACAATACCAACCATCGGAACGATAGAAAACATAAACAGCCAGATATAACCCGGCAGAACCATTAACGTATAGTGAAAGGAATTTGACAGCCCGAGATGGCCTTTTTTCTTCTTCACGGCAAGCTCCTCCTTTGATGTCATTTTTTTAAAGTAGTGGGGTACAGGCTTTCCTGTACCCCACCCTCCACATCATACATTTACATTAGTTACTCAGCCAGGTAATCTTTTACCAGCTCAAGGATCTGATCACCACCCTGTACATGCCAGTCGGTGCAGAACTGATCCCACTCGTCAAGGCTCTTCGCACCAGTGATGAACTGAAGGATACTCTTGTCTTCCAGGTCAGAAATCTGGGTCCAGTAGGTATCCATTCCGTCGATGGTGTAGTACAGTTCAGAATAGATCTTGTGATCCGGCTCAAGTGTTGCGTATGGACGATCACCAATCAGCAGTGCATAGAATCTGTTGAACTGTCCGTTGTTGGTGTTGACATCCATATCGGTTACTGCCAGATCTCTGGATCCGTCATAGTCCTCAGAGATAACGTCTTTCAGAGTTGCGGCATCGTTTGCCAGGTTCTTGTACAGACCGTTGAATTTGCTTCCGCCCTGCTGATAATCATCTGCGCTTGCTTCGCCTTTGATGATTCCCATCAGTGCATCATACTCATACTCGCACTCGTCGGTAGCTGCCATGGTGTTACGCAGCGGATACCAGCCGATTGCTACAGAAGTATCGAAGGTAGACTCATCACGAACGAGTACGTTATTCATGATAACAATGGCTTTCTTCACATCATCCGATGCGTTTTTGTTTACCATAGTATAAGTGGTTCCAACGTCTTTCATATGAATATTCCACTCACCGTCTTTGGTGTACAGCGGATATGCCTGCCAGTTTGCATTGTCGCCGTTGGTTGTGGTTCCAACCTCCGGGTTGATGAGGCCTTTTTCATACCAGTCATGTAAGGTGGTAAGGGCTTCTTTCATTTCATCTGTTGTAGTTCCCCAGTACAGTTCGCCGGAATCATCTTTCAGAAAATACCCCGGTGTTGCATTGAATGCCTGATATACAGCATCGAAACCGTATCCGTTGTTGGAGGAGTTCAGGAAGTTGGAGTAGGTTCTTCCGCCGTTATCAATACCTGCGATTGCATAATCCGGGCTGAGACCTGCGTCTTTAAATTTCTGAGTTACTTCGCCGAGTTCATCTACGGTCTTCGGAACTTCCAGTCCTAACTGATCCAGCCAGTCCTGACGGATAAAGTACAGGTAAACACCATCGGTATCTACCGATATGTTTGGCAGTGCACAGAAGGTTCCGTCTACGGTTGCATTGTTGATCGCACGTCCTTCGGTAGTCTCGATGATTTCTTTTACCTGTTTGGATGCGTACTGGTTGAACTCCGGCCAGAGGTCTGCAAGAAGATCTGCTCTTGCTGCCTGTACCAGGTAGTTACGGGTTGGTGCAACGACTGCATCCGGAAGGGAAGCAGATGCGATTGCCAGAGATACTTTCTGCTGGAAGTCAGATGCATTACCTGCAGTCCAGTCGCAGACAACTTTGATGTTGTAGTTATCCAGAAGGTATCTGGTGTACTGGTTGTTATCTACGGAATCGCCGTCCGGAAGTGTGGTATCCTTCGGGTCGATCTGATATCCATAATGTACTTCTACGACATGATCAAATTTTGCAAACGCACGATCGTCATTTTCACCCGGTACTGCATCATCTGCTTCATCAGCTGCTGCAACCCAGTCACCAGAACCTGCTGCATCGCCGGAGCCGCTGTCCGATGAGGTATCCTTTGCTTCATCGCCGCCTGCCGTACTTGATGCTGTTGTGCCGCTGCTCTTGCTGTTTGTGTCAGAACTGTCTCCTCCAGTGCTGCCACATGCTACCAGGCTTACGATCATGGTGCTTGCCAGTAATGCAGAAATTACTTTCTTTTTCATTTGGTGTCCTCCTTGTGATTTACGTTCTTTTTGCGTGCTCCGTTGTTGCTTTTGTCCAGGCTTACGAAGAATCCATTGTTTTTAATCATACGTTTTGCCTAAAACTTTCACATTTTCGTCACACTTTTTTATGCAATAATTACACCTCTCTTCCACCCGTTTTGACAAGCATTTTTTATGTATTTTTCACAATTTATTTCGTTTTTTTAATTCATATTGTCGATTTTGTACACTATTTTAAAATTTATAGTCAATCTTGACTTTTTCTTTTTCGTTATTCTTTTATCTATTGACGGATTTTTTGTGCTTTTTCCGTCATTTTGTATATTTCTCGTATTTTCAGACATTTTACCTGCAGAGCCTTCTACCGGCAGTTCCCTCCGAATGCCGGGCAGCACAATAAAAAAGAACCTCTTATCTCTCCCCGGAAATACTTCTTTCCGGAAACATAAGAGGTTCTTTTTCTTTTTTTGTTCTTTATTCTGCTTTTTTCTTCTCTTTTGGAATAATAATATTCAGTACAATCGCCGCAACAGCTGCCGGAACAATACCGGAGCCGCCGAAAATCAGCTGGATATAATAAGGAAGCTCAGAAGTTGCTCCCGCTGTGGAACCAAGGCCGTAGCCAAGACCCAGTGCAACAGAAACGATCGTGATCTCACGGCTCGTAATCGGCTCTTTTGTGATGAGCTGGATACCGGAAACCAGAATTGACGCAAACATCATAACGGCTGCACCGCCGAGTACGGACTGCGGCATAATGGATACAAATGCTGCAATCTTCGGGCAGAGTCCGCAGAGGATCAGGAAAATGGCTCCGCAGGAAAGTGCCATACGGTTTACGATTTTTGTCATCGAAATAATGCCGACGTTCTGTGCAAAAGAAGTATTCGGGAGAACGCCGAGTGCTGCTGCAAAGCTGGATCCGAGACCGTCGCAGATGATACCGCCGGAAAGCTCAGAATCGGTTGCCTCGCGGTCCATACCGCTCTCTACGCAGGCGCAGATATCGCCGACCGTCTCAACGGTTGTTACGATGAACATGATCGCTACCGGGAGAATTGCCTCCACACGGAAGACTGGTTTTACCTCAGCCAGTTTTCCAAAGCCTGCAATACCAGGGAGTGCGAACCAGGACGCATCTTTTACCTGCTGGAAATTGACAACCCAGGAATATGTATAGGAAACAGTGCTTCCATCCTCAAGAACCGCCGTTCCGGTATGCGGCAGAACCATGGTCATAATAATAGCTACCACGTAGCCGACTAAAATACCGATCAGAATTGAAGCCGTGCTTAAGATTCCCTTCGGATTTGTAAAGTGCTTCAGTGCCAGCGTTACAATCAGAACGACCATGCCAAGGAACAGGTTCTGTATGGAACCGTAATCGTTCGTTCCGGAACCGCCGCAGAGATAATTGATTCCAACCGGAATCAGCGAAAGACCGATCGCCATAACGACACAGCCGGTAACAACCGACGGGAAAAATTTACGAAGCGGCTTTAAACAGACGCCAAGCACGCCCTCAAACAGACCGCCGACAATTGTCGCACCAAGGATAGCGCCGTACGTCAGCGCGCCCTGTCCCAGCACGGCTGTCACGCTCTTGAATACGCCGAGGAATCCAGAAGATGTACCCATAACAATCGGCACTTTACCGCCGATCGGTCCAATCGAAAACATCTGTACCAGTGTTACAATACCGGCTACTGTCATTGCATTCTGCAAAAGAGCCGTACGAAGTGCACCGTAGCCCGCATCCGCCGTCAGACCGCACGCTCCCATGATGATCAGAAGCGGGGTGAGGTTTCCTACGAACATCGCCATTACGTGCTGCAATCCAAGCGGAATCGCCTGCTTCAGCGGAATCCGTCCTTCAAAGGTGTACGGGGTTCCCATAGCTGAACTTTTTTCTTTTTTCATTGCTTTTCTCCTGCTTTTGTAGATTTGGGCTGCCTTGCCTTTCGGTATGGAATATGCCCTGCACAGCCGGAATTTTTCCGGCAAAGCGTCCTTGTTTCTTCTTATAGATACTTATAAGTTTTTCTTTTTAAGCAATTCTTCTTCATAAGCTGTGCTTTTATGTAAAAAGATTATCATGTTTCTTTTTTCCCGTCAACCCGCATCTTGTACAGAATTCCATAAAAAAGGAGACACCGGTCTGTGTTCCTCATCTCACAGATCAATGTCTCCTTGTTTTCTTCCTTCAATTTAAGCGTTTTGGAAATCCTCAATCGCTTTTACGGTGCGGTTATATTCTTCCGTCACCTTCTGCATCAGATCATCCGTCTCGGTCTCCTGCAGCGGTCTTAACCGCTCGGTCAGCTCGGCGCTTGGCTCGTACAGATTGTTAAAGCCAAGATTCTGGCACACGCCTTTTAATGTATGAGCTGCACGGAATGCAACCTCAATATTTCCGTCCGCCAGTGCCTGGCAAAGCTCCTGATAGCTCGGATCCTGCGGAAATTTTAAAATGATCCGCTGAATTAGAGATTCACTGCGAAGCCGCTGAACGGTTTCCTCGTAATCTGCTCCCATCTGCATGTAGCAATCTTTTAATGTCATCTTCTCTTCCTCTTCCCTGTATGCAAATTCATTACATATTAATGCAAACAAGTTCTTTATCAATACATAAATAATTATATTTCTCACGCAAGCTCTTGTCAACTTCTGCTTTTCATTATTTTTGCATTATTTTTGTTTACTATACGCTCTATTTCTGAACATAAAACATCTTTTTTCTTACGTTTTTCTTACGTTTTTATCTTACCTGTATATTGCATTCATGCATAATAATACAACTTACTCGCATATTCTGTCGTTTTATTCACACGGTACCGCGTGAAAGTCTATTTCTTCTGTCTAGTCTCGTTGCAAAATGTAATGTTTTTTGTACACTGTAATTTTCGTTATTTTTCTGTGTTTCTTCTATCTTTTATGCAAAAAGGGACCCCCGGTCTTAACCGGAGATCCCTTTGGATTTCTCAAAATCAGATTAGCAGATTCCCTGAGCCATCATAGCGTCAGCTACTTTCTCAAAGCCTGCGATGTTAGCGCCCATAACATAGTCGCCCTCATGGCCGTAACGTTTTGCAGCATCAACCATGTTGTGTGTGATGTTGATCATGATATTTTTCAGTTTTGCATCAACTTCATCGAAGGTCCAGGACAGACGCTCGGAGTTCTGGGACATCTCGAGTGCGGATGTTGCAACACCACCTGCATTTGCAGCTTTTCCAGGTGCGAAGATTACGCCGTGCTCCTGCAGATATTTGGTTGCTTCCAGAGTAGTAGGCATGTTAGCGCCCTCGCATACTGCAGTGCATCCGTTCTCAACAAGTGCTTTTGCATCCTCAAGCAGCAGCTCGTTCTGAGTTGCGCAAGGAAGAGCAAGGTCTGCTTTTACAACCCATACGCCGCGTCCTTCGTGGTACTCAGAGTTTGGACGATATTTCTTGTACTCGGTCAGACGGGCACGATTTACTTCTTTGATCTCTTTTAATGCAGCTACATCGATTCCGTCTGGATCGTAAACCCATCCGTTGGAGTCAGAGCAGGTGAGAACTTTCACACCAAGCTGAGTAGCTTTCTCGATTGCATAGATTGCAACGTTTCCGGAACCGGATACACAAGCGGTCTTGCCTGCGATGTCGATGCCGTTCAGTTTCAGCAGCTCCTGGGTCAGGTACAGCAGTCCGTATCCGGTAGCCTCTGTTCTTGCTAAAGATCCGCCGTAGCTTAAACCTTTACCAGTCAGAACGCCTTCGTATACGCCGCGGATTCTCTTGTACTGTCCGAACATGAAGCCGATCTCTCTTGCGCCTGTTCCGATGTCACCAGCCGGTACGTCGGTGTCTGCGCCGATATATTTGCAAAGCTCTGTCATAAAGCTCTGGCAGAATGCCATGATCTCTCTGTCAGATTTTCCTTTCGGATCGAAGTCAGAACCACCTTTACCTCCGCCGATCGGAAGGCTGGTCAGTGAGTTTTTGAATACCTGCTCGAATCCCAGGAATTTGATAATACCAATATTTACAGAAGGATGCAGACGGATTCCTCCTTTGTAAGGTCCGATTGCACTGTTAAACTGTACACGATATCCGGTGTTTACATGAGCCTGTCCTTTATCGTCTACCCACGGCACACGGAATTTGATCTGACGCTCTGGCTCTACCATTCTCTCCAGAAGAGCGACTTTTCTGTATTTTTCCTCGTTTGCTTCAATAACAGGGCGAAGAGATTCCAGAACCTCTTTGACTGCCTGATGGAATTCCGGCTCAGCTGGGTTTTTTGCAACTACGGACTCAATAACCTCATCTACGTATGACATGTTAGTTTCCTCCTTGAAATTTCTCCCTTAATGTAGTGCAGAAAGATTTCTTTAAAAGATCCATCTGCGGTTCTCATCAGCCTTAAAGCGTGGAGAAAATCATTTCCGCACTCTCTCGCGTCTCCGGTGGATTCTCCCGTCCTCCGGAACACTTAATTTTATAAGGTCAACGATTGGTTGATATTATAGCATAAAATATCCGGTTTTTGCAATATTTCACGCAAAAAATTCCTAATAAATCATGATTTTGTAGCGTTTTCTAATATTTACCCAGTATTTTTGTCGATTTTGTATATTTTTACCGAAAGTACTATAAAATTTCGCGTGCTGATTCTTTAGAAAATAAAGATTAGCTGCGGTTTTTTGTTTTTATATTAGGTGTTTTCGATTTTTTCTTCACGCTCCAGCCAAAGGTTCCCTGCTTTTTCCCGATTCCAAAGTACTCTCCGTGGGAATACACAATCGGTTTCGCGCGGTTCAGATCGAAGCGGCCGCGCTCATCCATGTATGCCTCATCCGCATGGACAGCCACAACTTTTGCAAGAAACATGTGATGCGAGCCCAGTTCGAGCACCTGCTCCACTTTACACTCGATATTAACCGGCGACTCCCCGATCATCGGTGCGGAAATCTCCTCCGCCTCGACTTTCGTCAGTTTCATCTCTTTGAACTTATCCACATCTCTTCCCGAGCGCACGCCGCAGTAGTCGGTCGCATAGCAGAGGTCCTCCGTCGTCAGGTTGATGACGAACGCACCGCTCTCTTTGATCATCTGATAGCTGTAGCGTTCCGGCCGCACCGAGATCGATACCATCGGAGGATTCGTACACACCGTGCCGGCCCAGGCAACGGTGATGATGTTGTCCTCCCCGTTCTTTCCGCGCACCGACACCATGACCGCCGGCAGCGGATACAGCATATTTCCCGCTTTCCATGTCTGTTTTCCCATTCTTATTTCTTTCCTTTCCTCTTTTTCACCCTTTTATGACCGAAAAAAGCGTGCCCCGGATCTGTTTTCAGGCCCGGAACCACGCTTTTTTATTTTTTCTGTTTTTACTGATTCTGCAGCGCCATCATAAATGCCGGAATCAGCTGTTTCTTTCTCGATACAACACCCTTCAGCTCGCAGCTGACCTCGTTGACCGGAAGATCTTCAAAAGCTTTTTCGATGACTTCCTTTGCCCCGCTTCCATAATACAGAAGCTCTGTAGATTCTTCTATAATATTGGTCAGCATAAAGAATACCATCTCGATGCCGTGTTTTCCGCACTCGCTTTCCATCTGCGGCAGAAGCTGTTCCTTGATGGATTCCAGCTCGCCCGCATCGAGGGATGTAATCTGGCCGACACCAAACGTAACATCGCCCATGATGAATTTTTTGAAATCCTGGTAGAAAATTTCTTCCGGTGATTTATCTTTCAGGTTGCTTCCTGCACGGAACATTTCGGATGCAAACTCCGGAATGCTGATGCCTGCAATGTCCGCCAGTGCCTCTGCTGCCGCTTTGTCAAGAAACGTACACGTCGGCGACCGGAACATCAGCGTATCGGAAATGATGGCTGCGCAGAGCAGTCCTGCGATGTTCGGCGCGATCTCCAGCTCTTTTTCCTTATAAATTTCATACATAATCGTTCCCGTGCAGCCCACCGGCTCATTGCGGAACATAACCGGCGCCATCGTCTCAAGTGATCCCAGACGATGATGGTCGATGATCTCGAGAATCTCCGCCTCTTTGACGTTATCGACCGCCTGTGATTCCTCATTGTGATCGACGAGAATCAGTTTCTTTCCTGCATTTCCGATCAGGTTCCGACGGGAAATCGTTCCCACATATTTTCCTTTCTTGTTCAGAATCGGGAAATCGCGGTGTCTCTGATTTTTCATAACTTCTTTGATATCATCGAGGAAATCTTCGGTGTTGAACGTGATCAGATTGCTTCTGCGCATCAGATATTTGACCGGAATACTCTGGTTAATCAGACGCGCAATCGTATACGTGTCATGCGGACTGCTGATGATCACACAGCATTTTTCCTCTGCAAATTTCTGAATCGTTTTCGTCACCTTTGCGCCAAGTCCGACGATAATGCAGCTTGCATCCATCTCGATTGCACAGAGCTGGTCTTCCGCACGGTTTCCGAGAATGACAAGGTCATCTTTTTCGATGTAGTTCTCCATCGTATCCGGATGGAATGCGCCGACAACGACTTTTCCGCGGATAAAATATCCATGCTCATTTCCGACAATGACAGATCCGTCCAGCGTATCCGCGATACTGCGGTATTGCGTCCTTGCCAGTGACATGACATGGCTGTCATAAGAATCCATATAGGATTCCGCGATATCACTGACCGTGATCACGCCCTGCAGATCATTGTCCGGCGAAGTAATCGGCAGTGTGACTACATTGTTGTTTTTCATCATGGAATACGCTTTTTTCACGGAAATCGTACCCGGCACGCTCGGCACCTCGTGAATTTCAATTTCCTTTACCTGCGTTCCCGCATTCGGCAGGTAGCCCGGCGCACGCACCCCAAAGCGTTTCAGCACATACTCGGTCTCCTCATTGATCTGACCGGCACGCCGCGCCATGTAGGTTTTGGTTTTATCTGTCCTGTTCTTGATATCCGCATAGGCAATCGCCGAACAAATGGAATCCGTATCCGGATTTTTATGGCCAATTACATAAACTCTTGAATTTGATTTCATAATAGTACTCCTCCCTTCTGTATGTTTGTGGTATACAGTAAGTTCGTCCCGGTAGTTTTACTTCTTTTTTTGTAACGACTACAGTTACTGCTCACTTCGTGACCAGTAACCGCCGCCCTGCACATGCAAATTCGCTCCGCGAAGTTCCGGGCGGCCACCTGAATCACTTTCTCCTGCAGCCGCGCAGCAAGTGCGCGTCTCAGTAATTTTGGTAACGACTACACACATATTACCATCCTTTTTTCATCTGGTCAAAGAAAATCTTTTATGTTAAGATAAACGCAGATAGAAAAACGTGCAAAATTGAACCCGATTTTTTCATAAATCCACAATTTTCCTCTCGTTTTCCTGTTATTCTTACGAAAAAGGGGTGTTTCATTATGTCAGAAGAAAAATTAACCATGGATGACTTCTCCGCAGAGCTGGAAGCTTCCTTCAAAAAAATTGAGGAAGGCGACATGCTCACCGGAACCGTCATCTCCGTAGATGAAAAAGAGGTGATTCTCGATCTGAAATACTACGCAGAGGGCGTCATCCGCGCCGAGGACTTCAGCAACGAGCCTGGCTTCTCCTTAAAAGACGCTGTTCAGGTCGGTGACGAAATCACCGCAACCGTGATCCGCAAAGACGACGGCCACGGCAACATTCTTCTCTCCCGCGCAGAGGCAAACGATATCCTCGCATGGGAAAAACTCGCACAGTACAAAGAAGAGAAAACCGTACTGGATGTAAAAGTCAAAGGAATCGTAAACGCCGGTGTTATCGCTTACGTCGAAGGAATCCGCGGCTTCATCCCGGCTTCCAAACTCTCCCTGAACTACGTGGAAGATCTGAATGAATACTTAAACAAAGACATTCAGGTACAGGTTTTTGACCTCGACAAAGAAAAAGACCGCCTGATCCTCTCCGCCCGCGAGCTTCTCCGTGAAAAAGCAGATGAGGACCGCAAAGAGAAAATTTCCAACGTAGAAGTCGGCCTTGTTACCGAAGGAACCGTGGAAAGCCTGCAGCCATACGGCGCATTCATCAACCTCGGAAACGGCCTCTCCGGCCTCGTCCACATCTCCCAGATCTGCGCCAAACGAATCAAACATCCATCCGCAGTTCTGGCAGTCGGCGACAAAGTCAAAGTAAAAGTCATTGCCATCAAAGACGGCAAACTCAGTCTCTCCATGAAGGCACTCGACGACGTTGCCGCCGAAGAAATTCAGGAAGAAACCATCGAACTCCCGGAGACAGAGGAAGTGACAACGACACTGGGATCGCTGTTTAAAAATATTAAGCTGAACTAAAGTTGCATCAAAAAACAGACTTTCCATTCTCACGCATTCCTGCGTGTATCTGGAAAGTCTGCTTTCTATTATAAGAATTCTATTAGCCCTTTACAGCTCCAATCACAATACCTTTCACAAAGTATTTCTGGAAGAATGGATACACAACCAGAATTGGAAGTGCTCCCATAACTGCAACGGCCATTTTGATACCAGTTGCCGGAAGTGTAATGCTTTGTGTCAATGCTCCTCCTGAAGCACCGCTCATTAGATACTGCACATCCAGAAGCATCTTATTCAGCAGAACCTGAATACTGTACAGTTTATCGTTGTTGATATAGTACAGACCATTCAACCAGTCATTCCAGTATCCGAGGCCGACCAGAAGTGCCAGTGTAGCAATAATCGGCGTAGACATCGGAAGAACAATTTTTGCCAGAATTCTCCACTCACCTGCTCCGTCAATTCTTGCAGCCTCGATGACCGCATCAGGAATGTTGGTGGTGAAATACGTTCTCATCATGATGACATAGAAAGCTCCCATCAGAAGATTTGGAACAATCAGTGCCCAGATGGTATTTTTAATATGAAAGATTCCAGTCCACATCATATAGGACGGTACCAAGCCACCGTTGAACAACATCGTAAAGAAAATCATAAAGGAGAAAAATGCTTTTCCCGGAAGCTCTTTTCTTGACAGTGGATAGGCAAACAATGTTGTCAGAGTCAGGTTTGCCACGGTTCCGACTACCGTTACCAGTGCGGAAATGATATAACCTCTTACAATACTGCCTGAATCTACCAGCAGTGTTTTGTATGCATCAAAACTGATTTCACGCGGCCAGAAAGAATATCCATATTTTAATAGAATGTTCTCTTTGGTGATTGATGACATAATCAGCAGAATAAACGGGACGATACACATAACGGACAGTAAGATCATAATCACATTAGCTGCAATCTGAAAGCTTTTATTTCTTTCAACCATTTTTCATACTCTCCCTTCGCTTAGAATAATGCACTGTTTTCGTCCAGTCTTCGAACAATCAGGTTTGCAATCAGTACCAGTGCAAATCCTACCAGTGATTGATAAAGACCTGCGGCAGATGCCATACCAATGTTATTCAGCTCCATCAATCCACGATATACGTAAGTATCGATGGTGTTAGTCACATCGATCAACGGTCCGCTGTTCATTGGTACCTGATAGAACAGTCCGAAATCTGAATAGAAAATACGTCCTACACTCATCAGCGTCAAGGTGATAATGGTTGTTTTCAATCCCGGTAGTGTGATATGTACAATTCTCTGCCAGCGGTTTGCACCGTCGATAGATGCAGACTCGTAAAGACTGGCATCCAATCCTACTACCGTTGCATAATAGATAATGCAGTTATATCCCAGGTTTTTCCATATATTGACAAAAATCAAAATGAATGGCCAATATTTCGCATTGGAATACCATCCAATTGCCTCTTTTCCCATCGGTTTCAGAATACTGTTGTTAATAAATCCCGCATCTGTACTCAGGAATCCATATACCAAATAGCTGACAACGACGATAGAAATCAGAAACGGTACCAGAATTAGGGTCTGGTATACTTTCTTTCCCATCGTGGAACGGATCTCATTCAGCAGAATTGCTACTGCAATTGCAAGGACTGTTCCAAGCACGATAAAAATAATGTTATATCCCAGTGTATTTCTTGTAATTGTCCAAGCATCTTTTGTCTTAAACAAAAACTCAAAGTTTTTAAGACCTGTAAACGGGCTTTTGAAGATTCCCAGACTGTAATTATATTTCTTGAATGCAATGATAATTCCAGCCATAGGCATATAGTTATTGATAAATAAGTATACAAGCCCCGGAAGCAGCATCAGATACATGGGAATAAATCTGCGAATTTTACCCCAATTTCTTTTCATCTTCCCAGCCTCCATTATTTGTTGGCTTCCAGCCAATCATCTAACTGTCTCTGCTTCTCAGCGATGATGGTATCTGCTCCTGCTGCTTTCAACTCATCCAGGAATTTCGGAATGGTAGTTTCTGGATCCAGGGAACCGCACTCCAGTGCAGGACCATATTTGGCAGTTACGTTTGCGCATGCAGTTACTTCGTTCTGTACATCTGTGTTGTCCCATGCAAAACCTTTGGCCGGAGAAACAACCGCATTGTTGTTGAACTCCTGGGTCTGATCCCAGATGTCCGGATCATTTCCTTCCCATACATAGGAAATTGCCTCATTCGGCCAAGCCCATGGAAGACTGGTATAACCTGTGTTACTTGCTGTTACACCGTCTGGGTAGTTGATGACACCGTTGTCTTTGTCTGTAAACTCATAATGAGTTCCTTCCAGACCATTGATAAGAATATTTGCCAAATCCGGGTTTGTGTAGATTTCGTTTAATACCTGTACAGCTCTTTCCGGTTTATCACTGTTATGCGGAACATACCATACAATGTCAACACGTGTTGTGGTAGTATATGGTTCTACCAGATCCAAAACAACGATTTCTTTTCCGGACTCTTTTTCGATCTCCTGCTCGATACCTGGTTTTGTATTTGTAAAACGTCCAAAACCTTTACCAGAACCAATCAGACTATTTGCCATTTCAGTAGAAGTGGAAGCATCCGGCATGATCAGACCTTTCTGCGCCCAGTCATAGCGAAGTTTCATTTCGTTCATATATTTATCTGTTGCGTAGTAATTAATAACTTCTGTGCTGTCAGAAGATACACTTTCTAAAGATCCGATGTCTCCACCAAGGTCATCTGAATTTGCCATAAGGCTCATGGAACCCACATGAGAAACAATGGGATATACATCTGGATACATTTCTTTTACTTTTTCAAGGAGCGGCTCCAACTCCTCTTCTGTTTTAATAGAACTATAGTCAATTCCGGTTGCATCTGCCATCTCTTTATTCATAGCAAATCCCCATCCCGTTGCTTTCTCTTTATTGGACGGAACACCATAAATATTGCCGTTAAAGGTTACACATTTCCAGTCGGATTCGCTGATCTCAGATTTCATATCGCTGCCATAGCTGTCCAGATAATCCGTAATTGGAAGGATCTGTCCGCTGCTGATTGCAGATGTTACATTTCCACAATACTCATACATCAGATCCAATTTTTCAGAAGATGCCAATGTCAGGTTTACCTGCTGATCATAGCTTCCAAAACCAACTCTTGTTACTTCAATTTTTGTATTGAATTTTTCCTCTGTGATTTTGCTTGCTGCTTCAGAAATTTTTGCGCAGTCATCTGTACTTGCATCACCAGGTGCCAGAATTTTTACTGTATAGCTGTCATTATTGCTACTTTCTGCGCTCTTAGAAGATGAACCCTGTGCAGAGCTTGCATCGCTTCCGCAACCTGCCAGCATACTTCCCGCCATAACAGAAACAAGTAAAAATGTCATTGCTTTTTTCTTATTCATTACATTTCTCTCCTTTGTTCTTTTCTTTGTTTTACGAATAGCTATATCCTATCAAAGAAGTATCTCTTTCTCTATAAAATCTGTGACTTTCTCTTTATATATTGTGACATACCACTGTAACTTTCGTTATTTTAACGAATCTGTATACTTATTTCTTGAAAACACACGACATCTATATTAGAATAAATGGCATGTTCCAACAATTGGAACGCTCACACGATTTTTCTTATATTGTTATATTCTTGGAGGCTCTTATGTTATCTCGTAAAATTTTTACATCTCATCAAAAATTTTTTTCACCCTTATAAGCCTTATCATGCTTATTCCGCTTACATTTCTGACGATATTTTTTGATTTCTACTCGCTTCGCCTGCTGAACCGCGAAATCGCTTCTGCAAACCGAAATGCTCTGTTTCTCTATCAGGAACAGTTAGAAGCAGATCTTTCCCAGATAGAAACCTCAATGGCACAGGACTGGGCTCAGAACTGGAATTATCAGAAACTAAAATATAAACTTGATCCGCTCGATGTTCATTTAAATACACTCTCCATTGTGAATAAAGCACGGGAACAGCTTGCTCTGACAGAATGTCTCGGTGCTGTCTATATTTATTCTGCTCCCAATGATGTCTGCCGCTGTGCCTATCAGGACTGCTATTCCTATGAAGAATTAATAACAATGCAGAATTATGTAAAATCCCTTGATTTTGAATCAACTTCCAAATCCTGGTTTTACGATAAAGTCGGTGATAAATACTTTTTGGTTCGCCTTCTCGGTTTTTCCAATGCCTACAGTGTTTCTCTAGTAGATTTTGACCTGGTCATGGCTCCATCTCGCCTCGCCACACAAACGCATAAAACTAGTTCACTCGTCTATCTTTCCAATGACGGAACCGTATTAAATCCTTCTAAAACCATTACAGAAAATAAACTGACCTTTTCGCCTGAAGACAATAACCACGTCAAAAAAGGACAAAAAGAAAACTTTTTTGTTGTACAGGATCGCTTAAAATATGCTGATATTACCATGCTTTACCTTTCCTCTTACCAGGGAAGCCAGTTTTATTTAAATGCGACACAGATGTTTGCCATCATTGCCTCTGTGCTGGCACTGCTTTTGATTCCGTTCATGTGTTTTTTGGCCATCAAAATTTACTTTTCTCCATTAAGAGATGCAATCACTACCATGGAGAATATTCGAAACGGTAAATTGAACTCAAAACTGCAGGAAACACAGTTTATCCGTGAATTTTCCGTCTTTAATTCCACTTTTAACCGAATGATGGATGAAATTCACCATCTGAAAATCCGCACTTATGAAAATAAGCTGACCATTCAAAAATCTCAGCTGCAATATTTTCAAATTCAGTTGAAGCCTCATTTTTATCTGAACTGCCTGAAAACTCTTTACGGTATGATTCAACAGAATAAAGGAAACGATGCACAGCAAATGATTTTATATGTTTCCCAGTATATCCGCTATACCTTCCGCGACAACAGCAGTCTTGTGCCACTGCAGACGGAACTGAATCAGGTACAGAATTATTATAAACTTCAGAAGCTAAACACAAGAGATTCTTCTGAGCTGACCATTTCTGCCGATCCCGCTGTTTCAAAGTTTCCGGTTCCCATGCTCTGCATTCAGACATTCGTCGAAAATTCTTTTAAGCATGGGCGAATCTCCAGCCAGCCGCTCAATGTACACATTTCCGTACAGCTGACAGAGACTGAAGAAGGAAATTATTTAAATATCAGTATTCAGGATAACGGAACCGGATTTCCGGACGAATTTCTGCAGTCCTTTCTGCAACATACAGAAGATGCAGTAACCGGACAGCACATCGGTATACACAATCTCCGTCAACGACTTACCTTACTTTACGGTGACCAGGCCGGACTGATCTGTATGAACAATTCCTCCGGCGCCATGACAGAAATTATCCTGCCCATCCAGGAAGAACCAAATACCAGTTCAGAAACTAAAAGTAGCTTACTCTCAAACGAAAATTTGTTTTCATTATCCTAGAAAGAGGAGGAATCCCGAATGAATGTATTGATTATTGATGACCAACCCGATGTTGTCGCCGGTATTCATTCCGGCATCAACTGGGATGCGCTTTCCATCCGACAGGTTTTCTGTGCTAACGACATTATCCGTGCGCGTGAAATTCTTTCAAACAATTCCGTGGATATCATGCTCTGCGATATCGAAATGCCGCTCGGCAGCGGTCTTGAACTTTATGAATGGGTTGCGGAGCATTTTCCAGAAATCAAATGTATTTTTCTCACCTCACATGAAGATTTTTCCTATGCACAAAAAGCACTGCAACTCGGCGGATTCGATTATCTGATTCAGCCCGCTCCCTACAGTGCAATTGAGGTTTCCATTCAGAAAGCAGTCCTGCAAATTCAAAAGGAAAGAAAGGAAAAATTTTACAGTGAATATGGAAACTATTTCAGCAAACGCGAAATGGATCTTCTTGATGTGCTTTTAAATGAATTTTTGCAGAAACAGCCTGCAGAACCGCAGAATATCCTGAGTTTTCTGGACACGATCTCCATAAAACTCGATCCCGACTGTTCCTGTGTTCTGACTTTGATTGATATTCTCGAACAGGACACGCCACATCCAGTTCGTGACCTTTCTCTCCTCCGCTCTATCCTGCAGAATGTCGTTTTCGAGCTGTTTGAGCCGTTCACTAAAAAACTGCTTTTCTGCCATGTCCACGAACAGGTTTTTGCCCTTATTTTATACGAAACCGATAATTTTACAAAAGATCAGGTGCAAATTTATTTGCATACTTTTGTGGAAGCCGCTTCACAGTATCTCCACTTTAAAATAGCATGCTACTGTGCTCATTCTGCAAATTTTCTTCTGCTACCAGATAAAATACAGCAACTTTTGGAACAGCGCAGTGAAAATGCGGCAAACTATAGTGGTATTTTTTATCAGAAATCCAGCATTTCCCAGGTTCCCTACACCCCTCCGGATTTTGTCCACTGGAATGTCATGCTCTCCTCTGGTTATTACGATGCCGTCCGTGCAGACATGCATGATTATCTGCTCCGCCAAAAAGAATCCGGTCATGTAAACCAGAAAATGCTCAGTCTCTTTTTACAGGATTTTCTTCAGATCTTCTATCAGATTCTGAACCATCACCACATCGGTGCACACGGTGTTTTTGAAAAAGAATACGATATTCACGCTCTGAACAACTCCTGTCATTCCATAGAAGAGATGCATAAACTGCTTGATTTTTCCGTTGATTATCTAAAAAGCCTTCAAATTAGCGCAGAACCAGGTGTTTCACAGATCGACCAGGTGATAAATTTTATTCAGAAAAATATTCACCAGAATGTTACCCGCACCGAAATCGCACATCAGGTATACATGAACCCGGAATACCTCTCCCGGCTTTTCAAAAAGGTAAAAGGAATTTCACTTTCTGACTATATCGTGCAGGAAAAACTGAAAATTGCGATTTCCCTGCTTGAGGGAACCAATCTCCCGGTCAGTGTAATTGCAACGAATATCGGCTACACGAATTTTTCTTATTTTACACAGGTATTCAAAAAAGTCTACGGAATTTCTCCGAGTGAATACCGTCAAAAGAAAAAATAATGCAAAAATAGTACTGCGGAGCGTAAAGTTTTCCCAAATAAATGTTAATACCCGGGTATAACGAAAATACGTTCCGCAGTATTTTATTTTTGCATTACTGTTTTATCTTCAAACAAGTTTTTATACCGGCATCGCCGCCACAAAATAATACATCACAATAAAATGACAGAAGCTGCCACCCATCACAAACAGATGGAAAATTTCATGTGTTCCGAACTTTTTATGTTTTGCATTAAACACCGGCATTTTTAAGGAGTAAATCACCCCGCCGACTGTATAAATAATTCCGCCGGCCAGCAGCCATCCAAACGCCGGCCGCGAGAGGGCCAGAAACAGCGGATGAAACGCCAGAACGCACAGCCAGCCCATTGCGATATACAGCACCGAAGAAAACCACTTCGGACAGTTGATCCAGAATGCCTTGACGAGAATCCCGCCAATCGCTGCCGCCCACACCAGTGCACAGAGTGCAATTCCCGTCCGTCCATGCAGTGCAATCAGGCAGATCGGTGTGTAGCTTCCCGCAATCAGCACGGAAATCATCATATGATCAAACTTCTTCAGTCGACGGTTTACCTTCCCATTTACATCAAACGTGTGATACACGGTGCTCGCCAGATACAGCAAAATCATACTCAGCATAAACACTGCCATTGCGACCACATGCAGATGATCCGGCTCCCGTGCCGCCTTCAAAAGCAACGGCAGCGTTCCCACCACCGCCAGGATCAGCGCAGTTCCATGTGTAATCGCACTGCCAGGATCCTTGATTCCATTTTTTCTGATATACTTCATCCTGCTCATTCCTTTCCTGTCAGAAACACTGTGTATTTCAATTACTACTTTATGTAGTTTTGATTACTACTTATCATCGTTTCTTTTATTATAGCAGGATAAAATTATTTTTCAAGTCAAAATATCTATTTTCTTTTGAAAATGTTTGACCTGCTTTGACACAAAAAAACAGACTGCTCGCTTACGCATACCGTTGTGCCTGTTTGAGCTGTCTGTTTTTGTATTTTTATTGCTTCTTCGCTTGAATCAGCTTCCATTTTTCTACCCGCGAAAGCTGCTTAATTTCCCATTCTCTCCGCATAGCCTCCTGTTTTGTTAAAAAGGTTTCAAAATACACCAGTTTTACCGGTTTGCGGCTCTTTGTATATTTCGCTCCTTTTCCAGCATTGTGTGCCTTTACTCTGCGTTCCAAATTATTGGTCCAGCCTGTATAAAAAGATCCATCGCTGCATTCCAGAATATATGTAAAATTCCCCTGTTCCATTTCAAATTCCGTTCCTTCTGTTCATCTGTATTCTATGTAACTTTAACACTCGGTTCTTTTAGGCGCAATCCAAAAAATAAGAAAGAGTCCTGCTTCGCAGGAAAATTCAACGAAGTTTCCTGTAAGCAAAAAACCGTCCGGATTTCTCCGAACGGTTTTCTCATTTTTATTTTTACTGCATTGCCAGCTCATCTACCGCCAGTTTCAATGCGCCCATGATACCCTGATTGTCGTTCAGGCTTGGAAGTACAATGTAGCTGTCGAGATCCTCAAGTTCTTTTGTTACAAGATATCCGTTCAGCTGTTTCTTTACTTCTTCTCTTACGAGCGGCATCATATGCTCCTGATGCATAACGCCTCCGCCCAAAACGATTCTCTGCGGGGAGAGCAGCATGATGCAGTCTACAAGTGCCTGTCCGATATAGTAAGCCTCAAGCTCCCATACCTCTTTTTTGTCTGCCAGCTCAATACCTTTTTTGCCCCAGCGTGCTTCAATGGCAGGACCTGCAGCAAGGCCTTCCAGGCAGTTGCTGTGATACGGGCATTTTCCGCCGTAAGTATCTTTCGGATGTCTGGTCAGCAGAACGTGTCCGCCTTCCGGATGAAGCATGCCGTGCAACAGCTTGCCATTGGAAATAATTCCCATTCCAACGCCCGTTCCGATGGTGATGTAAATGCTGTTGTCCAGACCTTTTGTGATTCCCCAGGTAGCCTCACCCAGTGCAGAACCGTTTACATCGGTATCAAATCCAACCGGGATGTCCAGTGCATCTGCGAAAGCGCCTACGATGTTGTAGTTCTTCCATGCTAATTTGGGAGTTGTGGTAATGTAACCATATGTTTCGGATTTTCTGTTCAGGTCGATCGGTCCAAAGCAACCGATTCCCAGTGCCTGAATGTCCTTCTCTTTGAAATACTCAATCATTTTCGGAACGGTAATTTCCGGTGTCTCGGTCGGGATAGAAATTCTCTCATAAATTTCTCCATTTGCGTTTCCAATTGCGCAGACCATCTTTGTTCCGCCTGCTTCTAATGCTCCAAGTCTCATTGTGTTTTTCTCCTCTCTTATGCTTCTGGATTTGAGCAGATTACAGAAAGTTTTCCTTCAAATCTGCATCCATTAAAATTAGCCGGTATAATAAAGTGAGTACCTTTCTTAACCGGAATACCGTTTACAGTACCCTCTCCGGCGATTACACTTACATTAGTATAATATTTTTTCGCATCCAAGGTGAATACACCGTCGATGTCGTATTTATCTACAGAGTAGAACTTGCATGTTACAAAATGGGTATGTACCGCGCCCGGGATTTCCTCTGTAAAGGTATCGATATCTGCCGTTTTAAACGGAGCCTCGATAACATCGATACTCTGCTCTACATGAAGTTGTCTCGGTTTGCCGTTCTGCAGTCTGTCATAATCGTATACACGATAGGTGATATCGCTGCTCTGCTGTGTCTCCAGAATCAGTGTGCCGCCTTTGATGGCATGTACGCATCCCGGATTGATCTGGAAGAAATCTCCCTTATGTACCGGCACTTTGCGGATGAAATCGCTCCACTCATGATTGCGGATCATTTTCTCCACTTCTGCCTTGTCTTTTGCATTGTGTCCGATAACAATTTCTGTACCCGGTTCGCAGTCCAGCACGTACCAGCACTCGGTCTTTCCAAGAGATCCATTCTCATGCTCTCCTGCATAAGCATCATCTGGATGAACCTGGATGCTCAGATCATTTTTTGCATCAATGATCTTGATCAGCAGCGGAACCTGGCTTCCCGGGTAATTTCCGAAAATTTCCGGCTCCTCTTTCCAGAGCTCACCTAATGTTTTTCCATCAAATCTTCCGCCTGCCACACGGCTCATTCCGTTGGCATGTCCGCTGATCGCCCAGCACTCGCCGGTTGTATCGCTCGGAATTTCGTAATCAAATACGTCTCTTAACTTTGTTCCACCCCAGATTGCTTCTTTGAACACCGGTCCATAAATAAAAGCTCCATATTTTTCTAATCCTCCTTGTTTTCAGGATCTGTCCACTACATCTATTTTAACCGATAACATTCAAAAACGAAACCCCTAAAATGACAAACTTTCACATTTTCTGTAACCGGTTACTTTCCTTTTATTCCGCCTTTTTTCTATATCAAAACAATCCTGTTTGTTATATGTAAAGCTGACTGTTTTCAGCCAGCCTTTTTTATAAAAAGCAATCGAAAAACGGTATTTTACCATCCGCGGTCTGCGCCGCCTTTTTTGTATTCAAAACCTGTAAAAAAGATTCGATTGCGAATCCTACACTTTATAATACTTTCCCGCATCCCATTTCGTGCAGGTCCTCTTTTTTATTCCGAAATTGCCGGGAGATATACCATAGGATCAATGGCTTTTCCATCTTTTTTCATCTCAAAGAAAAGATTGCTTCCCTCTTTTACATAATATTTCGTCGGTGCTGCAACTGCTCCGATCCGTGCTGCTTTCTGAACTTTCTGGCCTGCCTCGAGGGAAACGTCTGTGAGCTGTCCGTAGATGGCTTCGTATCCATTTCCAAGATTCATGGTGACGGTGAGGCCGGTTCTTGCATCATTTTCCACACTCACAACTTCTCCGTCCGCTGCCGCCAAAACCGGAGTTCCTTCTGCCGCCGAGAAAACAACGCCTGGATTGCACTGGTAAAGATCCAGTGTCGGGAAATAAACGGTATTTTCCATGTTATACGGAATCAGAACTGTTCCAGTAACCGGCAGTTCCATGATTGTCGCTTCGCTGAACATCAGATCCTGTGCAGCCCCTGCTGTCTCAACTGCCGTTTCCTGATTTTCTGCAGAATCCACAGTTCCGGATGCTGCACTCGTTTCTTCATTCGCCGCTGTTTCTCCTGATCCTGTTTCTCCGTTCTGATCCGCCGCTGTTCCGTTTACCGCCTGCGCGTCCTGTCTTTCTGTATTCCCATCTGATTCTTCCGGTGTATTCTGAGCCGTCTCTGCATCTGCTTCTGGATTTCCCGCCGCCTCTTCTTCACACGCCGCTTCCATTTCCGGCACCTGTTCCAGACTGTTTTCCACATCATCTGCCTGATCCTGTACGGCACGCGTTCCGTCTGCATCTCCCGCCGTCTCCTCCGTCTGCTGTTCTGTAGTTCCGGTGCTTTCGTCCTCTGTAAGCTGTGCCGTCTCTCCCTGTTTCGCCTGATCTGCCTTACCGTTTCTCGCATCCTGCTGCCAGGTCAGCACTCCGCCTGCAATCATCATTGCCAGTGCCGCTGTGATCACGCCGATTCTCAACTTGTCTCTTTTCATGTTCTTACCACCTCTGCTGATATCTTTTTAAGCATTTCAGAGGCGTTTTTCGATTTCTCGCTCTCCTCCTGCTTTTCTACAGTAAGCAGTATTTCCCATCCGGCGCGATCTATACACAAAAACCGGATTTTTCCTTTCCGTTATCCACAATTTTTCCCCTGCGCTTCTTTCTTTTGTGGAAAACATAATTCTTTTCTGCGCATTCCGTGCAAAACATCCCCAATGTTATCCACACCTTATTTTCTCGACTTGCTTCACGTAAAAAAAAGAGCCGGAACCGGGAATTTTCTCCCGTTTCCAGCTCTCGCTTTCACCTGTATTTACTGTAATCTTCCATACACCGTACTCGCATCCGCGATGCTGTCCACCGCAGATCCCGAATCCGTCATGGCCTCTGCCGTAACAAGTATGTACTCTTCGCCTCCATATTCTGCAAAGCTGACCAGGCACTGACCCGCCTCATCGGTAAATCCGGTCTTTCCGCCTTCAATGACTGCCCCGTTCTCCAGTGTCGTACTCATCTCATAGCTGGTAAACCGGTGGAGCATCGTATCATACAGCGTAATTCCCTCCGGGTGTGATGCGGTAGCCTCCGTTGTGTAAACCTCCCTCGTCACGATCTCGCGAAACGTATCACTCTTCAGACACTCACTCATCAGCACCGCAATATCACGGCAGGTAGAATAATGGTTGTCGTTATGTAGTCCCGTGCAGTTCTCAAAATGCGTATTGGTAAGTCCCAGTTCTTCTGCTTTCTGGTTCATCATGGCCACAAAACCTTCTTCCGATCCGCCGACTGCTCTCGCCAATGTCTCACATGCATCTGCGCCGGATGGCAGCAGCACACCATAGAGAAGATCACGAACCGTCGGCTGTTCGTACGGATTAAATCCCGCTACCGACGCATCCTGTGCCGTCAGTTCCTCGAAGATGTCCTCCGGAACCGTAATCGTCTCGTTCAGATCCGGAAGATTTTCAATGGTAAGCAGCGCTGTCATAATCTTTGTCATCGACGCCGGATAAATTCTCTCATCTCCGCCCAGATTCATCATCTCAGCCAGATCGCTTTCCCGCACCAGCAGGGCATGCTGACTGTTCAGACCATCTGACGAAATCTGCTGTACCGGCTCAGGCATCGGTGTAATCTCCTCCTCCGGGCTGGAATCCGATATCGGCTCTGAACTGTCCCCAGCAAGAGAGGATGACGAAACCGAAGAGGATGCACTTGCGTTTCCATCCGTCTGTTTTTTCTCGTTCTTCTGCATCTGATATCCAAGCACGCCAATCAATCCGATAATGATAACAAGCAGAACACTTAAAATCACTTTCTGCTGAAACTGGCGTCTTCGTCTTTTGTTTTTCTTTTTTTGTGCCATAAACAGATTCCTCCGTTCTTTTTTATTCTTTCAAAGCATAGTACATTTCCTGCTCTTTTGCAAGATTTTCGCCGTAACCTTAAGATAAACATAATCAAAATTGGTCCACCGGACCAATTTGGGATATGCAGAACAAAAAAAAGAACCCTCGAAAGGGTTCCACATAGTGAAGCATCGGGGATTCGAACCCCGGACAACTTGATTAAAAGTCAAGTGCTCTACCGACTGAGCTAATGCTCCGTAAAATATGCCTAGTTCCGGAATCGAACCAGAGACACGAGGATTTTCAGTCCTCTGCTCTACCAACTGAGCTAACTAGGCATAAAATTGCGGGAGTAGGATTTGAACCTACGACCTTCGGTTATGAGCCCGACGAGCTTCCAGACTGCTCCATCCCGCGATATCCTATTTTTGTACTTGATTTCTCAAGTAAAGCCGATGATCGGACTCGAACCGATAACCTGCTGATTACAAATCAGCTGCTCTGCCAATTGAGCCACATCGGCCGATTGCCTGATTGGCAAGTGGGTGGTGGTGGATTCGAACCACCGAAGCAATTTGCAGCAGATTTACAGTCTGTCCCCTTTGGCCACTCGGGAAACCACCCATAAAAGAATGGGACCTACAGGGCTCGAACCTGTGACCCTCTGCTTGTAAGGCAGATGCTCTCCCAGCTGAGCTAAGATCCCATTTTTCAGATATTTAGTTATGAAAAGCGACCCGGATCGGGATCGAACCGACGACCTCCGCCGTGACAGGGCGGCGCTCTAACCAGCTGAGCCACCGGGCCACAATAACTATTTTGAAGATATTTGATATACCTTCAAAACCGCATACACTTAACACCTATACATCATACCATACTTTCTTTCCGAACACAACCATTTTCTGCAAAACTTTTGTTTTGCATTTCAGGTCAAGCCCTCGACCGATTAGTAACAGTCAGCTCCATGCCTTACGGCACTTCCACCCCTGCCCTATCTACCTCGTCGTCTTCAAGGGGTCTTACTTCTTTCGAA
>NZ_QUED01000012.1:0-115999 GCF_003477865.1 Blautia sp. AF34-10
GCCGCCCGTCAGGAACAGCCCGCGGCAGTTTTTCGAAAAAGGCGGAAATCCGGTGTCACAAGCCCCCGGTGCGCGCCAAGGCCCACCACGCCGCCGTGATAATGGCCGGAAAGCGTCAGATCGGCTCCATATGATGCATAGGAGCTGAGGTAGGCAGGGTGATGCGCCAGCAGAATGCCGTAGCGCGCCAGATCCGGTTTTCCAAGGTGGTCTGTCAGTTCCGAAACCGGCAGCGGTCCGCGGTAAAAGCGGTTGTAATAGGTGCGGTCCATGGCATAGCCGTAGATCCGGACCGGACAGCCGCTGATGGTAAGATCCGCCGTCTCATTTTCCAGATAGCAGATTCCTGCCTTTTTCAGGCGCTCCCGGAGCTTTTCATACAGATCACCGTACTGTTCCGGATACAGCTTCAGACGGTATTCGTGGTTTCCGCAGCCATAGATTACCTGGTATTCCTCCGCAAGACGTTCCGCGAAACTCAGACCCGGGTCGAGGTTCTCCCCCGGCTTTGCCACAATCTGGTCCCCGCCGATGATGACAAGATCCGGAGCCGCCTCATCGATGACTGCCTTTAACACCGTGTTGTCCGGGCCAAACTCCATATTGTGAAGATCACTGATAAACGCCAGACGAAAACCGTTTCCTTCCAGAAATTTTCCGTTTGACGAAAGTTTGTAATAGGTCGTTGTAAATTTTCTCATACCGTTCATTATACTTGATTTTTCGGTGTATGACAACCCGTTTTCCCTGCTGTTTATAAGCCCAGTGCCTGTTTTGCCAGCTGATCGGCTTTTTCGTTGTAGGTGACGCCGGTGTGGCCCTTTACTTTGCAGAAGCGGATCGCAACTTTGGCCGATGCCAGATCGTAAAAATTCCGGTAATCGATGGTTCCCTGTTTTTTCGCCTGCCATTCTCTCGTACACCAGCTTGCGATTCCCTGGTAATCGTGATAGATGGCCAGCTCCGGAATATCATGTGTCAGGCAGTAAGCCATGGCCAGCTCTGCGCCCTTGATCTCGCCTGCTACATTCCGCATGGAGACGAGATCCGGGTCGCTGTAGTCTTCTGCAAGATTCAGCTCTTTTCCGTCCAGGAAGAGGACCACACCGCAGGAGAACTTTCCGAGCGCATGCTGATAGCTTCCATCCACGTATGCGACGGCGCTCCTGCCGACACCGGCGTATTCCGGGTCTTCGCATGGTTTTTCCGCCAGAATCAGGTGTTCCCAGTCCCAAGAAGAAGGATCGGGTGCTGCCGTGCTCTGTACTGCCTTTCGTTCCGGGGCAGCGAAATACGTTCCGATTGTTTCCCGCAGCAATGGTTCCAGCATTTTACCGCCGCCCAGAAAGGCCTCTGCCTCCTCCAGACGCTCAAATCCCTTGTAAATTGCGCCAGGATAACCGTGTACCTGCGCTTTGCACGCATCCCATGTCCGGTAGATGCCCGGAACCTTTCCCTGTTTTACCGCATAGTAATTTTTCTTTGCCATGTTTTTCTCCTTTTCGCGCATGATACTCCGGCTTTATGCCGTCCCAAGAAAATATTGTTTCATCGTACATCCGAACAGGTCCCACATGCCGGCTCTTGCCACGTCTGCTCCATATAAAATCGCAACGGAACCAAGTTCCTCACCGTCTGCTTTGTAAACAACTCTTCCGGCACACTCGCCTTTCTGGATAGGGGCCTGCACCTCTTCCGGCAGTTCCATCGTTTTTTCCACTTCACCAATCACCGTCCCGCCCGTCGTAAGATAGCGGAATTCTTCCGCATATTCCAGTTCTGCCGTATCCTGCTTTCCGTAAACAACCGAAAGTTCCGGCAGGGGATCGCGTTCCCGGTCTATGTAGATGCTACAGGACGAAAACCCATACTGGAACAGTGACGCTGCATCTGCAAACCGCACCTTGTAGTCCGGTGCTCCCATCACGACTGCCAGCATCGTCAGATCATTTTTCTTCGCCACTGCCGAGACGCAGTACTTCGCCTTCGAGGTGCTTCCTGTTTTCAGTCCCACACAGCCCTCATAGCCGCGGATCAGCTTATTTGTATTGGTGAGGGTGAATGGTTTGCTTCCCTTCTGTGTGACATGCGTAATCTCTTCCATCCAGATAGAGGAATAGTTCAGGATCTGCGGAAAGCGCTCGATCAGCTCCCGAGACATTTTCGCCACATCTGCCGCTGTCGTGTAATGGCCGTCGGAATCCGTAAGACCGCAGCAGTCCTCAAACTTCGTGTCGTTCATGCCGAGTTCTTTTGCTTTCTGGTTCATCCGGCTGACAAACTCGCTTTCTGTCCCCGCAATATGCTCTGCCATCGCTACAGATGCATCGTTTCCCGAAGCAACGACAATACACTTGATCATCGTCTCAACGGTCTGCTTTTCGCCCTCTTCCAGAAAAACCTGGGACCCGCCCATACTTCTGGCGTGCGCACTCGTCGTCACTTCGTCGGTCAGCTGGAGCGTCCCTTTTTCGAGCTCTTCAAAAATCAGCAGCAGCGTCATGATTTTTGTGATGCTCGCCGGGCTTCGCTGTTCCGACGCATTTTTCTCGTACAGAACAGTTCCGGTCTGTGCCTCCATCAAAAGAACAGACGGCGAAGCCAGCCCAAGGTCCGTTGTTATCTCCGGTGCTGTCTCCTCCGTCTCTTCTGTTTTCTGTTCCGTTGTTTCGTTCTGCTGCTTGTCGGAAGATTCTCCATTCTGCTCTGCCGCAGTCACTTTCAAGGGCGCTGCAAGAAGCGCCAGGATCATCAGCAGGCTCCAGACGATATTTCGTGTTCTTCTCTTCATATTCCCCCGAAACATCTGCTCTTTCTTCCCTACAGGCTATGCAGACGACCGCAGAACTATGCTGTCTGTTCCGTTTACAGCAGCGGTGCCAGAAACTTCAGCGCACCGCGGAGTGCACGGACTGCAAAATTTTTCTTTCGACAGTAGTCCATATTGATCTGCTCACACTGTTCAAACGTGATCAGCGCATCCTCTTTTACCTGGGCAACCGCACTGCTGCCGTACATCCAGACACCGCACTCAAAATGCAGGTACATGCTCCGGTAATCCATGTTGATCGTTCCGACCGTCGCAACTTCATCATCACAGACAAAGCTCTTGGAATGGATAAAGCCTGGCGTATACTGGTAAATCTGAACGCCGGATTCCAGCAGGATCTCGTAATTGGCCTGCGTCAGAATATAGACAATCTTCTTATCCGGGATGCCCGGCGTTACAATCCGCACATCGACTCCGCGCTTTGCCGCCATGCAGAGAGCGGTCAGCGTCTCGTTGTCCGGAATCAGATACGGAGTAAAAATATAAAGATATTTTTTCGCCTGTGAAATAATGTTCAGATAAACATGCTCGCCTACTGTCTCTCCATCCAGCGGGGAATCGCCGTACGGCTGCACAAAACCGTCTTTTTTAAACGCTTCCTCGTGATAGATCTCCGGCCGGTATGATTCGAAATTGCATTCCATACCGGTGATTGTGCTCCACATCTGCAGAAACATCACCGTAAAACTCCATACCGCCTCACCATGCAGACAGATTCCGGAATCCTTCCAGTGGCCGAACCGCTCCTTGCGGTTAATGTATTCGTCCGCAAGATTAATGCCGCCCGTGAAAGCCGTATGACCGTCGATCACGGCAATTTTCCGGTGGTCACGGTTATTTAAAATGACATTCAGCACCGGTCGGAACTGATTGAACGCCGCACACTTGATGCCCATCTGCTGCAGCGATTTATAATACTGATACGGCAGCGTCGTCACGCAGCCGAAATCATCGTAAATCAGCCGCACATCCACACCGGCGGCCGCTTTTTCCTTCAGAATCTCCAGCACCGTATCCCACAGATACCCCTCGCTGATGATGAAATATTCCATAAAAATGTAGTGTTCTGCCTTTTTGAGTTCCTCAATAAAGTGCTCAAACCATACATCTCCCAGCGGGTAATACTCTGTTTCTGTGTTTTCATAAACAGGATAATGCGCATAATTGGTCAGATAGGAAGACTGCCCCGCTGCCAGGATATTTTCTTCCTCGAGCTTTTTACGCGTCTCTTCTTCCTCTCCAAGAACGCCTCCCTGCGAAAGCAGAACTGTATCGTAATGTGTACGGAATTTTCTTGCCACACTGGAATGGCCGAGAATGCCGTACAGGCAGATTCCGGTTACCGGAAGCGCCAGGATACAGACTGCCCACATCAGTTTGTAGCCGGGATTCATTTTCGGATTATTGATAATCGAAAGCACTGCAATCAGGGAAAGGATCGTGACCGCATAGTTGATGTAGACAGATTTTTCATTGAGCTGCATCACAATTCCGGCCAGCCAGCAAAATTCCAGAAGAAGTGCAACACCGATAATGACCATACGGCTGGTAAGCAGCTTCAGAATCTTTTTCACGATACGAAACAGCTTGTTTGCTATTTTGTACAAAATTCTCATTTGTCACCGCCTTGCTGTTTTGTCAAAACCTGCGACTTTAAGTTACAAGTATAAAAATCCCCGGCAAAACAGATCGCCGGGGATTTTTTGCACATTAATTATACTTACGTTTTCTGGCAGCTTCAGATTTCTTTTTACGACGAACACTTGGTTTCTCGTAATGCTCTCTTTTACGAATCTCCTGCTGAATGCCAGCTTTTGCACAGCTACGCTTAAATCTGCGTAAAGCGCTGTCCAACGTTTCGTTTTCTTTAACGATTACATTTGACATAGTCTCACACCTAACCTCCCTCCAGTTGTAGATTGTGCATAATACAACTGTATGGGTATTTTTTGCACTGTTCTTATTATACCAGAAAAATCTCGTACGTCAACAAGTTTTTTCATTTTTTTGCAAAATTTTTCCCTGCCGCCTGCCTGGCTCCTTTTTCTGCCCTGCAGGCGGCAGGATTTTGTGCTGTTTTTCCTGCTTATTGTTATGCGATCTGGCCTTCCAGTACCTCAGCAGCTTTTGCAACTGCTTCGTCGATCTTCTCCGGATTCTTTCCGCCGGCCTGTGCCATGTTCGGACGTCCACCGCCGCCGCCGCCGACAACGGCTGCCACTTCTTTGATCAGTTTTCCGGCATGTGCACCTTTCTTCATCGCATCATCGGTTACCATGGCAAGAAGGCTTACTTTGCCGTCCTTTGCAGATGCCAGAACAACAACGCCGCTTCCCAGTTTTTCTTTCAGCTGGTCGCCAAGGTCACGCAGTCCGTTCATATCGACATCCGGTACGGATGCAGCGAGAAGTTTTACACCTTTGACTTCGGTTACTTTATCCATAACATCGCCGAGCGCTTCTTTTGCCAGTTTGCTCTTTAAGGACTCATTCTCTGCCTGGAGTGCTTTTGCCTCTGCCTGCAGATGAGCGATCTTCTCGAGGAGATCCGCCGGTGTTGTCTTTAAGAGAGCTGCTGCCTCATGTATTTTCTCTTCCTGTGCTTTATAGTATGCAGTAACAGACGGTCCGGTCAGAGCTTCGATTCTGCGGACACCTGCTGCAACGCCTGCCTCAGAAACAAGTTTGAACAGTCCGATTTCAGCGGTATTCTTTACATGGGTACCACCGCAGAGCTCTTTGGAGAAGTCTCCCATGGAAACGACACGTACTTTGTCGCCGTATTTCTCACCGAACAGAGCCATCGCGCCGGATTTCTTTGCTTCCTCAGTATCCATGATGTCGGTTACAACCGGGATCTGCTCCTGAATCTTTTCATTTACCAGATTCTCAACTTTTTCCAGTTCTTCCGGTGTCATAGCCTGGAAGTGGGCAAAGTCGAAACGGAGTCTGGTCGGGGTTACGAGAGAACCTTTCTGCTCTACGTGTGCACCGAGAACAGTCTTTAATGCCTTCTGCAGAAGGTGTGTTGCGCTGTGGTTCTTCTCGATATTTTTTCTTGCCTCTTCGTTGACCTGAAGTGTAACTTCCTCGCCGTTTGAAATCATACCGGATTTCATGACACCGACGTGGCCGTATTTTCCGCCGCGGAGTTTGATGGTATCTTCTACTTCGAACACACCATTTGCTCCTTTGATGATACCGCAGTCGCCTTCCTGACCGCCCATGGTAGCGTAGAACGGAGTTTTCTCTACGAAAATGGTTCCCTTCTGGCCTTCCATCAGAGATTCTGCAATCTCAGTCTCTGTCGTCAGAACGGTTACTTTGGAGGTATCCTCCAGATGATCGTATCCGGTAAACTCAGTTGTTACGGACGGGTCGATCTCATCGTAAACGGTTGCATCAGCACCCATGTAGTTTGTTACTTCACGGCTCGATCTTGCACGCTCTCTCTGCTCTTCCATTGCTGCATGGAAACCGTCCTCGTCGATGCCGTAGCCCTTCTCCTCGAGGATCTCTTTGGTCAGATCCAGCGGGAATCCGTAGGTATCGTACAGTTTGAATGCATCCTGTCCGTCCAGAACTTTTTTGCCTTCGCTCTGCATTTTTTCTTCGAGCTCGGAGAGGATATGAAGTCCCTGGTCGATGGTTTTGTTGAACTGGGTCTCCTCGTTGTTCAGAACGTTGAAGATGAAATCTTTTTTCTCTTCAAGTTCCGGATATCCGTCTTTGGAGCCTTCGATTACGCTTGCGGAAAGGCGGGCAAGGAACAGTCCGTCAATGCCAAGCAGACGGCCATGACGTGCTGCACGGCGGATCAGACGGCGCAGTACGTAGCCTCTTCCTTCGTTGGTCGGCATGATTCCATCGGAAATCATGAATGTTGCGGAACGGATATGGTCTGTGATAAGGCGGATGGAAACATCGGTCTCATGATCTTTATCATACTCTTTTCCGGAGATTTCGCATACTTTGTTGCGGAGTGCCTGAATGGTGTCGACATCGAAGATGGATCTACATCCTGTACGACAACGGCCAGACGCTCAAGTCCCATACCGGTATCAATGTTCTTCTGGATCAGGTCGGTGTAGTGGCCCTCGCCGTCGTTGTTGAACTGGCTGAATACGTTGTTCCATACTTCCATGTAACGGTCACACTCGCAGCCAACGGTACATCCCGGTTTGCCGCAGCCGTATTTTTCTCCGCGGTCATAATAAATCTCAGAACACGGACCGCACGGACCTGCGCCATGCTCCCAGAAGTTGTCCTCTTTTCCAAAACGGAAAATACGGTCTGCCGGGATGCCGATCTCTTTGTTCCAGATATCAAATGCTTCATCATCGTCCTGATAGATGGATGGGTACAGACGATTCGGATCGAGCCCTACTACCTGTGTTAAAAACTCCCAGGACCATGCGATTGCTTCGTGTTTGAAATAATCACCGAAGGAAAAGTTTCCGAGCATCTCAAAGAAGGTGCCGTGACGGGCTGTTTTTCCTACATTTTCAATATCGCCGGTGCGGATACATTTCTGGCATGTTGTTACTCTTCTTCTCGGCGGAATCTCTGCGCCTGTGAAGTAAGGTTTCAGCGGAGCCATACCGGAGTTGATCAGTAAAAGACTTTTATCGTTGTGTGGAATCAACGAAAAACTCTTCATAGCAAGATGTCCTTTGCTCTCGAAGAACTCAAGAAACATCTTTCGTAATTCGTTTACGCCATATTTTTCCATGACTGTTTGTCCTCCAAATAATTCAGTGTGTCCCGGAATTTCTTCCGGGAATCCATTCTTTTATAATAGCACACTTAATTATTTAACGCAAATTTTTTTGAAATTCTTCTTTCCTTTTTTCAGAACGATACCGTCCTCGCCGAAGGCTGCTTTTTCTACGGCATATTTCGGATCTGTGATTTTCTCACCGTCTACGGATACACCGCCCTGCTCTACGGCACGGCGTCCTTCGTTTCTGGTCTTTGCAAGCTCTGCTTTGACAAGAAGGGTTACGATATCGATTTTATCGTCCGTGAAATCCTCTGCAGAAACTTCACTGGTCGGCATATGCTCGGAGCTTCCGGTAGAGAATACGGCACGTGCGCCTTCCTGCGCTTTCTTTGCTTCTTCCTCGCCGTGTACCATGGAGGTCAGCTCATAGGCCAGGATCTCTTTTGCCTCGTTCAGCTTGCTTCCTTCCCAGGAATCCATCTCGTCGATCTGCTCCAGCGGCAGGAAGGTCAGCATACGGATACATTTTAAGACGTCGGCATCGTCCACGTTTCTCCAGTACTGGTAGAAATCGAACGGGCTGGTCTTGTTCGGGTCAAGCCATACAGCGTTTCCTGCGGTTTTACCCATCTTCTTGCCCTGAGAGTCGGTCAGAAGGGTGATGGTCATTGCATAGGCATCTTTTCCAAGTTTACGGCGGATCAGTTCGGTTCCTCCCAGCATGTTGGACCACTGGTCATCGCCGCCGAACTGCATATTGCAGCCGTATTTCTGGAACATGTGATAGAAGTCGTAGCTCTGCATAATCATGTAGTTGAACTCCAGGAAGGAAAGACCTTTTTCCATACGCTGTTTGTAGCACTCTGCACGGAGCATGTTGTTGACACTGAAGCATGCACCTACCTCACGGAGCAGTTCTACATAGTTCAGGTTCAGCAGCCAGTCTGCGTTGTTGAGCATCATAGCTTTTCCCTCGCCGAACTCGATGAAACGCTCCATCTGACGTTTGAAGCACTCTGCGTTGTGGTCGATCTCCTCGCGGGTCAGCATTTTTCTCATATCGGTTCTTCCGGACGGGTCACCGATCATGGTGGTGCCGCCGCCGATCAGGGCGATCGGTTTGTTTCCTGCCATCTGCATCCGTTTCATCAGGGTCAGTGCCATGAAGTGACCTGCGGTCAGACTGTCTGCGGTGCAGTCGAATCCGATATAGAACGTTGCTTTTCCATTGTTTACCAGGTCTCTGATTTCATCTTCGTCGGTTACCTGTGCCAGAAGGCCTCTGGCGATCAGTTCGTCATAAATCTGCATTTTGTTTTTCTCCTTTTTTCGGTTGACTTTCGGGTATGTGTTACCGTCTGGGACCAAAGTTTTTTATACAAAAAGACTCCCGTCCTTTCCGATTCAAAGGACGAGAGCCCGTATCTCCCGTGTTACCACCTTACTTCACAGCTGTCTCACGGCAGCTGCCTTTGTCGGTATCCAAAACCTCTGAATACCCTGACGCTGTAACGTTCGTCTCTTACGTCGCAGCCTACTAAAAACGTGCATCATAGTTCTTCTGCCGCCCGTTTTATTCGGTGCGCAACTCCGGGATGTATTCGAATCGTACAGAACCTGCATGCGCCTCTCATCTGCCGGCTGCTTTCTGTCCGCGTTTTTGTACGTCTACTTGTTCCCTTCCAAGCCTTTTTCCATGTTCCATAGTATAAACGGTGATTCGAAATCTGTCAAGACTTCTGCTTTCCGTTTTTTCATCTATTTTTAATATCCGCGGTCCTGATCCATCATATACAGGAGTGCGTTGCAGATGCACGCCGCGATATTGCTGCCGCCTTTTCGTCCGCGTGCCACGATATACGGGATATTGGTCTGCATAATCAGTTCTTTGGACTGTACCACATTGACAAAGCCGACCGGAACTCCGATGATCAGCGCCGGTTTTATTTTTCCTTCCCCGATCAGTTCATAGAGGCGGACCAGTGCCGTCGGCGCATTTCCAACCGCAATAATCAGCTTTTTATCCAGCTCCGCCGCTTTTTCCATGCAGGCTGCCGCGCGGGTGCTTCCGGTTTCTTTTGCTCTTGCCGCAACATCTTCGTCTGACATAAAGCAGAGCGCTTCACCGCCGTGGCGCGCAAGCACCTTTTTGTTGATGCCGGATCTTGCCATCTGCGTATCCGTCACAATGCAGGCTCCCTCCCGGATCGCCTCGATGCCTTTTGCCACCGCATGCTCCGAAAAGCAGAGATTATCCGCATAATCAAAATCCGCACTTGTGTGGATACACCGCTTTACAACCAGTTCCTGATCCTCTGGAAACGTTCTTCCGTTTAATTCTTCCGTGATAATTTCAAAGCTTCTCTTTTCAATCTCGTGCGGGCTTACCTGCTCCAGTTCTATCTTCATCTTTATGCCCCTTCTTCCAGAATTTGATAAATCTTCTTCATGTCGAGATGCTCGCGCAGCGCATCTGCGAGAATATCGTACTGTGTCTCTTTGAATGTCTGGTAATCGACACCGTGAATCTGCTCCATGGCAATTCCCTTATTCTTTGCAAGTGCTTCCACGATCCGCTCGGCAACTTCTTCTTTGTCGAAAATGCCGTGCACATACGTACCGTACACATTTCCTTTCTGTGCACCGTCCAGCTTATCCGAATCAGCACGGTTCTGATCATCGATGAACGTGAATGCTTCTGTTTCTTCTTTCCGCACCGTTTCTCCCATATGGATTTCATAGCCCTCGATCCGGGTTCCCTCGATCCCGGCAAGAACGCCTTCTGTTTTTCCAAAAGCGCCCTCCGCGCGGGTTCTCGTCTTCTCACCGGCAAATACGGTATCCATCGGCAGGAGTCCCATTCCTTTGATCGTTCCGCCGGCTTCGACATGCAGCGGATCGCTCAGCGTATCTCCGAGCATCTGGAAGCCGCCGCAGACACCGAAAATTACTTTTCCGGCCGCAGCCGCCTTCAGTACGGCCGCTTCCAGACCATTCTGACGCATCCAGAGCAGATCCTCCATCGTGTTTTTCGTTCCAGGAAGCAGAATCATATCCGGATTTTTCAGTTCGGAGACAGAGCTTACGTAGCGGAGTGATACGCCTTCGATCCGCTCGAACGGGTTGAAATCGGTGAAGTTTGAAATACGCGGGAGACGGATGACCGCAAGGTCAATGAGACCGATCTCCTCTTTTCTGGTGAATCGCTCGGTCAGACTGTCCTCGTCTTCCACTTCGATGTGGAGATACGGCGCCACGCCGACCACCGGGATGTGTGTTTTTTCTTCCAGCATCACAACGCCCGGGTCCAGGATGGTTTTGTCCCCGCGGAATTTGTTGATAATCAGACCCTTGATGCGGTCGCGCTCATCCGGCTCTAAAAGCTCTACGGTACCGTAAAGCTGAGCAAAAACGCCGCCGCGGTCAATATCTCCGACGAGGAGCACCGGTGCATCCACAAGCTTTGCCATTCCCATATTGACGATATCATCGGCTTTCAGGTTGATCTCCGCCGGACTTCCGGCTCCCTCGATCACAATGATATCATACTGTTCTTCCAGTGCATGGTACGCTTTCATGATGTCCGGGATCAGCTCTTTTTTGTGGGAAAAATATTCCCGCGCACTCATGTTTCCCAGTACCTCACCGTTTACAATCACCTGCGAACCGGTGTCATTCGTCGGCTTTAACAGAATCGGGTTCATCAAAACGGACGGTTCGATCCCGGCCGCTTCCGCCTGCATGACCTGTGCACGTCCCATCTCAAGACCTTCTCTCGTAATAAACGAATTCAGCGCCATATTCTGTGATTTGAACGGCGCTACACGGTATCCGTCCTGATGGAAAATCCGGCATAAGCCCGCCGCAAGCAGACTCTTTCCCGCATTTGACATCGTTCCCTGTATCATAATTACTTTCGCCATCGTTTTTCCTCCTAAAACCACTGCAGAATCTGTGAAACGGCTTCTGTCAGAATCTGGTTTTCTTCATGTGTGCGTACGGCTGCACGGTAATATCCATCGGCAAGGCCCGGGTAGTTGGAACAGTCGCGGATCAGAATGCCGCCTTTTTCCAGCCGTGCGGCAAGTCCTTTCGGTCCCTCAAAGAACAGATAATTTGCACAGGAATCCCATACGGTAAGACCTGCTTTTTCCAGTTCTGCTTTCATCCAGGCGCGTTCTTTTCCGATCAGTTCCCGTGCTTCTTTGACGTAAGCATCCTCGTTCAGGCGGCAAGGCCTGCCATCTGCGCCGGAGTCGAAACATTCCACGACTGCATGCTGCGGCTGATCCGATCCAGCAGATCCTCGTCGCTGCAGAGCAGATAGCCAAGACGCAGACCCGGCATTGCGTAAATCTTTGTGAACGCACGCAGAATCAGCAGATTCGGATATTCGTCCAGTTTTCCCTGCATCGTCACTTTTTCCGGCTCCGGCAGAAATTCTATGAAACACTCATCCAGCACCAGATAGATGTTACGCTCCCGGCAGTTATCCAGGATCTTTAAAAGAAGCTCCTGCGGAATCGTAAGGCCGGTTGGATTATTTGGATTACATAAAAAAACAAGATCCAGATCGTCGGTCAGATCATCGCAGAAATCGTCCTGTAAAAGAAAGCCTTTTTCCTTTTGCAGCGGATACATACGGATAAAACACCCTGCCGCTGAAAGTGCTGCTTCATACTCTGCAAATCCCGGCGCTGCAATCAGCGCTTTTTTCGGGCGGAGAGCCTGTGTCAGGGCAAAAATAAGCTCCGCGGCGCCGTTTGCAAACAGGATATTTTCTTCTGGAAGCTGCTCCTTTTCCGACAGTGCCCGGGTCAGGTCCCGGCACAGTGCGTCAGGATACTGTTCCACCGATTCCGCGCTCTTTCTCACCGCCTCTTTCACACTTTCCGGAGCTCCAAGAGGATTGACATTCACAGAAAAATCGACTCTGCATTTTTTCGTGTAAATGTCTCCTCCATGTGGATTTTGTCTCATACCATATGCCTTCCTTTCTCTTTTCCGTTGTGTTTCTATCTTCTCTTTTTACAGAAATAAAAAGAGCGCGCGGATTCCCGCAAAGAACACCAGTCCGAGGAACGAGGTCAGATACATCAGATGATTTGCTCTTTTGATATCTTCCGCCTCGACCGGGCGGATGTCATCGCCGATCGTTGGTTTCTTTACGACTTTGCCGAAATACACGGCATCTCCGGCAAGCTGTACTTCCAGCGCCCCTGCCATAACTGCTTCTGTCTGCGCAGAATTTGGGCTGGCGTGGCAGTAACGGTCGCGTTTGTAAATTTTTTCTGCATTTTTCCAGTTCATGCGCTCGCATGCAGACGCAAGAATCATCAGCCATGCGCTGATTCTCGCCGGTATGTAATTGACGACATCGTCCAGCTTTGCCGCACACCGTCCAAAATACAGATATTTGTCATTTTTGTATCCCACCATGGAATCCATGGTATTGATGGACTTATACAGAAAGCCCAATGCCGGTCCGCCGATGGCAAGAAAGAGGAGCGGTGCAATGACACCGTCCGACGTATTCTCCGCGATCGTTTCCACGGCAGCTTTCGTCACTCCTGTTTCCGAAAGATTTTCCGTATCACGTCCTACGATCATGGAAACCGCATAGCGCGCCCCCGGAAGATCGTTTCCTTTTAATTTCTGATAGACCTTCATGCTCTCATCCTTCAGGCATTTCGTTGCCGGAATCTGCCAGCACCAGAGAACCTCCAGAAGGAAGCCGATGACCGGATGAATTTTAAATGCCGCAAAGAGCAGCAGTGCCGGAACACCGTATCCCGCCAGACAGACGAGGATCACGAGAAAAACTCCTCCGGCAAGCTCTCCCTTTGGCGTTTTCGGAAATACCTTCCGCAGCCATTTTTCCAGCAGGGCAATGAGATTTCCGATCACACGGATCGGATGATACAAAAAGGAGGGATCTCCAAGCAGCAGGTCCAATCCATAGCCCACAATCAGGGCTGCTAATGCTGTTTTCATCTTGTTTTCTCCTGTTCTTTCCGGTAAGAGACACACTGCTCCAGAAATTCCAGTGCGAGGTGCGGACTTGCCATATAGTAAAGATGCGGGAATCCCGCCATCATCCGTTTTGTCGCATGAATGCATTCCCAGTTCCGCTTCCGCAGCGGTTTTGCCGCATGCCATGCACTTCCGCAGTCTGTGCTGTCAAAGTAATGGAACTCATGGCCGCGCACCGGATTTCCGCCGTTCCGAAAGGTATCCTTCGTGTTTGGCGTGAGGGTGATATAGCCGAATCTTCCCAGCTTTTTTGTCCGGTAAACATTTCCCGGAACAGCCTGTACCATAGGATACACATTTCCATCCATATCCTCCATGGATTCTGACAGGTACATATAACCGCCGCATTCTGCAAGAACCGGCATTCCCTGACGGATGTTATCGCGGATCTTCGTTCTCATGGTCTGGTTTTCCGAAAGCTCTTCTGCGTGCAGCTCCGGGTAGCCGCCGCAGAACAGAAGTCCGTCTGTATTCTTTGGCGGCTCCGCATCGGAAAGCGGCGAAAAATATTCGATTTTGGCTCCGAGTGACGCGAGAAGCTCCAGATTATCCCGATAAAAGAAACAGAATGCTTCATCCTTTGCAACGGCAAGAATCGGCTTCGCAGCACGCACCTTGGCGGCTGCTTCGCTTTCTGTCACCTTACGCAGGGCTTCCGGCATTTTTCCCGAGAGCTCTTCTGCCCCTTCTGCAATCGCAAGAATTTTTTCAAAATCCAGTGTCTTCTGCAGTGTTTCTGCAAGCAGATTGACCTGCTCCTGCAGATTTTCCACCTCATCCGGCATCACAAGGCCGAGGTGGCGGCTTTCTAAGTGGCATTCCTTCAGTTCCGGCACAAAGCCGACACAGGAAATGCCAAGTTCTTTTTCCGCCATCGGCGCGATCTCCCGGTACAGCATCTCTGACATCCGGTTAAAGATTACACCGGCGATCCGGCTGTCCTCTTTGTACTGCAGGTATCCCTTGATAAAGGCAAGCGCTGAAACGCTCATGCCTTTGGCATCGACAACCAGAAGAACCGGCGTTTTTGTCATACCGGCGAGATCGTAGGCGCTGCCTTTGGTAGAAATTCCTCCAAGACCGTCGTAATACCCCATAACGCCTTCCAATACGGAAATGTCATGACCCGCTGCATGTTTGCAGAACAGATACTGTGTTGTTTCTTCCTCTGTGAAAAACGGATCCAGATTACACGACGGGGCGCCGATTACCTGTTCGTGAAACATCGGATCGATATAATCCGGGCCGCATTTAAACGCTGCGGGCTGCTTTCCCATCTGCTGCAGTGCACGGAGCAGTCCGCAGGTGATCATCGTTTTCCCGCTTCCGCTCCTTCCTGCTGCCAGCATGATTCTTGGTGCTTTCATTCTTTGGCACCTCCCTGGGCTGTAAAGATATAAACCGGATTCTGGGCAATCATCAGATGGCTTCTTCCGGCCTTTTTCGCATTGGAAGCCTGCAGGCAGACGATTTCCGGCTCTTCAAACGCAAGTTTTTTGAAACACGATGCTGCCTCCGCTAATGTTTCCACGGTTACTGTATTTAATACCACGCGGATGTTCGGATTCTTCCGCAGGAGCAGTTCCAGAATCTCTTTTAAGTTTCCGGCAGACCCGCCGATAAATGCATGCGTCGGAACCGGGAGTGCTTCGAGTGCTTCCGGTGCAGTTCCCTCAATAATTTCCAGATGATCCACTGCAAATTTCTTTTTATTTTCCTGCAGAAGTGCAACGGCTGCCGGATTTTTTTCTATCGCATATACCTTTCCCTGTGCTGCACGAAGCGCCATCTCAATCGAAACAGAACCTGTGCCCGATCCAATATCATAGACAACAGAATTCGAAGAAAGCTGCAGATGAGAAAGAGATGCATTGCGCACTTCCCGCTTGGTCATCGGTACTTTGTCACGCAGAAATACTTCATCTGCCATGCCGGCTGTAAACTCCGGTTCCGGATTCGGGTTTTCAAACAGAAGAACCGCAAGCGGAGCAAACTCCATTTTAGCAAGTTCGAATGGGGTTCCTGTCACAATCTGTTCTTCCGGATACGACAGATCCGTTCCCACATGCAGCACAATCTGCTCCCAGCCGTACGAACTTAACGTCTGGCAGATTTCCCTGACACTGCCCTTTCCGCCGGCGATCGCCAGAGTTTTCCGGTTTCGGCGGACCGTCTCCAGAAAGTTGCAGTGCTGCCCGTGCAGGCTCACAAATGCTGCATCCTCCCAGGACACTCCGATTTTGGCACAGAAATAAACCAGCGAAGAAATTCCCGGCTCTACACGGACAGAAAAATCCGCATCTTCCGCAAGGACGGCCTGAAGTTTCTTTGCTCCGCTGTAAAAGCCGACATCACCCGACTGCAGAAGAACAATCTTTTCATATTCCGGGTGCGCCTTCAGATACTCGTAAATCTTTTCCGGGCTGTATTCTGCAAGCATTGGCTTCTGATATTTTTCTACTGCTTTTGTCATGCGTCCCGCACCGATCAGCACATCCGCCTGCTCACACGCGTCTACGAGCGCCAGCGTCATCTGTGCTTCTGCACCAGGTCCGATTCCGGCGATCACTACGTCCCGTTTCACGGACAGATCAAATTTTTCAACGAGATACCGCTTGACCTCGTCCTCCGAGAGTCCTTCTTCCTCTTTCGGACGGCCGATCAGAACGACACGGACACCGGCCTTTTTTGCTGCCTCAATTTTTTCTTCAAAGCCGCCGTTTCTTCCGGATTCCTTCGTTACCATCCATTCGGCATGGAACGACTGCAGCATTGCAACGTTCATGTCCATAGAAAACGGTCCCTGCATGCCTATGGTATGTGCGGCATCAAATCCAAGTTCCGCGCAGGATGCAACTACGCCTGGCAACGGCAGCACCCGGGCATACACACGGTTTTTATAATCCGGAAGCTCTGCAAATTTTGCGAGTTCCTTGCTTCCTGTTGTCACCAGAATCTTTCCCTCTGTTCCCGCCAGATACGATACCGCTTCTTCTGTCGTATCGACCATGACGCAGGATGGATCTGCCGCAAGCGACGGCCGCAGCAGCCGAAGATACGTTTTTCCTGCTTTTTCACATGCAGACCGGATATTTTCCGACACAAGATCGGCATACGGATGGGTTGCATCGATAACCATTTCCGGCTGTTCTTCGCCAAAAAGCTGTTCCATCTCTTCTTCTGTCAGTCTTCCGCTTCGAACCGTCAGGGCACCGCCCTCCTCGATCCGGCACTTGCCGTATTCTGTCGCCGTACAGGCAAGGGATGCAATCTCATATTTCTTCAGAAAACTGCAGATTTCCCGGCCTTCCGTCGTTCCGGCAAAGACGATTACTTTATTCATAGCGATATCCCCTCGGCGTTACCATGTGATCCCGGATTTCCTTTGTCTGACTGTTTCCGATAAATACCGTCGTAAACATATCCACTTTTGTATTGCGAAGTTCTGCAAGCGTCATGGTCCGGCTCGTCTCCCCGTCTCTTCCGATCTGGCTTACGATTCCGCAGACGGTTTCCGGCGCTTTGTAACGAAGCATCAGATCACACGCTTTTTCCAGATAATCCGCTCTCTTATGGCTTCCCGGGTTATAAAGACAGATGACAAAATCCGCTTCCGATGCCAGCAGAAGACGTTTTTCAATTTTCTCCCACGGTGTCAGAAGATCGCTCAGGCTGATCAGGGCGAAATCGTGGATCAACGGTGCACCAAGAACGGCAGCGCCTCCCGTTGCGGCGGTCACGCCTGGAATTACCTTAATTTCAATATCAGGCCATTCTTCCGAAAGCTCATACATCAGACCTGCCATACCGTAAACGCCGGCATCTCCGCTGCAGATCATAGCAACCTGTTTTCCCTCTGCCGCAGTTTCAAATGCTAGACGGCAGCGCTCCACCTCTTTCCGCATCGGCGTCGTCAGAAATTCTTTTCCTGCAAAATGTTCTTTTACCAGATCCACATAGACGGTATAGCCGATGATCACATCGCAGTTCCGCAGCGCATCCGCCGCCTCGATCGTCATTTTTTCATATGCTCCGGGGCCGATGCCCACGACAAAAATTGTACTCAAAATACTGCCCTCCAGTCCGCCGCAGCCAGTGCAACTGTTACACCGTCCGCTGCCTTTTTTTTCTTTATCAGTCTGCCGCCGGCGAGAACTGCGCTGCGCTCACAGACATTGTCAATTCCTGTAATCTTCTTCACAAACGGAGACGGCGTAAATTCCCCCTCCGCCATTTCCAGTTCTTCTGCAGAAAAGGTCCGGTACTGCCAGCCATACTTTTCCACCAGCTGCAGAATTCCCGGCTCCTGCGCTTTCAGATCAATACTTGCCGCCTGTCGAACTGCTTTTGGAGAAATCCCGGCCGCCGCAAGTGCCGCAAGAACCTTTTCTTCAATCCGGCCGGCCGGTGTATTCTTCTTACAGCCGATGCCGACGGTGATCACCTTCGGGATCAGGTGAAGTGTTCTCTCATATGGCGAATCCTCTTCCGATGTGGTAATGCAGATTCCCATCGACGGTTTTGCCGCCTCTTCCGGGATCAGTTCCTCCGGTTTTGTTCCCTCCACCGGAAAACGGCTGCAGAATCCAACCGTTTTTCCGTCCACCAGAAGCGCCGCTGCCTCTTTTGCCAGCTCCATCTCACAAATTTCACAATGATTTTTTACAGCAAAGACATCGACCGCAAACTTGTGATTGACATCCGTTGCCGTTGTAATGACCGGAACCGCACCCGTTACAGCTGCAACTTCTTCCGTCAGCTCGTTTGCTCCGCCGATATGACCGGAAAGTAATGAAATCACAAACTTTCCCTGTTCATCCATACACAGAACCGCCGGATCTGTCTTTTTACTTTTCACGTACGGTGCAATACTGCGCACCGCAATCCCGCACGCCCCGATAAACAAAATCGCATCCATTTTCTGAAACATACGCTCTGTCCATGCAGGAAGCGACGGTGCAATCGCAGGAATTCCCGCTTCTTTCCCGTACTTTTCCAGTGCATATCCTTCACAGCTGTGTTTTTTCAGTGCCGCACAGAGTTTTTGATTCCAGACGCATCCGTTTCTTGTAAAACTTGCTATGGCTATTTTCATCTTATTTTTCTGCCTCTCGGAATTCGGTGGTAAACGTCGGATTGTACAGATCACTTCTGCGGTAATTTCCCTGGGAAACGGCATTTCCGATGATCATCAGCGCTGTCTTGGTGATCTGGTTCTTTTTCGCCGTCTCGGCAAGTGTTCCAACGGTGCAGACGAACGTCTTCTCCTCCGGCCAGGTTGCTTTGTAAACGATCGCTGCCGGAGTATCTGCCGTATAGCCGCCTGCAATCAGCTCACGGGAAAGTTCCTCTAAGAGTCCCGTGCTTAAGAATACAACCATCGTTGCCTGATGTGCCGCAAAAGACGCAATGCTCTCCCGCTCCGGAACCGGTGTTCTTCCGGCCATTCTGGTGATGACAACACTCTGGGAGATATCCGGCAGCGTATATTCCATTTCAAGGGCAGCAGCCGCTCCGCAGAAAGAGCTGACACCCGGACAGTCATCGTGAGCGATTCCAAGGGCATCGAGCGCATCAATCTGTTCGCGGATTGCACCGTACAGGCACGGATCTCCCGTGTGGAGTCTTGCCACAGTCTGACCTTTGCTTTCGGCCTCTTTCATAACATCAATCACCTGCTCCAGCGTCATGGTTGCACTGTTATATACCACACAGCCCTCTTTTTTCAGATCCAGTAGTTCCGGATTGACAAGAGAACCTGCATAAATGATAATGTCCGCCTCACCAAGCAGCTTCTGTCCTCTTACCGTAATCAGATCCGGGGCTCCAGGGCCCGCTCCAATAAAATGTACCATCTATTTTTTCCTCTTTTCTTTTACAATAATCAGTGAATAGTAACTTGCCTGGTCCGGGATTTCTTCCGCGCTGAAATACTTCTGTTCCGTATCCATGCCGCAGTTTTCTACCATCACCGCCCGGCAGTTCTTTTCCTTCAGGAACTGTTTCACAGCCGGCATCTTTTTACCCGCTTTCATCAGAACCTTTGTTCCTGAAAGTTCCAGTGCATCTTCAATCTGATAAGACGCCGGAATCACATGCAGTTCTTCGGAATTTTCCACCAGTCCCTCGGAAAGAGATGCTGCTGCCGCGCAGAACGATGTAACACCGCTTACAATTCTCGCATCGTAACCGTCTTCCAGTACCCGTCTGTGTACATAAAGGTAGGTAGAATACACGGTTGGATCTCCGAGTGTCAGAAATACTACGTTTTTTCCTGCATCCAGCAGCTCCTCTATTTTTTCTGCACCGCGCCGGTGATTTTCCTCCAGTTCTTTGGCATTCTTTGTCATCGGCATTGGAATAGCAACGAGCTCTTTTTCTGCCAGTTCCGGCACTGCCTGAACAGCAATCTGGTAGGCAATGCTCTCTTCCGGTTTCTCTCCTGGTACTGCAATCGTATCATTTTCCCGGATCAGACGGACGGCCTTTAACGTCATAAGCTCCGGGTCTCCCGGTCCGATTCCTGTTCCAAATAAAATTCCTGTCATTTTGTTTTTACTCTTTTCTGTTTTCTTTTTCTTCCTGCTCCCGCAGGCGCTCCAGAAGTTCTCCCGCTCCCGGGGTTTCCCCGAGCAGGCCCTCATTGCTTGAAAAAACAATCGCCTCCGTCTGCACTCTGCCCTCAATATGGTAATTCATGTAAAAAGCAATTTTTTCTGTCACTTTTTCCATGGTCTCTTTCAGGCATCCTGCTTCCTTTAAAATCTGCACCGCTTCTTCCGTCGTTCCGGTCTCCAGCAGTTTTTTTGCCAGTGCAAGATCCGCCCCTGCACGCACCGCCTGCGCCGTAAGAAGCTCCGCACGGCAGTCTGCCTCGTGGGAATGGGTATTCATAATTCCGCCGGACACCTTGACAAATTTTCCAAGATGTGCCACAAAAAGGATGGCGTCAAAGCCGAGCTCAGCTGCAAATTCCAGTGTTTTTCCGACGTAATTACTGCACTTAACGGAATGGTCTGCACGGACCCACGGATACGTTTTTAAGAAGTCCTGTCCGTAATTTCCCGGTGTCACCAGAAGGACGCAGTCACCCTGTGCTTTCCGCATTTCCATCTCGACGCGGATCGTGGAAATCAGCGCCTCCTCGCTCATCGGCACTACAATCCCGCTCGTTCCAAGGATTGAAATGCCGCCGGTGATGCCAAGTCTCGGATTGAATGTATGCTTTGCCAGTTCTTCCCCTTCCGGTACGGAGATGATAACCTGCAGTGCGCGGAAATCATCGAGTTTTTTCTGAATCTCCTCCACATTCTCGCGGATCATCTGGCGTGGTACATGGTTGATCGCCGCGTTTCCGACCGGCTGATCCAGCCCCGGCTTTGTCACACGCCCGACGCCGAATCCTCCATCGATTACAATTCCCTCTTCTGTTCCAAACGTCACTTCCGCGTAAATCAATGCTTTATCTGTCACATCCGGATCATCCCCGCCGTCTTTTCGGACGGCACAGCTTACTTTTTCGGCACTTCTCCGGATATCCAGCAATTCCAGATTCAGAACAATGCCCTTTGGCGTATGGATTTTCACTTCCTGTATTTCTTTCCCGGAAAGCAGCATAAACGCCGCTCCCCGCGCTGCCGCTGCAGCGCAGGAACCCGTCGTATATCCCATGCGGAGTTTCTTGCTGCCGCGCATAATATATGCATCTTCCAAGCCTGTCCTGCTCATGTTTTTCTCCTTAACAGATCCGGCGGTTTTTCTGCCGGATCACGCGATCTATTTTATCATAACACACAATGAAAAAATGCTGAACCATTTTCGCATATTTTTTCAAAAAAGATCAATTTTTCCCGGCTGTTTTTCTATCTCAGAAACTTATTCTTTTCCCAGCTTCCTGTTGTTTCAAACTCCGCAGCTCTTCTTTCTGCCTGTTTTACAATTTTTTCATCAATTCCCATATTTCCAAGCAGCGCAATCGCATTCTTTCCTCTTGCCGGCCCCTGTTCCAGGCGATACGGGAAGGAAATACTCTGCGCGGTAATCTGCTCTTCAAAATGATAATTGGTATAGAGATCTTCCAGCAGATACGTCAGTTCAGTATCATGTGTTGCTGCAAGACAGAGCACATTTGCACGGCGCAGGGCAGCAAGCACACTCTCTGACGCTGCAATCCGCTCCGTCGTGTTTGTTCCCCGCAGCACCTCATCAATGACGCACAGAAGCGGTGTTTTTTCCCGGCTTGCCTCCAGAATCCGTTTTAAAGATTTTGCTTCCACAACAAAGTAACTCTCTCCCTGTGCCAGATTATCGCGGAGTGCCATGGATGTCATGATCCGGCACACAACACCGCGGTACCGCTTCGAAAGACTCGTGTTCAGTGCCTGTGCCAGAATCGCATTCACTGCCATGTTTTTCATAAATGTGGATTTTCCCGACGCATTCGAGCCGGTCAGCAGAATTCCGCCCTCCGCATACAGACTGTTTGCCACCGGATGTGTCAGAAGCGGATGATAAAGCTCCTCCACATCGATCCGACAGCCCGCCCTTTTCTCATCCAGGAATTCCGGCCGGCAGTAATACGAAAGGCTCTCCCGGTACGATGCTGCAGACAGTGCAAAGTCCAGGAGTCCAAGATCCTCTGCCATCTGCAGAATCGCTTTTTCATACGATTTCACTCCGGAAACAACCGAAGAATACTCAATCAGATCCAGCAGAAAGAACGTATGAAAGTATGCAAAAATCATGTTTGCTGCACCGCCCTGCGATTCTTTCGTATTCACAAGTGTTCTGCATTTTCTTGTAATCGGACGGAGTTGTTTTTCCTGTTCTTCCAGACGCTTCTGATACATTTCCAGTCCGGAAATTTTTTCTTTTCCAAGTTCCCTGGCTGTCCGCTGCAGCCGCAGGATACAGCCAAACGCTTTTAATGCACTCTCCAGCTTTTTGCTCTCCCTTCCATGCATCAGTCCGTTGCCGACCATAGAAGCAAACAGAACAGCCACACCCAGCGGAGGCAGTACAAACAGCAGTCCAATTCCAAGCACAGCAATACCGGTCATCAGAAGATATTTCCCCTTCTCTCCCGGCTCCGCCTCCATCAGTACGGCTATTTCTTCTGTCGGCGGATTCATCTTTTCTTTTCCCATCAAAAGAAGTGCTTTCTGCACTGCTTCTCTGGCTTTTTGGTTCTCTGCAAAAAGCTTCATCAGCCGTTCCCGCTCTTCCCTGATTTCTGTTGTTGTGACCGGCATCCGAAGCGCCGTGTACAGATATTCTTCCCCGCACACCGACACTGTGTGGTCGACTGTGTCAAAAACCGCATCGAGATCCAGGTCATTCCAGGTAATCGCGTCCACGCAGAAGTTTTCCCCTGCTTTTCGTCTCAGACACGCTTCCAGTTTTTCTTTCTTTTCCCGTGCCGTCCGTTTCTCCTGCTTTTTCCCCATTTCTTCCGCAGTTGTACCAGCTTCTTTTCCTGTTCATTTCTGTTATTCTGTACCATCCAAACTCCCAGCAGTATCAGAACCACAAAAATTCCTGCTGCCGTGTACAGTTCTTTCATGTCTTATCGCCATCCTTTTTCCTGCTCTGTATCATAAGTCTTTTGATTCTGTCTTATTCTAGCACAGAACCCTCTTCCCTTCCAGATTTTGTTGCAAAAATCATCTCCACCGCCGCATGTACAGCCAGTCTCTGTGAACTGCTGCCGTCACCAATGCAGGTGGAAAGGGTAAGTATCTTTTGAACTTCCTTTTCCTCACCGCTGCCAAAGATAATGCTGTTTTCTTTTCTTTCCTGTACCCATGCATTCCAGTCCGCATCGCTCCATGCTCCCAGCCGGTAAACATCACTTTTGGCATCCGTCTCCTCCACACTCCAAATACGGCACTGCCATGCTTCACCCGGCAAATACAGGTACAGATACGGAAATTCCTGTTTCCACGACGCTTCACGATACTTTTTCAATCCTCCGAACATCGTTCCATCCCGCATATTATGCCCATATAAAATCGTGTGACGTTCAGAAAAATCCTCCGGTGTATCACACGGTGCAAAAATACTGCCGTAAATCCGCTCCCTGCAAAACGCATCGTGTGTCAGATAATATGCGTTATCCTGCCCGTGCGCAACCGGAACATCTAAGGCGCAGCCGGAATCCAGAGCCACGCGCAGATTTCTCTATTTTTTGATCGAAGTCCTGCAAAATCAATTGTCCGAAACAGATTTTTGTCTGTACTGCCCGGTTCCTGCTCCTGCACTTCTTCGCTTTTTTCGTTTTCCTCTTTGTTCTCTTCTTTTTCTTCTCTGACATACATCTCCACCGCTTCTTCCTGTTCTTTTCGAATCTGCCGGCTTACCTGAATCTGCGGCAGATACCAGAAAAAAAGCGCCGCCAATGTCAGAACTGCAATCCCTCTTCTTTTTCTGCTGATTTTTTCTCTCTCCATTTTGTTTTCATTCCACCACCCGAACCGATGGTGGAATGTTTTTCCGTTTTGTTATTCAACCGGAATCCGGTTTTTTACAATACTGTTGTGTCCATAATCATCCCAGCGGTATTTCTGATTTTCAAATACAACCTCACTTTCTTTGGGATGTCCGCAAAGATTTACCGATACCGAAAAGACGCGCGCAGGATCTTTTCCATATGCCGGCTCTTCTAGTTTTTTCACGGTAACATTCTTCGTACCTGTCACCTGCATAAGCGAATACCGCAGCACCTTCTTCTCCTGTACCCGGTAATCGTTTCCTGCCGGAATTCCCCGGATCTGTACCGACTGTTCCGTGTAGCCGTCCTGATCTGTCGTTTTCTCCACCTGTGTTTTTGTAAACGTAAGATAGCATTGGTATGTATGTTCTTTTCCATACAGATCCTTTCCCTTCACGGAAAACAGAAACGTTGGATTTCCATGCGCCCATGTAATCTCATCCGCCTTGATCTTCTTTGTAATCGTCAAGGTTTCACATGCAAGATCCTTCATCGTCACGGTCTGCACTTCCTGTTTTGCCTCCAGCACAAACGAAACCGGTTCTGCCGCAAGGTATCCATCCGGCGCGGCCTCCTCCACAAGGACATAAGAACCCGGCTTTAATTTTTCCAGTTCATGCGGGCCGCTTCCTCCTGAAATCCAGCTGTCCACACGGTTTCCATCCATATCTTTTAATACCAGCTTTGCGCCGGAAATTCGTTTTCCGCTCTCTGCATCTATTTTTTCAATTGTCAGATGTGTTCCATCATTTTCGACCGCCACCGACAGTTCCGATTTACCGTCAATTTTTCCGTTTTCTACCACAAATTCCCGGCATGTGCTGTCCAGCAGATAGCCCTCCGGAGATGCTGTCTCCTGATAGTACCAGACACCGTCCAAAAGTCCCGTCAGCTCAATTTTTCCATTTGCATCCGTCTTTTTTGTCTCATCAAAACTTCCATCTTTCGTCCAGATATGAAAGGCTGCTCCCTGAAGCACTTTTCCGTCTCCCTGACTTACTTTCTGCAGAACAAAACGGTTCTTCCAGTTTGTAAACGTCAGTGTGATCTGTGCGTTTTGTTCCCCGATCGTTATTTTCTTTTCCGTCGGATCCAGCACATATCCATTTGGAGCCGCCGTTTCCCGCACAAGATACGTTCCGTACTCCAGCCCGTTTTTGAACGCCTCTCCATTTTCATCCGTTTTCAGCACAGCTGCTACCGCCTGATCCGGAAACAGCACTGTTCCGTTTACCGTTGTAATTGCTCCGCTCGCAATCACCTGATATGTTGCACCAGAAAGTGCTTTCCCTGAGTTTTCTTCCGTCTTTTTTATCTTCAGTGAGCCTGTTTTTCTTGTGTTTTCTGCCTCCAGATGGATCGTCTGCATGCCTTCCTTGTCAATGGAAAATTCCTGCTCCCAGCTTCCTGCATAACCAGCTGGATTCTTTGTCTCCACAACACGGAATTTTCCATTTTCACTGTCTGTATCCCGAATTCCCTCCAGCAGATAAGAACCCGTTTTTTTCACCCAGTTCATCTTTTTGAATTCACTCCAGGTGTTGTTTTTCCAGCGGTACACGGTAAATTCTGCACCCGAAAGAGCTTCTTTTGTCTCTGCATCCATTTTTTTCACTACAAGATCTCCTACTTTCGACAGATGACAGGGAACGTTCGCTGTGTAACCAAATTCCGAAGTATTCCACGGCACAACAGTTATTCCCGTTTCCCGGGATGCTCCATGCCAGTTGTTGTACGTACTGGAAGTATCGTTTACAAAATTATCCGGCCATTTTTTCGGTGCTTTCACTCCGCCGCCGGGACCAGTTACCGCGTCGTTAGTGCCTCCATCATAGAAAATCATCGTCTGGGAATTTCCTTCAAAGGTAACTGTAACCCAGCCTTCCGAATTTTCCGGAGTTGTTCCACCGTCCGGCTCAGAGCCGCGTCTTGCCGACCAGATCGCTTCTGTTCTGGCATCGTAGACGATTCTGGCATCTGCCTCCTTCGTCAGATAGATATGTTCTGTCTCATCAGCCAGATAAAAGCCCTGCTTAAAGTCCAGATCTGAAAGTGTAAAATATCCTTTCACATTCAGCGGATTTCCTTTACTGTCGTAATAAGCAAACCGTACCTTGATCCAGAGCAGACCTTTAATATCAATGACCGGCTTATTGTGGTCAATCGCCACGACTACCGCATCCACGTCCTCATACCCTGATGGTACAACCGTGTTCTGCCAGTCTTCCAGCCAGATCCGCATCGTTACATTTTCCCCGTGGCACTCTCCAACATTCGTATATTCCGCATACATTTTTCCTTTTTTCGACTCCAGCGGCGTGAAGGAACGGAGATTACTCCATCCCTTCACATCGGCCGCCGGCCACCATGTGGAACAGCATTTCGAATGGCTCTCTCCGTTTTTGCAGAACAGATTGTCCCAGGTACTTCCATCTGTACTTCCAAAACGGATTTTTGTCTCACTTCCGATCAGCGGGGTAAAATCATATCGGCCGTCAATAACAGAGTCCGATGATACAACTTCTCCGATTCCGGCTTTCGAAAGAGAAGGAAGACTCGTAAGACTCGAAGCCAGAACATCTTCCCGAAAACAAAATCCCAACAACAGCAGAATTCCTGCGAGAAACCAGAAGCTTTTCTTTGCTCTTTTCATTCTTTCCTCCTTTCAGACCGGCCCGCGGCAAGAAACAGGAAGGCTCCTGTCACGGCAATTCCAATGGGGACCGCTGCTGACGGATCGCGCAGACCTGTTTTTGGCGCGCTGTGCCAGATAGAGGGGCCTTCTTCCTGCGGCAGATCTTCTCCTTCGACAGAAAAAATCCATTTTACCCCGCTTTTCCGAAGTGCCCATTCATTTCCAAGTTCTGACGGCACACGGATTGAAAAACAGATTTCTTTCCGTTCATCTGGACTGCATATTCCAAGACTTTTTGCTGCCCATAGTCCCTCACTCTCTAAATCACCTTCATAAATCACGCTGTCTCCCTCTCGTATTTCCAGTTTCACCTTGGAAAGCAGTTCTTTTTCTGCTTCACTGAGTTCTTCCGGAAGTTCCGTCCGCAGAAAAAATTCTGCACGGCTTGCTGTCGTGTTCACCAGTGTGAACGTATCTTCCCATTCATCTCCCGGCATCAGCACTGGAAAGTTCCGAAAGAAATTGTCGGGTGCCAAGATCAGATTCCGCGCTGCTCCTTCGTACGAAACGGTGAGGAAGCTCTGCTGCGAAACCTCCGAAACGGTATTATCCGCCTCGTGGACACACTGTTCTATTTCCAGTTCTTCTCCCCACGGAGCTTCTGCCGTAAAATCCGGCGTCACATTCGCTGCCTGTACGGCCTCCGCCTGGATTTCAACGGACAGCACCTGTCCCTCCGCCTCACTGGTCCACGCAGATGGAATGGTGATTGTACGGAAAAAATCGACAGATTCCTGCTTTCCCAGCACTTTGGGATAATAATAATACTCTCCTGCTTTCAGCCAGACGTCCTCGATTCCCCCAAGGTCCTCTTCCCCCAGACGGTAATCCTGCGTTTCTTCCGCATCAAACACAGGCTTTACCCGGACATAGCATGGTTCAGCATAATTGGTGATCCGCGGAATTTTTGAAATCACCTGGGAAGGCAGTACAATGCCGTTTTCCGGTCCCTCATACTTCTTTTCTCCATCCCCGTCTTCCTCATATTCCCAGATTCCAATATTTACATCTCCGACAGCTATTTTGTTAATGGTCTCAACACTGCTCCGGTAATATGCATACGTTCCGCTGATTCCCATCAGAAGACTCGCCGCCGCACATCCGATCCTGACGCGTTTTCCTTTCATGTCTGACCACCTCTCTCATAAGCATCCCATGCCTCCCGATAGCCGTGAAATACCATATTCCCCTTCTGGATCTGCACCGATTCCTCATAGACCGAAACCTCAAGTTCTTTCTGTTCCATTTCTTTTGCAACGCGGATTCCGGTAAACAATTCCGTCGTGCTTTCGCCTTCTGAAACCGGTTTTTTGTAATAATAGTAGTCATCTTCTCCTTTTACCCAGTTTTCCGTATCAAGTCCCTCAATCGCTTCAATTGGTTCACTGAATATAAGTGCCGCACGAATATAGCAGGCAACGGAACCTTCATTTCTGATTTTTACTCTCTTTACCACACTTTTCCCTGGCGGTACGGGCGTCGGTGTCGGAAATTCTTCATCGATAGTACTTGTATTATGTCCGAACACCATACGATTCCAGACACTCTCGTGATCTGTAAAATACGCCGAAGTTCCCGGCAGCAGCCAAATGGCTGCCGCCATCGTACACCCGGCCGCACCCGCAAGGAAAAACAGCCGTTTCGTCTTTTTCTTCATCTTTTGTCCCCCAGAAAACTGCTTAAATTCCAGGTGCTTCTGTCTGTTCCGGCTCCGACTGCGGTGCCGTTACCTGCCCCTTCTGCCCATTATTCTGATTTACATACTTCTCCCAGGCCTTTGCTGCCCGCTCGGCAGCCGTACTTCCCTCACCGGTATTCAGCGCCTGGATTGCATAATAATTGATCGGAATATCGACCTCTTTTTCATCCAGCTGCCCTTCCACGATATTAGCTACTGTCACGCTCGTAAATAAAGGCTCCGTCGTTTTGCCAGCTGCAAGCACTTCATTGTAGAGATATGTATATACCATCGAATTGTTCTGTTTTTTCTTGTACATCAGCACCCATTTTTTCGAAAGCTGATTCATCGAAAACAGCTCCGTATCGACGGCTGCCCCGCCGTTTAAACGGTTTCCGGATGTATCTGCAACGATCACTTTTGCGATTGGTATGGAAACATCCATATAGACGTAAGAATCATTTTTACCTTTATTTTTGATACGCGGGTCCTTCGGAATCACCTGAGTCGGCACAATATGATTGGTCTTTCCGTCCGGATCCGGTGCGTACGATGGTTCATTTCCTTCGATATCTACTTTTCCCACAACAAACTGGTTCGTCACAGAATCCTTATCCGTCAGATACGCCAGTGTTCCGCCCGCTGCCAGGGCTCCTGTCAGAAGCAGTGATGCTGCCCAGAATACGATTTTCCGCTGTTTTTTCATAGATCAATTCCTCCCGTTTTCCTAAATAATTTTGCTAATTCTTTTTATAACTTGTTTTCCTGCATGATTTTTCTACCGTGCCAAAGCTGCCGGATTGTAAAAAGCATCACCGCTCCCACGGCCAGAAAAAAGAGTGTTCCTCTCTGCCGGAGCCAGACGATACCAAAGCCAAGCCAGGGAAGAGCTACGATCACATTCCCGATCACCTGTTTTTCCAAAACGATGCCTGCATCTTCCTCCGCGTTGGCATCCCCCTTAGTACAGTATCCTTCCTCGCTCTTTTCCACGATCCGGTGTGTCACCACCATATTTCCTCTCCGGTAGGTAATCACATCCCCCGGATTCCATTCCTTCTTCCGTCCATCCACAACCACAACAGATCCCGTCGGGATCTCCGGTTCCATGGACCCGGACAGTACGACATAGGCGCAGAAATACTGCATCAGATACCATCCCGCCGCCAGAAAAAGGAAGGAAAGAAAGCCTTGCAGCCCCAGTTTTCCTTTTGCTTTCATTTGCTCCCTTCCGTCGATGCGGACATCCAGACTGTCATTTTTGCACGCAAAAAACAGAGGATAGCATTTACCCTCTGTCTCAGAATATCCCTGTTTCATTTTCTCTAAAGTTCTTGTAAAAGTGATTTAAACTTACCATAGTCCGGGCGAAAGCGCAAGCATTGTCTGCCCGTTTAATTCTAAATTTTTTCTAAAGCCTGAAACGCAGAAAATTTTCAGAACTTTTCCCGGATCTTTTTTTCTCCAAACGCAAGCCGCTTTTCCAGCTCCTGCCCATTTTCTGCCCCAAGGATTTTTCGCATTACACGCTCTTCTTCCCGGATTCCTTTTCCGTGAAGTACGCCGTATGCGCCGGCATCACTTCCCGCCGCAAGCACAACGTCCTTTTCAAATGCGAGCTGCAGACCTTTTTTCTGCGTCTCAAAAATCCACGCCAGCGTTTCAGCCGGATATCTGCCGTTCTCCAGAAGATTCGAAACCGTCACAATTGTCGGCACCCAGATTGTTGCATGCTCTGCCATACAGCAGATGCTCTCTTCATTCTGAAAGTTCCCGTGCTCAACCGAGTCCACGCCTGCCTCTGCCGCATCCATCACAGCCTGTGCGCCGTTCACATGCGCCATCACAGAAAGCCCCGCATCATGCGCCGCAGCCGTCATTGCAAAAACCTCTTCCCTGGAAAGCGGCTCACTGGTCACATGCCCCTTTGTCGCGAAATCCAGGATTCCCGTCGTCATGATCTTGATAAAATCTCCGCCCGCACGGCGTACTTCACGCACAAGCGTACAATACTCTTTCCAGTCTGAAAATGCGCGTCCGACAATTTTTCCATAACGGCCCGCCCTGTGAATCGCAAAAACCGGTGTGCGGTATGTGATCCCGTACTCCGGCGCAAGGCTCCGTGCAAGAACACCCGCCCCGTACGGATCTCCGCCGTCACGCACATAGGAAATCCCTGCCTTCTGATACGCCGCCAGATGTTCCCGGATCAGATCCTCTCGCGGGCCGTTTTCATGCGCTGCCGCCGCCTTTTTGTAATCCACACCGTCCATAAAAATATGGGCATGGCATTCTGCTGTCACCATTTTTGTTTACCGCCTTATCTCCGATTCCACCACCGCTTCTCTACGGCCCATTTTCCAGTTCTGCTCCGAGAGATACAGATGATATCCACAGCCGTTTTCTACTCGCCAGTCATAGTAACTCTTCTGTGGCACGCCGTACTGCTCAAGGATACTCATGATCGTGCCTCCGTGCACCACCATCGCCACGTTGCGGTAATGGCGGCGGATACACGTATCCACCATCTTGTCAAAGCCGGCGATGCAGCGGTCCTTGAACTGCTGCGGGCTCTCACCGCCCGGAAAGGCAAGCGTCGCCATGGAATCAATCCACTCCTGGTATTTCGGATTATCTTTTAATTCCTGATAATTTTTGTTCTCAAACTCACCAAAATTGCACTCTGCAAATTCCGGGATTTTGACCTGTTTGGCGTACGGATACAGAATGTCTGCCGTTTCCAGACACCGTTTCAGCGGGCTGACGAACAGAAGCTCAACAGTATCCATCGTCCGCTGTTCCAGCTCTTTTTTCCCTTCCTCACACAGTGTTCATCCGTCACGCCGATATACCGTCCTAATGTATTGCCATAGGTTTTTCCATGGCGGATCATTGCAATTTTAATCATGTTTTTCCTCACCTTTCAGCAGGATTCCGATTCCGCACACCACACGGGTTACCGAATCAGCCTTTGCTGCCAGCTCCGTACAGATGCGCCCCGTCTTTTCCCGCCATTTCCGGTCGAAGGGTTCGATCGGAACCACTCCGTAACCGAGTTCATTCGTAACAATGCAGATTTCCGGATTTTTCTGCAGCAGTCTTCCAGTTCCGCTTCCGGTGCAGTCCCGGTCTCCTCTTCCAGAAGGAGCCATCTGCGGACCAGTTCCTGAAAATCATATACGCCGGAACATGCCGACAGCTCCTCTTTCAAAACTGCTGCCCCATCGGCCCATCCTGTTTCTTTTCCGGTCATCTTCTTTGCAAAGTCAAGCTTTCCCTGAAAAGCCCCTCCAATTACTAATTTCATTTCCAGTTCTCCATTCCAAGAGAAAGTACCACAAGAGACAGGAGCTGTGCCAGCTCACAGAGCGAAAGGAAATAGCCTGCGAGATCTCCTGTAATTCCTCCAAAATACTTACTGCTTTTCCATTTATAATAACAGAATACCAGTGCCGATACAACCAGTACATCCAGTGCCGCCCAGACGCAGAACGAAGCTGAGAGCGCCGTCACGGCAAAAATCGTCACAACAAGCACCGCCGCCGTTCTTTTTTTCTCTGCGCTCATGCCAAACGCTGCCGCTGTTCCTTTCGGATTGGCATTTGGAAAAAACGCGATCGAAAGACCGCTGAACGATCTCGAAACTGCGAAGCCAAATGCATACGCCGGAAAAATCTTCCAGACAAGTTCTCCGGCTGCGCCCGCGTACAGTACAAAATACAGACATCCCATAATAATCGCAAATGCTCCGGCGTGCGGGTCTTTTAAGATTTCCAGTCGGCGCTGTTTTTCTCTCCAGGAACTTAACGCATCCATCGTATCCAGATAGCCGTCGAGGTGAATGCCGCCCGTCACCAGAACCGGAACTGCCGTCAGCACTGCAGCCCGCAGCATGCTTCCCGCGCCAATCTGCTGCAGCAGCCAGAAAAGCACCGCCGAAACTGCACCGACAGCCAGTCCGACCCACGGAAAGAAACACAACGCATATTTCATGTTCTCTTTTTCCCAGTCTGCCGGCGGCATCGGGATTTTCGAGTACATGGCAAACGCCACTTTAAAATTATTCCATATCGTTTTCATCTTATTCTTTTTTTATTCTGACGGGAATCCCATACACAACCTCGGTCACACAGTCCGCCATCTCTGCCAGACGTACATTAATGTTTCCCAGGATCCGCTGGTATTCCATCGTCTCCTCCTCATATCGGTATCCGTCCGAAAAAATTTCATTCGTCACCAGAACCAGATTCCGCGCCTGATTGGCCAGACGGGAAACGCCCGCAAGAATTTCCTCCTCCGTCCGCGCTTTTCCCGCCCCGGATGGATCAAATATTTCATTTGCCGTGAGATTCGACATACATTCGAGCAGCACATCGCTTCCCGGTTCCAGCTCCACTTCTTTTAAATTCGTATAACACTCAATCGTCGAAAACTTCTTTGCCGCGCGCATCTTCCGGTGGCGTGCAATACGCGCCTGCCCTTCCGCACCGAACGGCTGCATCGTTGCGATATAAACCCTCCGTGTTCCGCCAAAATCCAGAATACACTGCTCCGCATACGCCGATTTTCCGCTGCCGCTGCCGCCTGTAACCAGATGTATCATCGTTTCACCTGCCTTTTTTAAGTCAGCGGCACATACGTTTCGATCTGTGCCTCGTCAAATGTCGCCATGCCGCGGTATACGGCATTTGCCTGATCCAGAATCGGGAAAAGCATGATGGCGCCCGTTCCCTCGCCCAGACACATATCGCAGTGCAGGAAGGCTTCTTTTCCAAGCTCTGCAAGCAGCAGATGCGCCGCCGGCTCCTTCGATACGTGCGAAGCGATCATATAGTCCTTTGCAAACGGTGCAATCCGTGCAGCAAGAAGCGCTGCCACACAGGAAATAAAGCCGTCCATCACAACCGGAACGCCATGTGCAGCCCCTGCAAGAAAGACACCCGCCATGCCGGCAATGTCAAAACCGCCGACCTTTGCCAGCACATCGATGGGATCGGACGGATCCGGCTGATTGATGGCAATTGCTTTTTCAATCGCTGCAATTTTCCGCGCAAGACCTTCACTCGAAAGCCCGGCGCCCCGTCCCGTCAGTTCCGGAACCGGCTGATTCAGGAAAACGGCTGCCATTGCACTGCTCGTCGTCGTATTTCCAATGCCCATCTCACCGGTTGCCATCAGCTGATAGCCCGCCGCAATTTTTTCTTCCGCCACGGCGATTCCTGTTTCAAGCGCACGAACGGCCTCTTCCCTTGTCATCGCCGGGCCTTTTGCCATATTTTTTGTTCCATACGCAACTTTATACCGCGGAACCTTCGTATCGCGCGCCATTCCGATATCAATCGGAAACAGATCCGCATGCGCGCCGCGGCAGAGAATGGCTGCTGTCGCCTTCTCCTGCAGAAAATTTTCCGCAACTGTCGCTGTCACTTCCTGACCGCTCTGCGTCACGTTTTCTTCCACAACGCCATTGTCCGCACAGAACGTCAGAAGTGCTCTTTTTTCAATCGAAATCTCCTCTTTTCCGGTGATTCCGGCAATCTGGATGAGCACGTCCTCCAGCTTTCCGAGGCTGTGGAGCGGCTTTGCAATGCCGTCCCAGTGAGCCTTGGCACGATCCATCGCCTCTTTCGAAAGCGGATGGATCTGTTCGATTGTTTCCTGTAATGTCATCTTTTGTTCGCCCCTTCTTTCGATATGACGTCCGATCAGCTCTGTTTTTTCACCCAGTTCACAAAGAAAATATGGGAATCTTCCCGCGCTGTTCCGCTGGAAGTTGTCCATTTATAGGTGTATGTATATGTCACACATTTTTCTTTATCCATATTCAGATTTTTAAATGCTTTCGGAGTCATGAAATATAGATAATCAAAATCATCTCTCGTATCGCCAAAGCCCGGGATCACACGCTTTGTGCCGTTCTTCAGATATGCATCCATGATCGACTGGGATTCATCCACTGCACCGTAGGCTCCATTATTTTTCAGCTGATTGATAATCGAACTGCTCTGCTCCGCAATTCCCGTCAGATAGTTTGTCAGACTTCCGTTCCGCGCCGGTTCAAACTGCTGCTGTTTATAAATCGCGGTGCGGAGCGAAATATTCTGTGCCGCCATCCGGTTCCGGATGACCATCGCAACTGCCGTCATACCTGTTTTTCTCTGGACACCCGCCTCCGCACTGCAGATAGCCGCAAAGAAATCACGGTCACTCACAGACGGATCCGTGTAATACTGATGCTCCATCGTATAATATTTTCCGCTTACGCTGTCCTTTGCACGCACATACTGGCTCGAGCGAGAATGCACACTCCGTTTTCGTCAAAGCTGTAGTACCAGTTGCTGCTGTTCTTTTTCAGCAGAGCGTAATACGATTTTACCATCTTTCCGTCGCTTCCAAAGTAATACCAGCCCGTCTGCGGATCACCGCTTACCATCCGTTTCTGTGCATTGAGCCACTGGTTCTTTGCCATGCCTCCCCAGTCTTTAAAGTAATAGGAAGCGCCGTTAATAGTCCGCTCTCCCGTCACCATCACGCCGTTGGCATCGGCATAGTAACTGTTGTTTAAATGCGTAAAGAAGGTATTGCGGTACATCGCACCATTTTCCCGGAAGTAATACCACTGGTTCTCTTTCGAAAGCCAGCCCGTCACCATCTTTCCATCCGCATCGGCATAATACGTTTCACCGCCAAGCTGGAAAAAGGTACTACGGTACATGCCGCCCCAGCCCCGGAAATAATAATACGTACCATTGATTTTCTGCCAGCCGGTTACCATCTTTCCATCTGCATTCACACGATATGTATTGTTGTCATATTCAAAAAAGCGGTCAAAATACTGCTCTCCGGTTTCATCAAAATAGTAATATGTACTGCCCTGCTGCAGCCAGCCGACGGTCAGTTTTCCATCTGCAGCCGCATGGCAGACACTCGTTCCGTTTTTGATGAATGCATTCTGATACATGCCGCCCCAGTCCTTGAAATAGTACCAGTCACCGTCGATCTGTTTTTTTCCGACAGCCATCTTTCCGTTCTCATCGGCATAGTAAAGTGCACTTCCTGTCGGTGCTTTGAAAAAGGTGCTGCGGTACATGCCGCCCCAGCTTCGGAAATAATACCAGGTTCCATCCTGCTGCAGCCAGCCGGTCGTCATCTTTCCATCCGTATCAACATGATAAATATTATTTTTATACGTCAGAAAGGTGTTTCGTGCCATGCCGCCCCAGCTTCGGAAGTAATACCAGATCCCGTCAATCTGTTCGAACCCGGATGCCATTTTTCCATCCGCATCAACATAATACGTATTCTTGTCATACTCAAAAAAACGATTCCGGTACATCGCGCCCTGATCATCAAAATAATAATACACATCATCGATCAGTTTCCAGCCGGTTGCCATTTTTCCGTCCGCATCAGAATAATACGGTACATTTTTCACGGTGTAAAAGGCATCCCGGTAAACACCGCCCCAGCTTTGGAAATAATACCAGGCTCCATCAAGTTTTTTCCAGCCGACCGCCATTTTTCCGTCATTATTCAGGTAGTAACGGTTCTTGTCGTACTCTCTCCAGGCTCCTTTGACAATGGTACCATCCGGATCCTTAAAATACCAGATCCCGTTCTCATTCACCCATGGGTAATAGCTTCCAGCCTGCACGGATACCGCCGTTTCTTCGGGATTTCCGCTCTGTACTTCTGCCGCCGGAAGATCCGAGGCGGCATTTTCCGCTGTCGAATCCGGCGTCTCCGTTTCTGTCATCTCCGGCGTATTTTCGTCTGTGGTTTCCGCCTCCGATGTTTCTTCTGTTTCTTCCTGTGTAACAGCAGAAGCCTCATTTACCAGACTCTGCTCTGTGCCTGCTCCAAATACGTTCGCAGCACTGACAGCGGTTGTCACGCAGGCTGCCACCAGTACTCCCCTGATTACTTTATTTTTCATTATTTATTCTTCTCTCCCTGCAAAAACAGGCAAAGCCTGCTGTGTGCTCTGCCTGTTTTAAAATTCTGCTCCTGCTTTATCTTATTTCAAAAACGCCCGAACAGTCTCCGGCATCTGATCTACATCACACTCTGTCGTATGAAGCACCGGTGCAGTACGGATTTCTTCGATCGCACGCGGAATCTCGGTATTGGCAAGTGCAGACAGCTTGTCTACCTGCTCCAGTACCGGAAGGGTGTCATACTCCGGTGCAATCGCTGCAAGAACGCTGCTTGTAAATTTATACGGGCTTGCGGTAGATGCGATGACGGTCTTGGTTTCGTCATAGGTTTCCTCGCGGTATTTTCCGTATACAGCCGCTGCAACCGCGGTATGGGTATCAATCACATATCCGGTATCGCTGTACAGTTTTGCAATCGCGTCTGCTGTCTCCTGTTCGGATGCATAATTGCCGTAGAAGTCTGCCAGCTCTTTTTTCATCGCATCGGTGATCTCATATTTTCCGTCCTTTGCAAGATCCTGCATCAGCTCGCGGTCTGCTGCTTCGCTGTTTCCGGCGATGCGGTAGATCAGACGCTCCAGATTGCTCGAGATCAGGATATCCATGGACGGTGATGTTGTCAGAATAAAGTCTCTGTTTCTGTCGTAAACGCCGGTGCGGAAGAAGTCAAACAGAACTTTGTTCTCATTGGAAGCGCAGATCAGTTTTGCGATCGGCAGTCCCATCTGTTTTGCATAGAATGCAGCGAGAATATTTCCGAAGTTTCCGGTCGGAACGGTTACATTGATCTTTTCTCCGTCTGCAATCTCTCCGTTTTTCACCAGGTTTGCGTAAGCATATACGTAGTAGACAACCTGCGGAACGAGTCTTCCGATGTTGATCGAGTTTGCAGAGCTGAACTGGAAGCCTTTATCTGCCAGCTCTTTTCCAAGCTCTTTGTCGTTAAACATTTTCTTCACGCCGGTCTGTGCGTCGTCGAAGTTTCCGTGGATGGCTACAACGTGGGTGTTCTTGCCCTTCTGTGTTACCATCTGTTTTTCCTGAATCGGGCTTACGCCGTTCTTCGGGTAAAATACAATAATTCTGGTGCCCGGCACATCTGCAAAGCCTGCCATTGCTGCTTTTCCGGTATCTCCCGATGTAGCAGTTAAGATGACGATCTCATTTTTCACGCCGTTTTTCTTTGCGGCGGTCGTCATCAGATGCGGCAGAATGGAAAGTGCCATGTCCTTGAACGCGATCGTTGCGCCGTGGAACAGCTCCAGATAGTAAACACCGTCTGCTTTTGTCAGCGGTGCAATTTCCTCTGTGTCAAATTTCGCATCGTATGCGTTTGCAATACAGTTTTTCAGTTCATCTTCTGTAAAGTCGGTAAGAAAACGGCTCATTACCTCGTATGCTACTTCCTGATAGCTCATAGCCGCAAGTTTTTCCATGGGAACATCCAGTGCTGGAATGGAGGTCGGTACAAATAATCCGCCGTCGTCGGACAGACCCTTTAAGATTGCCTGGGATGCAGTTACGGTTTCTCCATTGCCTCTGGTACTTTTGTATAATACTTCCATGCTCTTTCTCTCCTTCACTTTGACTCCCGGCAGAGCCTCTCTGACTCCCGGCCGGATACGTTTCAGATTAGTTTTACCTGTACGCTTCCTCTTATTATAATGGATGAAGTATGAAAAAACAACAAAAATATACAAAAAATGACTGTGCACAAAAATGCACAGCCATTTTCCACTATTCTGCCAAAATATTTTTTGTCAGAATGTATGATTTAATTTTCGTCGGACTCCTCCGTTTTTGCTTCGCCGTCTTCTAAAGCCGGAGCTTCCCTTTCTGTCTCCTCGAGTGCGAGTGCCTCTTCCTCTTTTTCCGCATTCTCTGCGATTTTATCTTCCGCCCAGGTCACAAACGCTGCCGCGTCTCCGATTTCAAAGCGTTTCTTATCGAGAAAGGTGCTTCTGCCTCCGATGGTGATGCGGATATAGTTGTCAAACTCCGTGACCTTTGCCAGCTGCTCCAGCGGAATATCGGTGCTTCTGCCCTCTTTTTCGTATGTCATCGTGAGCACATGCTCCGTAAAACGAAGGGTACGTTGTCCGAGAAGGCCTTTCTTTTTGCATTTTTTCATCTGCGAACGGGCCATCAGATTCGGCAGAAACGTACACAGCAGTGCCATCAGGACAGAAATTCCCAGATTGAAGAAATCGCCCGGCAGAACGGATCCGCGGGTCACTGCACCGTAGATCATGAAGAGAATGGCAGCCGCAACAGCAAGACCGGTGATGATCCGCAGCACGAGCAGCACTTTTTTCATTTCGGTGCGGTAAATCTCCACAAACAGCTCTTTGGTATATTCGATTTTGTTTTTAAACAGCATATTCTCTCTCTTTTCTTATCGGTTGTTGATTGCAGTTACCAGCGCATCGATGGAAGCACGGATGATATCCGGGTCTACGCCTGCACCCCAGGAAAGTGTTCCGTCCGGCTTCTTGATGCCGACATAGGCGATCGCACGGGATTTGGAACTCTGCTCTAAAGCATGCTCCGTATAGCTGACCAGATCATACTGCAGATTGTACTGCTGTTTCAGCGCGTTGCTGACTGCGTTCAGACGGCCGTTTCCTTCTGCAAATACGGTTGTATACTCGCCGCCCTCATAGTTGGAAGTAACCTGTGCTTCAATTTTGCCCGCATCAAGCTGTTTAAAGTGAACGCCGTTGATGTTATACGGTGTGGTTACGTTCTCGAAGCTGTCCTTGAAGAGTTCAAAGATTTCATCCGGACGCAGCTCTTTATGCAGATGATCGGAAACGGATTTTGCGGTATAGCTCATAGCCTCGCGCATCTTCGCCGGCAGATTCAGGCCGTATTTCGTCTCCAGAATATAGCCGACACCGCCCTTTCCAGACTGGCTGTTGATGCGGATGACGTCTGCATCGTAGTTTCTTCCAATATCGGTCGGATCGATCGGCAGATACGGAACGGTCCAGGTATCCGGTGCTTTCTCCTCGATCCAGTGCATGCCTTTTGCGATCGCATCCTGATGGGAACCGGAGAAGGCTGCAAATACGAGAGATCCGCAGTACGGGCTTCTCGGGTTGATGCTCATACCGGTGAAGGATTCAAATGCATGGCAGAGTTTCGGCATATCGGAGAAGTCAAGCTCCGGATCGACGCCCTGCATGTACATGTTCATGCCGACCGTGATAATATCCACGTTTCCGGTTCTCTCGCCGTTCCGAACAGCGTTCCCTCGATACGGTCTGCTCCGGCAAGGATACCCATCTCTGCATCGGAAACGCCGCAGCCGCGGTCATTGTGCGGATGAAGGGAAAGAACGACATTATCGCGGTATTTCAGGTTTTTGCTCATGTATTCCACCTGGCTTGCATAAACGTGCGGCATGGAAAGCTCCACGGTGCTCGGCAGGTTGATGATGGCTTTGCGGTCTGCAGTCGGCTGCCATACGTCGAGAACGGCGTTGCACACCTCAAGCGCATATTCCGGCTCGGTTCCGGTAAAGCTCTCCGGGCTGTACTCGAAGCGGTATTTCTCGCCGGCCTCTTCTGTCAGCTCTTTTAAGAGCTTCGCTCCCTCAACGGCGATTTTCAGGATGTCTTCTTTCGACTTTTTGAAGACCTGCTGACGCTGTGCATAGGAAGTGGAATTGTAAACGTGAACGATAGCATTCTTGCAGCCCTTTAATGCCTTGAAGGTCTTGCGGATGATATGCTCTCTCGCCTGGGTCAAAACCTGAACGGTTACGTCTTCCGGGATCAGATCCTGCTCGATCAGGGTGCGGAGAAACTCATATTCGGTCTCGGATGCTGCCGGGAAGCCAACCTCGATCTCTTTGAAACCAACTTCCACAAGAAGTTTGAAGAACTCTACCTTCTGTTCCAGGCTCATCGGAATGACAAGCGCCTGGTTTCCGTCACGCAAGTCAACGCTGCACCATACCGGTGCTTTCTCGATGCTGTCTTTTTTTGCCCAGTCCATGCACGGAACCGGCGGCATATAGTACTGTTTCTGATACTTCTTTACATTCATCATGATTTTCTCCTCTCAGAAAGTGAAATATAATTTATTCTGCCGACATAAATTCGGGATGAAAGCATAAAAAAATCTCTCATCTTCTGTGTCGGCTTCTGACACAAGAGACGAAAGACTTGCTATCTTACGCGGTACCACTCCTGTTTTACAGAGATTTTCTCTGTACACTCTGCGGATACGGATGAAACATCTGCATATCCTGCCCTTCTAACGGTGGGTTTCCGTCTGCACCTACTCTTTTTATTCTAAATTTGGGAGCAGCGGCTCTGAGGTCAGTTCCACGGAATTCGTCTGCTGTTTCGCATCACCCAACAGCTTTCTGGATTCGGAAGCTCCATGTAGTATTCCTCTTCTTTGCCTTTTTCCTAACTTGGCTCTTATGTTACCATTTTTCTCCATCTCTGTCAAGCGCAAAACGCAGGATTCCGTAAAAATACACCCGCCGGAAAGGAGGCTCCGGCGAGTGCTCTAACGCATGATTTCGTTGTTTTATTTGTTGTACTCTTCTAGGTATTTCTGGTAATCCTCTACCTGTTTTCCGTGGTAGTGTTTTTCTACATGGCATTTATGCACGAATTTGAATCATCGCAAAAAGGGAGCCGGAAACGCCCCGGCAGACGGTTTTTCTTCTCGTCCGCCGGGGCGTCCCTAGCTTTCTTTCTTTGTTCACTTTTTCCTGTTTTTTCTATTTCTTTCTATCCCTGACGCTTGCACGAGGAACGGCGCACCACAACCTCCCCCGAAACGAGAATCCGCTCTTTCGGCGCTTCCGGGTGCTCCTCCCGCCATAAAAATTCATGCACCATACGGCGGCCAAGCCACTTCGTATCGACATGAACGGTTGAGAAGAACGGATACAGCATCCGGTCCTCATCATCATCAAATCCGGTCAGTGCCACATCCTCCGGCACGCGCACGCCGATTTTCCGGAAGGATTCTGTCAGTCTTTTGGCGATCATATCGTTGCCGCAGACAATCGCTTCCGGCAGTGTATCGTAGCTCGCCACAATCTTGTCAAAATTTTCCGGGTAATAAAAATGATCGCTCTCCATATTGGGGCGCACAAGCTCCTCCTCGAGCGGAATGCCCGCCTGTTCCATCGCTGCAAGGAAACCGACATACCGGTCATGCATCGACTCATACGTGCTGCTGTGCTCACTTAGGAAACCGATCCGCGTCATGCCCTGCCCGATCAGATGGGACGTCAGAAGACTCACCGGTTGCACACCGTCCACACGCACGATATCGCCCATCGGCCGCTGTTCGATACCGCAGTAATGGTCGAGCTGAAAAATGCGGTATCCCAGATTTACCAGTTTCTGCATATATTCCAGCGGCAGCATTTTAATGCAGAAGATCGCATCGATATTTTCATTCAGGCCGAGCGGCAGAATGCCGTTCTCCTCCTCCCGCTCCGTCACGACCGCAACGCGCGTCTGACAGTTATTGAGGCTCGCCTCCTCGGAGATGCCGCTCACGACACGGTCCCAATAAACAGCGGCATCCCGCGTACGCAGAACCATAATATTGTAATGCTTCTCCTGCGGTGCCCGAACTTCTTCCACATATACATTTTCGCCCAGATAGCCATTTCTTTTCGCCATCCGAAGAACTCTCTCCCGCGTCACCGGAGCTACCTTCGGATCATCCTTTAATGCCATGGCAACCGTATTCCGGGACAATCCCAGCTCCTTTGCCATACTCTGTATCGTTACTTTCCCCATAACTTCCTCCCTGTTTTTTCTGCGCAATTCATTTTTCTTCCGCACACGTCTTTGTCTGTAAGAAAAAAAGTGCCGTAAAACGACACTCTTACCGATCGGGGCAACAGGATTTGAACCTGCGACCTCACGGCCCCCAGCCGTGCGCGCTACCAAGCTACGCCATACCCCGTAATCATGTTTTCATTATACCAGCGAACTTCTGAAAAATCAATGTTATTTTTCCCTCTCCCGTTTCATTACATTCATTTCTTTATTTCGTGTCATATTCTCTTTTATTTTACTATATTGTCACTTTTTCTTTCTGAATATGTAATTTTTCGACGTTTTCCACGTATCATAAGTGAAAGGGGAAAATCGTATGCCATACAAACTTTCACCTCTGGCATGCCCGTCTGCAAAGACTATGTAAAAACTGAATAAAAGGAGACATCGTAATGGAAACTGAAATTTACTTTCTACTACACTCTTTAGGAATTGGTGCAAAATACCGCGGATTTCGCTATCTCGCCTATGGTATCGCTTTATGCATGGAAGACGAAGATTATCTCCTTCGGGTCAGCAAAACGCTGTACCCAAAGATCGCGCAAACGTTTCAGGTATCGTCCTCCTGCGTCGAACGAGACATCCGCACCGCTATTTCCGTCTGCTGGACCCGCGGAAACCGTGATCTGCTCTTTTCGCTTTCTGTGCATCCGGTTCTGACAAAACCGACCAATTCCGAATTTTTTGATATTTTAAGTTCTTATATCAAATACTACCGTGCTTTTCCTGCCTGTCGTCAGGAGGCATAAAAAAAACGAATACAGAAAAGATAACACTTCCGCGCCCTATCATATTGGGGGATATGCATGGCGCGGAAGTGTTTTTTCTATGATAAAACGATAGAACGAAAAAAGGAGACTGCCCGCAAAGGCAGCCTCCCGATATGGATCATTTGACAGCAAACCGATTAGTTGTTGATCAGTTTGTCCTCGTTGCTCCAGCTGTACAGTTTTCTGACTTCTTCTCCGACTTTCTCTGACGGATGCTCTGCAGCTTTTCTTCTCATTGCACGGAAGTGAGCCTGTCCGCCTGCTGGGGACATATCCAGAAGGAAGTCTTTTGCGAAAGTACCATCCTGGATATCGGAAAGGATCTTCTTCATGGTCTTCTTGGTTTCTTCTGTGATGATCTTCGGTCCGGTGATGTAATCGCCGTACTCGGCTGTGTTGGAGATGGAGTATCTCATTCCGGAGAATCCCGACTGATAGATCAGGTCTACGATCAGTTTCATCTCATGGATGCACTCGAAGTATGCGTTTCTTGGGTCGTATCCAGCCTCGCACAGAGTCTCAAATCCAGCCTGCATCAGGGCGCATACACCGCCGCAGAGAACTGCCTGCTCACCGAACAGGTCTGTTTCGGTCTCAGTTCTGAGGTTGTCTCCAGAAGACCAGCTCTTGCTCCGCCGATTCCAAGGCCGTAAGCCAGTGCTCTGTCCAGAGCTTTTCCGGTGTAATCCTGCTCAACAGCAACCAAGCAAGGAGTTCCTTTTCCAGCCTGATACTCGCTTCTTACTGTGTGGCCAGGTGCTTTCGGAGCGATCATAGCTACATCTACGTTCTTCGGAGGTACGATCTGTCCGAAGTGGATAGCGAAACCATGAGCGAACATCAGCATGTTGCCCTCTTCCAGGTTTGGCTCGATATCTTTTTTGTACATTGCAGCCTGTTTCTCATCGTTGATCAGGATCATGATGATATCAGCCTGTTTTGCAGCCTCAGCAGCGGTGTATACTTTGAATCCCTGTGCCTCTGCTTTTGCCCAGGATTTGCTGCCTTCATAAAGTCCAATAATAACATCACAGCCGGAATCTTTCAGGTTCAGTGCATGAGCATGTCCCTGGCTTCCGTAGCCGATAATTGCGATTTTTTTGCCTTCCAGTAAAGAGAGATTACAATCTTCCTGATAAAAAAGTCTTGCTGCCATTTTATTTTCCTCCATAATATATAGAATGTCTTGACCGGCGGCAGGTCGGTCAATTTATACAGCGAAAAGCATTTCTGCCTTTTGCTGTTTGTCAGGGAAATGAACTTTTCTATACAAAAATTTCATTCCTCTAGCAAACGTATGTAATGTGATCTGCGTTAATCGAGGTAACGCACATCGTGGGCTCCTCTGGAGAGTCCTGTCACTCCTGTTCTGGCCAGTTCCAGGATTTCGTATCCCTGTACCAGATTCAGGAACCCTTCGAGCTTTGACTGGTTTCCGGTCAGCTCTACAATCAGGCTTTCCTGTCCCACATCCACGATTCTTCCACGGAAGACATCGGAGATGGCGATGACATTGCGGCGTTCATTTTCATTCACACGGATTTTGACCAGCATCAGCTCTCGTCTGACACTCTCGTCCGGCTTCAGCTCTTTGATATCCCGCACATCGACAAGTTTTGCCAGCTGTTTTTTGATCTGCTCCAGAATCATTTCATCACTGCAGTACAGAACAACAGTCATTCTTGTGTATCGCGGGTCTGCTGTCACACCGGCGGTGATCGTCTCGATATTGTATCCGCGTCGGCTGAAAAGACCAGCTACTCTGCTTAAAAGTCCCGGCGTATTATCCACCAGCAGGGATAATGTTCTTTTCTGTTCCATAAACACCAACTTTCCTCCATCCGCAGGCGCCGCGGATTTTCAGCAATTTCTTACAACTTCCAACGCCTTATCCAATATATTAGCAACTTATCCTCACTTTGTCAACAAAAATTTTACCAAATTATTCTTTTGGGCAAAAATCTTTTGCCTCCTGTGGTTCCCATTTGCATACCTTCCGGTCATACGTAAGGATGCCGTTCGACTCCTCCTCGACATCGGTAAGCTGTGTGTAGACTGCTGCGGCAAGTCCCTGTTCTGTGAGTTCTCTTATCTTTTCTGCCAGTGCATTCATCGCTTTCTGGTACTGTGTCTGGTTCTGGTACGTGCGGTAGCCGAACGATTTTTCGGAGTAGAGATGCTCCTGTACCGGATACGTATAGCCACCGTATTCAGAAAAAGCAAACGCGCGCTCCTCCGGTTTTACTTTTAACGGACGAAAGTAATTGTGAAGGCTCTTGATGTCCCCCGCTCCCTGATCGTACCAGCCGCTCGCGTGGTCGATCTGCCGCGTCGGATCGAGAGCGCGCACCATTTCTGTCATCTCCCTGGCATCAAACTGTCCCCATCCCTCGTTGAACAGAACCCAGAGCGACACGCACGGTGCATTGTAAAGCTGATGAACCGTCTCGCGGCACTCCCGCTTCCACCACTCTCTTCCCGTTTTTGAGGTCCGCGAAAAGAGCGGATAACAGTTATCCCTGAATTCCGTTGTCACAAACGGCAGTACGGTCGGAAGGTACAAAAGGAACGTCTGGACCGACCGGCCGCCGCCGTTGATCATATCCTGCCACACCAGCATACCGATATGGTCGCAGTGGGAATACCATCTTGCGCACTCAACTTTCAGGTGTTTCCGGATCATATTGAAACCGAGGCGTTTGGCCGTCTTAATGTCATAAACCATCGCCTCATCGGACGGCGGCGTGTAGAGGCTTTCCGGCCAATAACCCTGGTCGAGGACACCGTTCTGGAAATACGGCTTTCCGTTTAAGAAAAGACGCGTGATTCCTTTCTCATCTTTTCCAATGCCGAATTTGCGCATGCCGAAATAACTCTCGACGCGGTCTTCTCCCGCTTCAATGGAAACCCCATAGAGATGCGGATGTTCCGGGCTCCAGCCTGCAAAATTACCGAGAATCAGCTCCGCCTCGTTTTCTCTCGTCTCCCGGATGCAGATCACCTTCGCATCCGGCGCTTCGCTCTCCCGCACCGTAATTTTTTTCGTCAGTCCAGTATCCGGTCCGTTGAGAAAAACCCGTACTTTCACGCTCGCCGTATCATATTCCGGCGTGATCACGATGCGTTCCAGATATGTCTCCGGCACCCATTCCATCCAGACACTCTGCCAGATGCCGCTCTGCGCGGTGTAAAACATGCCGCCCGGGGTAAGGCTCTGCTTTCCGCGGCCCTTCCAGTCCGTGTCCGTCTCATCGCGCACCTTGACGGCAAGCTCGTTCTCTCCCGTTTTGAGATACGGCGTAAGATCCACTGAAAAAGAAAGATACCCGCCGAGATGGCCTCCGGCACGCTTTCCGTTGCAGTAAATTACCGCATCCTGATCCACGGCGCCGAACTGCAGCAGCAGCCGTTTTCCGGCAGGAATTTTGGGAAGCTGAATCGTGCGGAAGTACCACAGATATTCTTTTGGAAGCAGCTGCCGCTTCACGCCGGACGCATCGCACTCCGGGGAAAACGGAACGAGAATTTTTCCGTCCCGCTGTTTTGGCATTTTCTGCGTTTCCGTGAACGCATACTCCCACCATCCGTTCAGATTTGTCCAGTTTTCCCGGCGCATCTGCGGACGCGGATATTCCGGAAACGGGAGCTCTTCTTCCGGATTTTTCCCAAATTCCGTAGAAAGGCGGAATTTTTTTCCTTCCTTTTTTCCAATCTGTAATGCTTTGACCGCATTTTTGAAGTCCATTCTTTTCCCTCTTTTTCTGATTTTTGTGATTGATAAAAGCGTGCCCGGACAAAATCCCGGACACGCTTTTGGTGTACTGAAAATCAAAGCGGATATTCGCAATCCGGTTAGATAAACGCCAGCGTTTTCATCAGATACAGCCAGAACGTCAGCGTAAAGGCACTGCCGCACGTTGTGAGCATAACGGTGTTTGCCGTCAGACTTCCCTCATGACCCATATTTTTCGCCATGATAAAACTGCTCACCGTCGTTGCGGAACCCAGCATCACAAGGATTGCCACCAATTTTTCCTGACGGAAGCCAAGTATCACGGCGATCGGCAGAAAGACAGCTGCAAGACCGACCAGCTTAATCGCAGCTGCAGCAATCGACGGCCGGATATTCTTTGCCGCGCTCTTTGCCTCAAACGACGCACCCATCGCAATCAGGCCGAGCGGCGTTGCAAGTACCGCAATATTCTGCACCGTTTTCTGCAGAATCACCGGCTTTGGAATGCGAAGCACCGACCAGAGAAGTCCTGCAGCGATCCCGAGGATAATCGGGTTTGTCACGATATTTTTCGCCGTCTTTTTCACAAAATCTGCCGTGATCTCCTCCCGTTCCGGACCGAATACCGCAAGAACGACAACCGCCATGATATTATACAGCGGCACACTGCTGATGATCATCAGCGGCGCCATGCCGGAATTTCCGTAGATATTCTGGATAAAGGCAATACCAAGGATCGCCGCACTGCTCCGGTACGCCGCCTGGATAAATTCGCCTCTTGCACTTCTCTCTTTTAAGAGATGGGAAAGTCCCCATACCGCAAGAATTGAGAGCAGTGTTGCAAAGAAGCAGAACAGAACGAATTTGATATCCCACACAGCGGAGAAATCAGAATCCGACAGGTCCTGGAACAGCAGCACCGGGAGTGCGATTTTAAACACAAATTTGTTCATTTTGCTTGTGAACGATTCGTCCAGAATACCAACCTTTCGAAAGAAAAGTCCCAAAATCATTGTCAGGAAGATCGGCATCGTCGCGTTCAGGCTGAAGATCAGATTACTCATACCAGTGTTTTTCCTGCCAGTACATTTTTATAATCTTCGTAGTTCTCTTCGAGAAGCTTCGGCGTATTCAGACCGTAGGGACATTTCTTCATGCAGGCGCCGCAGTGAAGACAACCTCGATTTTCTTCATCATCGCCTGGCCGCGCTCGGTGAGCTGGTTGGCGGACGGGGAACGGCGCAGAAGCAGGCTCATGCGCGCGCAGGTGTTAATCTCAATGCCTGCCGGACATGGCATACAGTAACCGCAGCCGCGGCAGAAGTTGCCAGAGAGCTCTTTCTGGTCTTTCTCGATGATCGCCTTGATTTCATCCGTCATGGCAGGCGGACAGGCAATGTAGCTTAAGAACTCGTCCAGCTCTTTTTCTCTCTGGACGCCCCAGATCGGAAGCACGTTGTCGTACTGGTCTTCAAAAACATATGCAGCCGCGGAGTTTGTGATCAGGCCGCCCGAGAGCGCTTTCATTGCGATAAAGCCGATATTTTTCTCTTTGCATCCCTGTACCAGTGCTTTCTCACGGTCCGTTGCCAGATAGCAGAACGGGAACTGCAGCGTCTCGTAAAGACCGGACTCGATGATCTCCTCTGCCACGCTCATGCGGTGGTTCGTGATACCGATGTGGCGGATTTTTCCCTGTGCTTTTGCTTCCAGCATCGCCTCATACAGGCCGGTTCCATCTCCCGGCTTAGGACAGAAGGACGGATTGTGGAACTGATAGATATCGATGTAATCCGTCTTCAAAAGGGAAAGGCTTGTCTCCAGATCCTTCCAGAAGCCCTCCACATCCTTTGCCATCGTCTTCGTAGAGATAAAGACCTTCTCACGCATTCCCTCAAACGCTGCGCCTAATTTTTCCTCGCTGTCGCTGTAGGCACGCGCGGTATCAAAAAAGCGGATGCCTCCGTCATACGCTTTGCGCAGCAGATAAACAGCGTCTTCTTTCGTGACACGCTGTACCGGCAGCGCGCCGAAGCCGTTCTTGTTTACACAGATTCCTGTGCTTCCCAGTGTTACCATGGACATACTTATGTTCCTCCTTTTTCGCTTTCGTTGTTTCACTCACAGTCGGTATTTCACGGAGTCTGACATGTCGAAAATAGTTCGACTGTGACTTGCCTCATGTCGGTGGAGAATACCGATTTCTCTCCGCCCGCCACTGCCATTATGTTTCTTTTAGCAATTCATCCCACCGGTTCAGAAACGGGGAACTTCTTGTCTACTGGTGTTAAAATCCGTTATTTCTATAGTATCACACTTTCTGTCAGACGGCAAACGTGATTTAAAGAGGCAGGCACAAAGGGAAATACTTTCCTTTTATGTCTGCCTCTGAATATCATTTTTTATTTTACTTCTTTATAAAAGTTTACGCAGTCCGACGGATCATAATAGATTTTATTATCCGCAAGCAGCGTGGAAACACCGTTCTGTACTTCGATGATGCTGACCGCACAGTTGTACGGCACGCCGCCGTGCCAGAAGTCGTTCTTGTCTTCATAGACATTGCGCAGCAGCGCGCGCATGCAGCAGCCGTGGGTGGCGATCAGGATCGTCTTGTCCTGGAGCTCCGGTTTTGCAGTCAGCTCATGATAGAACGCTTCTGCCCGGTCGCAGACCTCCTGGATCGTCTCTCCGTCTCCCGCCGGGCGGAAGTGGAACGGATCTCTGTAAAAATCGTCGAAGTGTTCAGACGGAATCTCAAAATTGTTTGCCCGGCATCCAAGCCCTTCCCAGGAGCCAAAGGAAAGCTCCATCAGGCGGTCGTCGGTCGTAAGCGGCACATTTCTGCCTGCAAGGACGAGCTCTGCCGTGTGCTTTGCGCGGCGCAGCGGACTGGAAATTCCAAGGTCAAACGGGATATTTTTCAGTCCTTCCGCCGTCACTTTCGCCAGACGGACACCGTTCTCATTCAGCTCGGTGTCCGACTGGCCCTGCAGTCTGCCTTCTACATTCCACGCAGTTTCGCCGTGGCGTATGATATAAAGTTTCATAAAAATCAGCCTCTCAGTTCGATGTTGAACTCATTCTGCAGTTTCTTGCAGATCTTCTCGACAAATTTCTGTACTTTTTCGAAGTCAAATGCTTCTTCCTTCGGTGCAAAGGTGACGGTGAACGCCATGCTCTTCTTGCCTTCCGGAATCTGGCCGCCCTCGTAAACATCGAACAGACGGATCTCTTTTACGTATTTGTTTGCCTCGCGGATACAGTTCTCTACATCGCCGCAGCTGATGTTTTTGTCCATGACAAATGCCAGGTCACGTTTCTCCTCCTGGAATTTGGAGATCGGCTGGAAGGTGCGTTTTTTGCCGTACCATCTGGAGAGCTCTTTTAAGTCAAGCTCCATGATGTAAGAGGAAGTACGCATGCTCAGCTCGTTCTGGATATCGTATGCTGCTTTTCCGAAGTATCCGATTTCTGTACCCTCGCAGAGTACTTTCACTGCCTGATACGGATGCAGGAAGGATTTCTGAACCGGCTCGTAGGTGAACTCAATGTCCATGCTCTCGGCGATGGTGTTGGCGATGCCCTTCATAGTGAAGAAGCTCTCGTTGTTTCCGAAGGTTCCGACGCAGAGAACTTTTCTCTCATCCGGGTAGGATGTCAGCGGCAGGGACTCCGGAATGTAGATGCTTGCTACCTCGAACAGTCTTCCTTCAAGGGTGCCCTGTTTCTCATTTCTGGAAATGGCATTCAGCATGGAAGCTGCCAGTGTGGTACGCATCAGGGACAGATCCTGGTTGATCGGGTTGATGATCTCGATGGCATTTCTCTCTTTTGCATCTGCCGGCAGTTTCAAGAGATCCAGATCTGCAGGGGAGAAGAAGGAGTAATGCATGCACTCGTAGATACCCATGGTGCATAAGGTATTCTTCAGTGCCAGCTCGCCTTTCTGCTCTTCATTGTAGCCGCCCATCGTTACCTGTGCAGCGGAAAGGAAGGTATCGGTTACGTGATCGTAGCCGTACATACGGATGACTTCCTCTGCCACGTCCGGATAGCGCTCGACATCGTTCTCTCCCTCCGGCAGCATATCCTCACGGTAAGCCGGAACCTGGATGGTCAGCTCATCGCCGTTGATTTCCGGTGCAAAGTTCAGGTTTTTCATAATGCGGAGAATCTCTGCTTCCGGAACTTCGATACCGAGTACGCCGTTTACTTTGCTGACACTGACGGTCATCGGAGTCGGATCGATGGAGTTTCCGGTGTTCACATCGAAATGGGTACGGGAAACTTTACCGCAGCCAAGCTCTTCCATCAGATGCAGGGCACGTTTCATACCAAGTACGGTTGAATACTCGTCTACGCCTTTCTCATATCTTGCACTGGCATCCGTCGCTTTTCCAAGCGCACGGGCTGTCTTTCTGACGTTGTCGCGTGCGAATTTTGCGGACTCAAACATAACAGCCTCTGTCGTGTCGCGGATCTCGGAGTTTAAGCCTCCCATGACACCGGCAAGTGCAACCGGTTTTACGCCGTCGCAGATCACGAGGTTGTTCTCATTCATTGTGTATTCCTGCTCATCGAGGGTCACAATCTTTTCATTTTCTTTTGCTCTTCTGACACAGATTTCATTGCCTTCCAGATAAGAGCAGTCAAAAGCATGCATCGGCTGGCCGATCTCTTTTAAGACGTAGTTTGTGATATCAACCACGTTGGAGATCGCGGACATGCCGACGAGTGCCAGACGGCGTTTCATCCATGCCGGGGACTCTCCGATTTTTACGTCATATACGTAATGAGCGCTGTAACGCGGGCAGAGTTCCGGAGCTTCCACGCGGACAGAGAAGCCTTCTTTTTCCACATCCGTCTCGGTGTAATCGGTTGCCGGCATTTTTAAAGGTTTTTCCAGCATCGCCGATACTTCTCTTGCGATACCGAGGATACTCTGGCAGTCTGGTCTGTTTGCAGTCAGGGAGATATCAAAGATCCAGTCGTCAAGACCTGTCAGCTCTTTGACATCTGCGCCAAGCTCGGCATCTTCCGGCAGAACAAGCAGTCCGTTGTAGCCTGCGCCCGGGTACAGATCCTCGGTAAGGCCGAGCTCCACGCCGGAGCAGAGCATTCCGCAGGACTCATATCCTCTTAATTTTCCTTTTTTGATGGTCATAACACCCTCGATGGTCTTATGATCTTTTGCTGTTGCATAAACAGAAGCGCCAGGAAGGGCAACCGGGAATTTTCCGCCGGTGTGCACGTTGTCTGCGCCGCAGCAGATCTGCATGGCGCCGTGTTCTCCTGCATTTACCTGGCACACATGAAGATGGGTCTCCGGGATCGGCTCGCAGCCCTCCACCAGACCGACAACAACATTGCTGATGTCTTTTCCCACCTGATAACGCTCTTCTACTTCAAAACCGCCGTCGAACAGTTTTTTCTCCAGTTCTTCCGGGGTAACATCGATATCTACATATTCTTTCAGCCAACTTAACGGTACTAACATATTAAACCTCCAAATTCAAACTGTTTCGTCTTTATTTCTCGTTAATCTGATTTAAAACCCGCAGATCGGAACCGAATAACAGTTTGATGTTGTTGATTCCGTATTTCAGCATGGCGATACGCTCTAGGCCGATACCAAAAGCGAAGCCGCTGTACTCTTCTGAATCAATGCCGCAGTTCTCCAGCACACGTTTGTTTACGATACCTGCTCCAAGGACCTCGATCCAGCCGGTTCCCTTGCAGAGGCTGCATCCTTTTCCGCCGCAGGCGAAGCAGCTGCAGTCTACCTCAACGGACGGCTCCGTGAACGGGAAGTAAGACGGACGGAGACGGGTTGTGGTTCCCTCGCCGTAGATCTTCTGTACGAGTACGTCGAGCATTCCTTTCAGGTCGCAGAGGGTGATGTTTTTGTCGACAACGAGTCCCTCCATCTGATGGAACATCGGAGAATGGGTTGCGTCGTCATCAGACCGAAAAACACGTCCCGGGGAAAGGATCTTGATCGGCGGCTTTTTGTTTTCCATGACATGAATCTGGCCTGCCGATGTCTGGGTACGAAGCAGGAATTCCGGGGAGAGATAGAAGGTATCCTGCATATCTCTTGCCGGGTGATCCTGTGGTGTATTCAGTGCAGTAAAGTTGTAATAATCGGTCTCGATTTCTCTTCCCTCGTATACCTCAAAGCCCATGCCTGCAAAGATGTCGATGAGCTGTTTGCGGATCAGGGTAACCGGATGAAGGTTTCCGATCGCTGTCTCTTCTGCCGGAAGGGTCAGGTCGATTTTCTCGGACTCATATTTCTTCTGCAGCTCGCGCTCTTTCATCTCCTCTTCCACTTTCTGGAAGCGGCCAAGCGCCCACTCTTTTAACTCATTGACGGATTTACCGTAGTTTGCGCGCTCTTCCGGGGCAATGTTTTTCATTTCTTTCATCAGCCCGCTGATCTTACTTTTCTTTCCTTCCAGATACTCGCTCTTAAATTCATACAGTTCTTTGGAGCTTTTCAGCTCTTCCAGTCCATTTTCAATCTTCTGTTTTAATTCAGACAGATGGCCGGTTAATACACTTTTTTCCTGCATTTGACTCTCCTACTTTCTTTTTCTTGCTTGTTTGATGGTAAATGTGAAAAACAATCAGATACCCCGCTGCAAACAGCGGAGCATCTGATTTTCGTGGCAGTCGCCAGATATCCATGCAAGCATGGCTGCCTGGCTCGTTGCTCACGAAAAAAAGACCCCGCCCCACAAAGGGACGAGATCTGAAATTTCGCGGTACCACCCTGATTTCTGCAGCTACTTCCTGCAGACACTCATAACCGGTGCTGTAACGTACACCAAACGTCTGTCCCTACTTGCATTTCCAGTATCCTGCTATGCGTTCCGGACATCTGCTCCAATGCGAAATTTGAAATATTCCTGAACCTGAAGGAGCTTGCAGCCGATGACTCCCTCTCTCTGGCGGAAAAAATATTTCTCTGAACATCTTCACAGCATTTTTCCTGTTAGATTATTTATAAAACTTTCATAAACAATGTTTATTGTACCGTCTTGACCCCCGGATGTCAAGCCATTATTTTCCCGCTTCTTTATTTGTCTCTTTATTTTCCATAAAATGCTCGATCGCCGCGTTCTGCAGTTTCCGCAGTTTATCCTCAAAATACGCGTTGATCTCCGCGCCGATCAGAAGGATCCACATGCAGAAATACATCCAGATCATGATAAACACGATCATCGTCAGACTGCCGTACATATTGGACGCCGCAAGCGCGATGTCGAGGTACATGGAAAATGCAAGGGAAAAAATAGACCAGGCAAGGGATGAGATCAGTGCGCCCGGGCACTGGCTCTTAAAGCTCGCCTTCCGGTTCGGAATGCATTTATACAGCACCAGGAACAGAACCGCCAGCACGCCTGTCGTAATCAGGGTACGCATGCCCATGATAGAGGATGTCACGCGCGCCACCATCGGCAGATGTTCCGTCAGCTTATTCTGAATGCGGGTTCCGAAGACCAGAAGCACCAGACTGGTGAGGAATGCAGCGACAAATATCAAGGTATATGCCATGCCCCGCAGCCGGTTGATGATGTAATTACGTGTCTCTGTTACGTGATAAATGCTGTTCAGCCCGTTTGTCAGCGCCGCAATGCCCTTTCCCGCCGACCACAGCGTTGTGATGATCGTAATCGGCATATAAGCAACGGACTGATAAAAGATCTCATTTACAATACCGCCCACGTAGCTCTGAAACTCCGTGGGCAGCATATTGATCAGAACGCTGTAAACATCGTCGCGCGTCAGCGGCGTATATTTTACAAGCGTAACAACCAGAAGAACAAACGGAATAAAGGAAAGAAGAATGAAATACGCACTCTGCGCTGCATAAGCACCGACATGGTCCTCATTCAGGCGCTTCATAAAACCGCGGATTGTTTTTATCATCTGGCAAAACCGCCTTTTCTTTGTTTTCGTGAATCTATCCCATTCTTGCACATATATCGTACTTCAGGATAGCCTACAAAGCATATCATACTTTTCTTTCCTTCGCAAGGGATTTAATTCCATTTCCGGTAATACCATGCGTAACCGCGTGCCGGAACCGGAACGCCGCGCAGAACACGTTTCTCGCCGGTAAACAGATCCTTCCAGGTGAACTCACCCATATCGATCCAGGCCGTGCGGTCTTCATTGCTGAAGTTAAAGAGACCCGTTACCATCTCATTGCCGGATTTTCTGCAGACACAGAGAAGCGCCGTATCATACGTTTCCTCGGTCCAGACATCCGCCTCACCCTCAAACGGACGGTATTTGAATTTCAGCTCCTCCATCTTTTTCATCGAAGCAAAATCTGATTCTGAACCGTTCCTTTTTTCTCCTTCTGGGGCTCCAGATCCCAGCGGAAGTGGCCGCGGTGCAGATAACGGCTGTCGGCTGCGCGGTCAGAATCTTCACTCTCTTTGTAGGAATAATCGTTGACCTGGCCGATCTCATCGCCGCTGTAGATAACCGGAATACCAGACTGGATGAAAAGGTATGCGTTCAGCATCTCAATTCTCTGGATCGCCTGTTCGGTCTTCGCCTCATTCTGCTCAAAGCCTGCCGCCTCAAGTCCACACAGGGAAGCGGTTGTTCCGCAGAGACGCGCATCCTGCAGCACCGGATCGTCGTTATAGAGCTCTCCTCTTGCGTCGCTTCCCTCCACATAACCGCGGAAATAGTCATTCAGATATTTCTTATGCGGTGCCTCGGCGATGCCGAACTGTTTCAGCCATTCGTAATCGAGGCCCCAGCCGATATCATCGTGGCATCTCAGATAGTTCAGGAAGACATAGTCCTTCGGCAGTCTCGTCACAATATCCATCTGATGTTTCAGCAGGCGGGTATCCGCCGTTGCAACCGTGTGCCAGGTGGATGCCATCGTCGTTACGTTGTACAGCATATGGCATTCCGGTTTCTCGAGTGTTCCGAAGTACGGAACAACCTTTTCCGGCTCCATGACAACCTCGCCGAGCAGCAGAACGCCCGGGCAGACGATCTCGGTGATCATACGCATCATGCGGACAATGGTATGTACCTGCGGCAGGTTACGGCAGGTGGTGCCGAGCTGTTTCCAGATGTATGGAACGGCATCAATGCGGACGATATCGATTCCCTGGTTGACGAGATAGAGCATATTGTTTACCATCTCGTTAAAGACAACCGGGTTCGCATAGTTCAGATCCCACTGGTATGGATAGAACGTCGTCATGACAAATTTATGGCAGTCCTCTCTCCAGGTAAAGTTGCCCGGTGCCGTTGTCGGGAATACCTGCGGACAGGTCTTTTCATATTCGGACGGAATATCGTAGTTGTCGAAGAAAAAGTAACGGTCCTGGTACTCTTTTTCACCGGCAAGTGCACGTTTTGCCCATTCATGATCCTCGGAAGTGTGGTTCATAACGAAATCCATACAAAGGCTCATGCCCTGGTCATGGCATTTTTCAGAGAGGGCAGCCAGATCTTCCATCGTTCCAAGGGACGGCTGTACCGTGCGGTAATCGGCAACCGCATAGCCGCCGTCGCTTTTTCCCTTCGGCGTTGCAAGGAACGGCATCAGATGCAGGTAGTTGACGTTGCACTCTTTTAAATAATCCAGTTTTTTCTCAAGGCCGCTGATGTTATCTGCGAATGCGTCGATGTACAGCATCATACCGAGCATTTTCTGGCTCTTGTACCAGTCTTTCTGTTTTTCTCTTTTCCGATCCAGCGCTTTCCATTTTTTATTCCGCTCTTTGTACCACTGCTCCATGGCTGCACAGAGTTCCTCAAAGCGTCCCTGGCCGTTTGGATACAGCTCACAGTAGAGCCATTTCAGCTCGTCGTAGTGTTTTTCGAGTCTTCTCTGATATTCCACTGTCATGTTGTTTATTCTCCTTTATCTTATTCTTTATTTTGTCACATCATTCCGGTAACGGTAATTCTGTGTTACGTTTCTTCTCTTGCAGTATACCGTTGTGTGAATTATATGTCAACCGTTTACATACCATATTTTTCAACAAATTTCCGGCTTCTTCTTTGTCTTTTTTGCTATTTTTCTGTCTATCGTTTACCGCAGGGCAGAAAAAAACTCCGCGGTTTCTTTTTTCCGCAGAGTTTTCTTTTCGTTTTTGTTTCACGCCGAATCGCGCACCACAAGGCTCACCGGCATGGTCGTCACATTCGGCACCATCTCTCCCTTTCTTCTCCGGTCGATATACGCAATGGAAAGCTCCGACATTTCCTCAATCGGCTGATGGATCGTCGTGATGGAAGGCGTGGTAATCCCGGCGATCACAGTGTCATCAAACCCGACAACTTTAATATCCTCCGGCACCCGTTTTCCCATGGCGTAAAGGCGCTGGAGTACCTGTGCGGCAATCAGGTCACTGCTTGCAAAAATGCCGTCCGTCTCCGGGTGCTCCAGAAGGCCCTTTTCAATATAGGATTCATAGTGCATGGAGCCGTAGCTTAAGCGGTCACTCAAAAGAACTTCCCCTTCAATCCCCCGCTCCCGGCAGACGCGCAGGAATCCATCCGCACGCCGGTCCGCCGGCATATCTCTTCCGACGATTCCGCCGAAATGAAGCAGATGGCGGCAGCCGCAGTCCGCAAGATGCGATGCTGCAAGCGCTCCTCCCTGCTCGTTGTCACACTGGATTGTAATGGCCTCCGTATTTTCCTCTCGCTCGAAATTGACGATCGGAATTTTCAGATCATGAAACTTTTCAATCTGCACATCGCGGCTTGCCATCACAACGCCGGTTACACGGTTGGAGATGAACATATCGAGATATTCGGTTTCTTTCTCCGGCTGATCTTTCGAGTTGCAGAGCAGAATCTTGTAGCCCCGCTTTGCCGCCGCGCTCTCGAGTGCACTGATCATTTTACTGAAAAACGGGTGCGAGATGTGCGGAACGATAACCCCGATCGTATTGGAATGCGCTTTTGCCAGGGAACGCGCCAGCTCATTCGGCTGGTAATTCATCTCCTGCATCGCCTGCGTTACTTTTTTTCTTGTCTCTTCACTGATGTATCCGCGGTTGTTGATCACGCGGGAAACCGTCGTCGCCGTAACGCCGGCGCGTGCCGCTATGTCCTTGATTGTCGCCATGTTTCTCTCCTCGTCATTTTCTAACTGTTTTTCACTTTCGCCCATTATAGCACAAAAAATCTGTTTTCGGTGATTTTTTTAAAAAAGGGAACGGCAGTCGCCGATTTCGATGTTCTGGTAAAAATAGCGGAGAATCTCCTCATACGATTTTCCCTGCTCTGCCAGATGTTTCGCACCGTTCTGTGACATGCCGACGCCGTGGCCGTAGCCGCCGCCGTAAAATGTAAAGGAGACAGCCGTTTCCCCTTCTTTTTCCGGAACCACGATAAAGCAGGCACTCGGAAGCAGCTCCATCTCACAGCTTACAGTTCCGTCATTTTTCTGAATCGGCCAGCCTTTCGCCGAGAGGAACTTTCGGATCTGATACTCTCCCTCGATTTCCATGGATCCTTTTTCTCCCTCGATACGGACGGTTTCTGCCGCACCTCCCTCTGACCGCCGCCGCACCTCAATCCCCGTGATCTCCCCGATTTTCTGATCCGCTGCCCGTTCTGACAGCACATCCGCCGGAATCGTCACCTGCCAGCGGTACCAGCCGTCCTCCACTTCCAGACTTGTGCTGTCCCTTTTGGTGATAAACGATGCAAACGCCTCCTCCGTCTCCGGTTCCTGCTTCTCCCCGCCTACCGTCACGCTCTTCAGATATTCTGCCGTCTCCGCCGTATTCCACACTTCATCCGTACTCGTCTTCCCGCAGGAGGTTGAGAAAAAATACGCCTGAATTGGTTCCCCGCCGCAGGTAATGATTTTTCCTTCTGTCTCCGCCACCGCAGCGTCTGTCTCCGGCTGCGCTTCCATATTGTGGTAGACCTGGCTTTCCACGCTGTCGTCTACATCCGCGTGGTAGTTCTCCCACGTTTTTTCACGAATCCTGGCACACGCATACGTTCTCGCACAGACCGCCTGTGCTTTTAATGCCTCCTTTTCATAGGAGGACGGCATCTCACTCGGCACGACATACCGAAGATACATTTCCAGATCAAGTTCATTTACAACGAGAAGTCCCTCTTCGCTTTTATAGATGACAAAACTTCCCGGATAAACCGTCTCGTCCTCCGGCTTTCCCGTAAGGGAAACCGCCGTTCCCGCCGTCTCATCGGCCGGCACCACATGCACAACTTCCCCGCATTCCTGTTCCGTCACACAGATCGTCTCCTGCGGGGAAGCTATGTATGCGCCGTCGTTCATGGAAAGGCTTGCGTTTCCACGCAGGGACACCTGTTTCTGTGCGTATCCCAGCTTTCCGCAGTCTGTCAGAAGGACACGGATCTGCACCGGTCCGGCTGCCGTTGTTTCTTTTTGTTCTTCCTTTTTACTGTTCAGAAAAGCCGCGTTTTCCTGTTCCATGTTCTGTATCGTCTCCTCCTGCTTTTTGCCTTCCATCGTCTCCGTCCTGCTTTCTGCTGTCGCTGTCTCTTCCGGCGCATCCAGACGGCGCTTCACAACAAACAATAACAGCAGCAGGAGAATCCCCACTCCTAACAGTATCAGTTCCAATTTATCATTTTTTCTCTTCATATCTCATTCTATGCACACGGCTTTTTGTCCGATTCCTTTTCTTTTTGCGATTTTTCCTTGACAAATACCGCCCTATGGTATATAGTACGGTTGTGTATAAATTTCATATCAACATCCAGAGTGCATCAAAAGAAGATCCGTCTTTTGGTGAGAGAGGGAATTCAGGTGAGATTCCTGGGCGATCCGGTCACTGTAATCAGGGAGTGAAGCATAACAAATCCATTGTATGTCCGCAACATATGAGAAGGAATGTGGAACGATGATCTGTAAGTCAGGAAACCTGCTCTGTATGCATAGGGTTGATGCTTCCGCTGAAAGCTTCCATTCAAAGACTATTATGGGATATGGAATGTCTGAAAATTTTCGATTAGATTTTTAGAAACCTTCGAGCGAGATTTATGCATTGCATTAAACGGCCGGGTAAACCGTTTCAGATTCTGGTTTCGCCTGTTCTTAGTCAGGCACCATCCTCCGCTTAAAGGTGTCTGCTATTCCGCTTGCAGGTTGATTCAGATGGCGAAGCGGTTACCCACCTCTGAAAAGAATATGACATAACTGGTAAGATTCTGTTGGATTCGAAAACAGGGTCTTTTCTTTTTCTGTTTTTTCAGAATTCGTTTTCTGCATATTTTCCCATAAAAAGGCTCCCCGCCTGCGCTCCTGTTTTCACAGGACGCTGCAGGAAGGGAGCTTTTTTATGCTGTTTCTATAGCAAGACCCGAAAATAATGCAAAAAAGGCAGTGCTGCAGAGCGCGAATTGCAAGGAACAGATTTGAAGGCGTACCGAGGTACGCCTTCAAATCTGTGACGCAGTAATTCACGCTCTGCGGTGCTGAATTTTTTGCATTATTTTCGAGGATTGCTATAAAATAGGATCTTAGAAAATGAATTTGTATACGGTTGTGGTGTCGTAAGTATCGCCTGCCTCGAGGATCGGTTTCTCCTCACCCTCCTGGTTGATGGCATTCGGCACATACTGAGATTCCAGGCAGAAGCCGTTGCGTTTGTCATAGAATACCCCATTCTTTCCGGTAACCGGAGCAATGAAATTTCCGGCGTAGAACTGAACGCATGGCAGATCCGTGAAGGCTTCCATGGTGATGCCGCTCTCTTTGCAGGATGCGACTGCCATCAGCTCAATGCTTCCCTCGACAGCCTTGTCCAGGATAAAGTTGTGGTCGTAGCCGCCGGTCAGTTTGAGCTGTTCGAAATCTGCTTCGATCTCTGCTCCGATTGCTTTCTCGCTGGTGAAATCCATCGGGGTTCCCTGTACCGGTGCATGCTCGCCGGTCGGGATGGATGCAGAATCGATCACCGGGCTGAACTGCTCCGCTTTTAAGACAAGTGTCTGGTTCTCAATAGATCCGGCATCGTGGCCTGCCAGGTTGAAGTAGCTGTGGTTTGTCATGTTGACAACGGTATCCTGATCGCAGCTTCCCTCATAGTGGATTTCTACGGCGTTCTCATCGGTCAGGGTATACGTAACGGACACTTCAAAGTTTCCCGGGAATCCCTGGTCTCCGTCCGGGCTCATCAGAACGAAGGTAACGGCGCTGTCATCCGCCTCTTCTACGTTCCAGAGGCGGTAATCGTATCCGTCCGGGCCGCTGTGCAGGTTGTTGTTGTTCTCATTTTTTGCCAGCTGGTATGTTTTTCCGTGCAGTTCAAATGCTGCTCCCGCGATACGGTTTCCGTTTCTTCCGATGGTGGCTCCAAAATGGCTTCCGTCGGTCTCATAGCCGGTTACGGAGTCAAATCCAAGGACAACGTCTCTCTTCTTTCCATCCTTATCCGGAACGAGAACCGATACCAGATGTGCGCCGTAATCGGTTACACTGATTTCCATTCCGTTTTTATTGGAGAGCGTGTAGAGCAATGCTTCTTTTCCGTCTTTTGTTGTTCCAAAACCCTGTTTTTTCATGTTCCTTCTCCTTTTGGTTGTATGTAACGTATAAAAGAGAACCATTTTCATGATTCTCTTTTTTCTCTTTTGTAACCCCGGAATGCCGTTTCCCATACTTTGACTCCTAGCAACGCAAGCTAGGTGGGTAGCCGCAGTCACCATTTCTGCCTTCCACTGACGTCTGTTTCCAGGGTGGCCTGACATCCACATGACAATAATAAGCCTCCCGTTTAAAGTAAATGTAGGTTCAAAATAATGAGATCATCGAACATTCCAGGAAGTTACATTTTTCTTCTTTTCTTTTCACAATTCGGATTATACGCTATTTTGGTTCGCTTTTCAAGTATTATTGCACAATTACTCAAAAATATTCGAACAGCTTTTGTATTAAATGATAATACACACCATTCCGCCCCGGCTGTCGTTGACAATTTTCTGCATGGAATCCTGGAGTTTTGCCTGGCCATCCTCGGTGATCTGGGCGATTTTGCTGCGGATGCCGTCGTCAACGAGCTGCTCGACGGATTTGCCGAAAATGTTGGTATTCCAGATTCCCTCCGGGCTCTTTGCGCTCTCTTTGATATAGGCGATCAGATCCTCCGCCTGCTGCTCACTTCCGACGATCGGCGCAATCTCCGTCTCGATGTTGGCCTTGATCATATGAATCGACGGGCTCACCGATTTAATTTTCACGCCGTATTTGTTTCCCTGATGGATCACGGCTGGCTCCTCCAGCTGAATCTCCTCCCTCCCCGGAATCACGACGCCGTAGCCGCATCCGCGCACCGCATGAATCGCGTCCTCTACCTTGCGGTACTCTTCCCGCTGTGCCGACAGCTCGCGGATCGTCTGCACCAGATCATACTCGCCTTTGATCTCCACGCCGGCAAGTACACTCAGCATTTCATAATAATACTGCTCTTTCACCTCAATCCGCACCTTCACCGTACCGCTCGCAAGATCCATCGACTGCAGCAGTGTCTGGCTGACATACTGACTGGCAATCGCTGTTTTTCCGCCCACTGCATCCTTCAGGCGCGTCTTTTCCCTGCACATCTCACGGATCTTCTGCAGCAGCTCTGCCTTCAGCGGATGGTCATCGGCAAGAAGCTCCACCCATTTAGGAATATAAAATTCCATCTGCTGAAGCGGAAACTCATACAGCACCTTTTCGAGCATATGCAGAATATCTTCTTTGCGGAGCTGGTCGCAGTTCACCGCCATCGCTGCCACGCCGAATTTTGTTTCAAGCTCCTTTACCTGCGCTGTGTCTCCTCCCGGTACGGTTTTTTCGCATTCACAAGAATCAGGAAGGGCTTTCCCTGCTTTTTGAGCTCCGCAACGGTCCGTTCCTCCGCCTGCAGAAAATTCTCCCGCGGCAGCTCGCCGAACGATCCGTCGCACGTCACCATAAGACCGATCGTGGAATGTTCTGCGATCACCTTCTTCGTACCGATCTCCGCCGCCTCCCGGAACGGAATCGCCTGCTCGGACCACGGTGTTTTCACCATCCGCTCCTTCTCATTTTCCAGATTTCCCGCCGCGTCCGGCACCAGAAAGCCGACGCAGTCGATCAGTCGCAGCCGGATCGGATCGCCCTCCCCAAGCTGCAGCTCCACGGCGTCTTTCGGCACAAATTTCGGCTCCACCGTTGTGATCGTCTTTCCCTCCCCGCTTAAAGGCAGGGCATCCCGTACCTCCGCCTGTTCCTTTTCCGAAAGATACGGCAGTGCCAGCACCTCCAGGAAACGGCGGATCAGGGTGGACTTTCCCGTCCGTACAGGCCCCACCACTCCGATCAGGAACTGGCCCTTCGTTCGTTTCTGAATATCGCGGTATACTGAATATGCATCCATGCGCTGTTGTCCCCCTTTTGATCTTTGTTGCTATGTACTGTTATATTCTATGAGCCGGCCCCCTCTCCTATCACCAAAACTGCACTGCCGCGCACGCAAAAAAGGCACCGCCGCCCTTTTTTCGGACGCACAGTGCCTTTTTTCTGTCACATTCTTATCTTCAGCCTATGATCAGCTGTTTTTTCTCATGGCAGCCTCTACCACATGGCCGACCAGAACAGATGTGGTAACGGATCCTACACCGCCTGGAACCGGTGTGATTGCCTCAACGATCGGCTCAGCTTTTGCGTATGCAACGTCTCCGCAGAGTTTTCCTTCTTCGTTTACGTTGATTCCGACATCAATAACGGTCTGGCCTGCACGCAGGTAGGTATCATCCACAACACCTGCACGGCCTGCTGCTACGATCACGATATCTGCCTCTTTGACTACAGACGGCATGTCTTTCGTTCTGGTATGGCAGATGGTTACGGTTGCGTTTTTCTTTAACAGCATCATGGCTGCCGGCTTTCCTACAACGAGGCTGCGGCCTACGACAACAGCTTTTTTGCCGGTGCAGTCGATACCGTAGTGGTCGAGGATCTCCATGCAGGCCTGCGGAGTACATGGCGGGAAGCCCTGTTTTGTTCCGGCGAATACACCTACCATGGAACCGTCTGTGATACCATCTACATCTTTCTCCGGGGAGAGTGCTTTAATAACAGCTGCCTCATCGAGATGTTTCGGGAGTGGACGGAAAATCAGAACGCCATGGATAGAATCATCTTTGTTTACTTTGTCGATGGTCGCCATCAGCTCTTCCTGGGTAACGTCTGCCGGAAGAAGGAATTTCTCGTATGCAACGCCTAAGGTCTCGCAGCGTTTGGTTGCTCCTCTTTCGTAGGAAAGATCATCCTCTCTCTCTCCGACACGGATGATTCCGAGGGTTGGTTTTACTCCTTTTGCTTCCAGCTCTGCTACATTTGCTTTGATCTTCTCATTTAATGCTGCTGTTACTTCTTTTCCTAATAACTGTTTTGCCATTTTTTTATCCTCCGCTTTTCTTTTCGGTCAAAGAGAACTCCTTTTTCAACCCGCTTGCTGCCGGGAAGCTTCTCTGGTCGTTTGTTTTCAGGCTTTCAGTCTTCCCAGTACGTTCCGGAAAATCTCGTCTGCTTTTACGGTATAGACCGCAAGCATTTCATCGCATTTTCGATTCAGTTCTTCTGCATATTCCCGGTTTTTCATAGATTTCGTGTTGATATATACATTCAGGGAAGCACCCTCTAAGGCTGCTTTGCAGAATGTTGCGCCAACACCTGCGTCACTGATCGCAAGTGCAGAACCTTTTGCTGCAAATTCTACGATCAGGTCGATTGCTTCGCAGCATTTTTCCATAATTTCCATTGGAACAGAGCAGGCATCCTTCAGCACAATCTCCATGACTCTTGCTTTTTCTGCCTTCTCCTCCTCTGTCTCGCGCGGCATGCCGTATGCTTTGGAGAGCGGTTCGAACACTTCTGCATCGCGCTCGATCAGGTGAAGCAGTTCGTCCTGAAGCGTGGTTGCTTTTGCCATCAGCTCTTTCATTTCCTCTTCGACATCCGCATATTTCTTTTTACCTACTGTCAGCGCACCAACCATGTTGCCAAGCGCTGTGCCGACAGCGCCAACCAGTGCAGAAGCTCCGCCACCGCCCGGAACCGGTGCTTTGGAACCGAGCACTTCTACAAACTCATTGCAAGGTACTGTTGAAAATCCCATGTTATTTTCCTCCGCTTATTTTTTTCGATCCAGAAGCCATCCTGATGGCCTCAAACCATAACTATTTTGCAGCCAGAGCCTTCAGCATATCAATTGTGACATCTCCCACAACCGCCATATCCTCTCCCTGCGTAAATGCAGCCGGGAAATTGTCCGAAAAGAGGATCTGCGCGGACGGCGGAAACTCATCATCTCCTGCCCATAAAATCAGTCGTACAAAAAGCCCTTTCATAAACTCCAGCTCATATCCGACATCACCGGATGAAATCGCCTGAGCGCCGACACGTTCCATGATCTCACGGAATGCATCCAGCTTTCCGCCAAAGCCAAACGCAAGACGGAACAGGCATCTTCCCTGGAACTGTTTAAAATAAACTTCTCCCCACGGAATCTCCCGGTATGTCAGAAATTTTCCGGTGGATGGGGCAGCTCCGCCCTCGGTCAGATAGCGCAATACCAAAATTTTTGCATTCGGTTTTTTCTCGAGTGGATACCAGCCAATTATCGGCGAAACGCTTCCATCATCTCCAATATGAAATACGTTGTACTCCGGCCACGAAATCCGGTAGGAAACACCCATCAGGGAAACGGTAAACTCCTGTTTTTCCGCATCATACGGAACGTCACACCGGCTGGAAATCTCTTTTGGATCTGCATTCTGATACACTTCCAGATAATGCTCATACGGAATACGCTCTTTGCTGTCTTTTTCGTAATTTAAGTCTACTGCCATGTAAATCCAATTCCTCTCAAAAAGGTTCGCCACAATTCAAAGCAAAACCACATGTGTTTTACCTTGAATCGTAACAGAAAGTTCTGCTTCCGTTTTATGCTTCCACAGACGGAAACATCGTCGTGTCTGTGTGCGGCAGGAAGCACGCCGCTACAAATTCATCCATATAGGTTGGTACCGTAGAGAGTTCCAGATATGTCATGTTCCGGGCAACCTCATACGTTTTCTTCTCTGCTGCTGTCGATAAAAGCATTGAATACGCACCGGTCAGGGAAGAGTTACCAATGTAATGGAATTTTTCCAGCGGAATATCCGGGAACATACCGATGGTAACGGCATTTTTCATGTTGATGCCGCTTCCGATACCGCCCGCTACGTAAACCTCCTCGATCATGGAAACATCCATATCCAGATAGTTCAGCATCGTACGGATCGCTGAGAAAATCGCGCCCTTGGCGCGGATAAAGTTGTCGATATCGACCTCGGTAATCTCAACATCGCGGACACTTCCAGCCTCCTCCTCGAACGCAATGACATAGCTTCCCATGCCATATTTGTCGTGGCGGATCCGTTTTCCCTCACGGATAAATTTACCCTTCGGATTGACCATCTTCGCGCGGAACAGCGCCGCAATCACATCGATGATACCGGAACCGCAAAGGCCGATCGGTTTCGTACCCTCATCTCCGATAACATGGTACGAAGGTTCCATCGTCTCCGGATCAATCGTACATTTTTCAATCGCACCGTCGGTCGCACGCATGCCACAGCTGATATCGCCGCCCTCAAAGGCCGGTCCGGCCGAGCAGGCACAGCTTACCATAAAGTCAGAGTTTCCAAATGCAAGCTCGCCATTGGTACCAAGGTCAATAAAAAGACTCATCTCCGGCCGGTTCCAGATCATGCTGACCAACGCGCCGGCAGTAATATCTCCGCCCACATAGCTTCCGATGTTCGGTGCCAGAATGATATGGGCGTCCGGATGAATCGCAAGATTGACATCCGATGCAAACAGTGAGTTTGTCTTAAAGAAGGCCGGAATATACGGCTCCATCCGAAGCGGATCTGCATTGATGCCCATCATCAGATGCTCCATGGTAGTGTTTCCGGCAATCGCCGCACGGTAAATCTGCTGACTGCTGATTTTCGCTGCACGGCACATGTTGGAGATCATCGGGTTTAAGGTTTCTTTGATGATTGCATTCTGCAGTCTTTCATGGCCTCCCGGTTTCTGGGATTCAATGATACGGTTGATAACATCCGCACCATACCGGATCTGTCCGTTTCCGGAAGAGGCTTTTGCCAGGATTTCTCCGCTCAGCATATCCACGATCAGTGCAGAAACTGTCGTTGTTCCAATGTCGACAACGAGACCGCCGACAACTGCTTTTGCTTCCATTGGAAGCATATCGTATAAAAAGACGTCATTTGGCGTAACCCGGACGACACACTGTGCCTGAAAATGGGATTCCCGAAGGACATCCGGCATTTTTTTCAGTACAGAGTACGGAATCCGTACCCGGTCAAGCCCCGTCGCTGCCTGTACAGCCCAGGTTACTCTCTCGTTATCCGGCATCGTATCATCCAGAGTAGGCTCTTCCATTGAGATTGTAATCACCTGCATGCTGTTTTTCAGCTCCAGACCGGCGTCTGTAATTTTCTTTTTCGTATCTTCAAAAATTGCAATTTCACTCGGTGAACTAAGGTCTGCCACTTTCATGCGGCTCCGGTAAGCGGATGCAATGTCCGGCACTTCCACTTCAACATCGCCTTTGACGGTGCTGACGCACGCCAGTCTCCAGCCATTCTGATATTCTTCCTCAGAAATATGGCGGGTTATTTTGGAATCCAGCTCACCGCTCACAAGACGAACGCGGCATTTACCGCACGATGCGTTTCCGGAACACGGTGCATCGATCGGCACATTGCTCTTCTGCGCTACTTCAAGAAGGCGCTCACCCTCGGTTGCGTAGGTGACTACCGGTTCTCCCTCTTCAAATCGAAAGGTTACTTTTGCCATAATCTGTAAATCCCCCAGTCGTATATATTCTCCGCTGTTTTTTTATTTTTCCGCTTTTAGATAGAAAAACCCCTGATGGTGCCTCAGGTTTTCGCAAACGCTACGGCACCATCAGGGGAAAACCTGCGAGATTTAAAGATTAAAGCTCCAGATAAGAATCTGCGTACAGAGTGTTGCCTTTGAATACGTCACAGGATTTAATGGTCTCCATCAGTCTCAGGTCATTCGGGTTAACGATGGCGCTGGTCAGACCCTGCATCATAGCCATAGCTACAAGTGCGGAATCCATGATCGGACGGATGTTTTTCGGCATACCGTTGGAGTTGTTGGAAAGTCCGCCGGTAGAATTCAGTCCCATATCACTGAACATCTTGATGCACTCAAGAACTTCCATCTGTTTGTCCTGCATTCCTTTTACAACCAGAAACAGCGGGTCAAACCACAGATCGGTCGGCTCCATACCATGCTCCATACCTCTTTCCAGAAGGGTCTGGCAGTACATCATACGCTCGTCGTTGTCTTTTGCAATTCCTTCGCCGTTGCAAAGTGCAATAACGATTGCATCGTTTGCAGCCGCAAGGTCAACGTACTCGATTCTTCCTGCAGCATCTGCAGAGTTTACGATCGGTTTTCCTTTGGAACGGTTGTATACAGAGATACCAGCCTCAATTGCTTTTTTGTTGGATGTATCCAGAGCCAGCGGAACATTGTCAAAATTGCTCTGCAGCAGCTCAACAGCCCATTTCATGATGTCTTCTCCATCATTCTCAGCCGGTCCGATGTTTACATCAAGGTAAACGGCACCAGCATCCAGCTGCTGTTTTGCTCTCTTTAAAATTGGCTCTTCATCTCTTGCTGCGAATGCTTTGTTTACAGTAGGAGCTGTAACGGAAAGTCTTTCGCCGATGGTTACAAATTTTGCCATATCTCTTCTCCTTTTCTTTTGGGAATCCCCCATAATTATTTTTTTCACGGAAGGAACTCCGCTTGTCTGGAGTTCCTCCCGGAATTTTTATGTATTACAGTTCTCCGTTTGCCTGCAGATCTTTCATGAATTTCACAAGCTGAACTGCCTCAAGCGGAGCAACGATTACTTCCCATCCAGGAAGTTTGGACTCAATGTCGCCCTTTAATACGGCTACTTTACCAGGAATGATAACTTTTCTGATTTTACTTTATCTTCTACATTCTCTTTGAAGAATTTGGAGATAGAGTTACCGGAGAATTTACCTGCTGCCCAGGATGTCAGTACAGAAAGTCCGCCGGCGTCGTTGATTACAAGGTTTACCGGAACTCCGGATCTCTCGAGCTCTCCGGATACCAGGAAATAGGTCAGAGCAAAGTCTACTGTGGTCAGGCAGATCGAATTTTCATCTGCGCCGTTCAGCGGGTAGATGCCCGGCTCTACTTTCATCGGTTTCTGCGGATCGGTAAATACGTTCTGGCGAAGTCCGAATACCGGAAGTGCCTCTGCGTATCCCATTTCCTCAAGAACAATAATGGAACCGTATTTCATGGTGAACAGGGAAAGCAGTGCCTGCTGCATATATCTGTCGCCCTGTGCAATTTTTGCCAGATTTACAATAGACGGATAACCAAAGGTACGGTCTGTATCCTTTAAGGATGCACGTCTTACCTGTACGGTAGTAGCAAAGGTCTCTTTGATGGTCGCTTCTGTGGTATCAAGAACAAGGTTCTTGTTGCCGAGTTTCTCGATTGCTTCTACGGTGTCGTGAAGCTCATCAATGTTTGCGCCACTTACGCCGAGAACAACGCCTGCCTCTGTGGCAAGTTTGCTCATCTCTTCATAATTGGATGCATTTGCACCATTCAGGATCGGTTTGCCTGCTTTGCATACTTCCAGAGCAGCTTTTGCAGCTTCTGCGTCCTCACAGCCAAGTACCAGAACTTTTCCGGTTGCTGCTGCTTTCGTTACAAGAGATACGTATTTGTCTACGCCATTTCCGGCATAGTTTACATACAGCATCTCTGCGCACATACGCTCACCGATACGGTCGTAATCAACTTTTTTGTCTTCTTCCAGTTTTGCGTCGATCTCTTCGTCAGACATGCAGCTGCAGAGAGATACTGCATAACGGGTTTTGCTTACAAATGTTTTCTCATGACGATAGAGAACCGTCTCTCCGCCAAGGGTGTACTCACTGTCGCCGGTTCCGACTTTGATGGTCTTCATTGGCGGTGCGGTAGCTCGGAAAGCTGTGCCATAGCGTCGTCAGACATATATGGGCACGCTGAAATATCCATAGCGCCCTGTGCAACCTTCATGGAGAATGCCATACAGGTCGGACATCCGCACTCTTTACAGTTTTTCTTTGGGGTCATTTTAAAAATCTGAATACCTGATAATGCCATAATTCTTTATCCTCCTAATCTCTTCCTTACGTACTGATTACATCAGTTCCTGAATCATTTTGGAAATGGTTGCAACAGACTGTGGATGTTTGAGGATAACTGCATCAGAACCAGAAGCCAGAGATGCGGCTGCTGTCTGAATCTCCATAGAGATTCCTCGTACTTCCTGATTTCCCCATTCCGGAGATTCCTCTTCTGTTGCCATTGCCTCTTTTACATTCCATGTCTCAGAAGCGATTGGAGTAATAATTGGCATCTGCAGCATTTTATCGTCCTGGGATAATGCTGCTGCTTTGATACGGTCCAGTGTAGATACTACGTACTCATATCCGTATCCGACTGCTGCAGAACCTACGTTCATAACAATGCTGTCCGCGCTGACACCAAGCTGGGTCATAACAACATTCAGCTGTTTTGCAAGGTTGATATCTACAGCGGACTCAGCGCCGACTTTCTGGCTGTATGCCAGACCTGCGGCTGCACCAACTGCCTTGTAATCTTCTTCTCTTGCGGACATAACAAGAACGTTTCTTCCCTGAAGGACCTCTGCTACTTTTGTGAGCAGTTCGGAATCCTTCTCAACGTTTTTACATCCTTCTACAACAAGCGGCACGTCAACGGCATCAGCAACCTCTTTGACTGTCTCAATGAGTTCTTCTACCGATTTGTTCAGACCGTTCGGGTCTCCGCCTGCCAGACGAAGGCAGAGGAAATCTGCACCTTCCATAGCTGCTGCTTTTTTTGCAATCTCGCCCATGGTAGCTGCACCTTCATAGTATGCTTTTACGCTTTCCGGTTCTCCTTCCATACCAAGGTCTGTGATTTCAACGCCGACCTTCGGTCCGTTTTTGATTTCACCGTCGAAAGCATAGAATGGTAATACGTTTTCTCCGCCAAGAGTTACGGTTTTGTCTCCGCTGCCGATTACAACGGATTTAATTGCTGCATTAAACTTTTGTGGTTTGCGATTAAACGGCATAAAAAAAGCCTCCTTAAAAATAAATTCCATACAGGCATATCTCCATGATTCCGCTTCATGGACACACCTGTTATTATTTTAACGTTTTTTCCCGGAGAATGCAAGATTTACCAGGATATTTTCCAAGATTTTCTGACAAAAAGTATCCGTTTTCTCTTCGTCAGCCGTTTTTTTCCAGAAAATCACTTTACAGCTGCCGGCATGTGCCGGAAAGGGCTTCCTCCTCCGCTTTGGAATCCCCTCCCAAGCCATGCCGGTCTGCTTATTCTTTCACAGGATAAGCCTGTAAAATACGAATTACATCATTGGATCCATGCCAAGTGCCGGATGACCTTTCTCGGTCAGGAATGCAACCAGTGTCTCCGGATCTTCTGCGATGGTCTCGTCACCGATCATATCGGTAAAGTTGTCGATACCGTACAGCTCTTTTGCTGTTTCATTCAGTTTCTCTGCAACCTGCTCTTTCAGCTCTTTCGGCATCCATACGATACGGGCAACGCCGCCTTCTGCTTTCATAAATTTCTTGGAAGCGATAAAGTGTTTGCCGTGTCCCATGAATCCAGGAGTCTGAACACCGCCGCCTGTCATGGAAGCCAGCTCGGAGAAGGTCATTCCCAGAGGAGTCATGCCTGCGTACTCACGGTTTGCGATGCAGACACCGTTGGAGAACGGCTCGATACCACAGATACACTCGAAGCATCCGCAGGATGTCATTGGTTTTCCATGATGGAGTACAAAGATACATCATCAAGAGCGCCCTGGGAAAGTTTACGAACAGCCTCGTTAACATCCTCGTACTCACCGATTCTCTCATCGATTACTTTTTCTTTTGTGATAACCTGGCAAGGTCCGTTCGGATCCAGCTCGTTGGTAGCTTTTGCATCCAGCCATGAAACAGCACCGCAAAGTCCGAGACGCTCTGGTGTAACAACACATACATGGCTCGGGGAGAATGCCTGGCACATGATACAGCTGTAGTATACCGGTACGGATTCATCTGTCATGGTAGACAGACGCTCATCACGTTTGTCGAATACCGGAATTGCAATTTCGTGACGGATCTTGGTACAGTCTTCCGGATTGGTGTAGATCTTAACCTGACATTTGTCAACAACAGCCTCGAACTCGTTCTTCACCTGTGCGTACAGAACTTCTCCGAAGTGTTTTGCACGGAAGCCTGCGTTGAAAGCTTCTTTGCTGACACGGATACGGATCATATCACGCTGTCCGGTATGCATCACACCTTCGATGCAGTTCAGGTAGCTGTGGAATTTACGCTCAAATACAGGCTCGAAATCCGGCTGCATGCTCTTTCCGGCAACCTCAACAACGTATGCAATGCTGTGCTTGGAACCTACCTCGAACTCGTCGATGTCCGGTCCGATCAGCTCGATCTTGTGATCTTCTACTTCGGAAGCATCTTTTGTCTGAACCAGCTCGCAGCAGTCTACACGGGAACCGTCAAACTCAACCTGCATATCACCGCGGCGGATGATTTCGCCCTCAAATGCAGATGCGAATGCAACCGGGATATCGATGTTTGTAATTTTAATCTTGATGTCGCGGGCTTCCAGAGAAGTTGCGTTGAATTTGGAAACGTCCTTCTGGATAATGAGACTCTTCGGAATAGCCGGAACGTCTTTGTCATCGTTTGTGATAACCGGGAAACCAAGTGCAATCGCACCAGCGCCGCATGCAACGATCACATCATCCAGAGGAGCAAAAGCATTTACGAATGCCGGTACACGGTCTTTGGTGTAGGTCATCAGTGCGCCTGCATCGCCTGCAGTTACGTTACCGAAGATCAGGCTGCACGGATTGCTACGGATACAACGTGGATTACAGATGTTACGTCTTTTCCAAGCGGGATGACACGTACGTTTGCGCCGGTCTTGTATCCTAATTCCTGACACTGATCAATGATTCCGCCAACCAGTGTTACAAGAATACCCTGTGCCTGATAGCTCTTAACCAGATCCACGCCTTCCTGTGCGGTCGGAGCGCTTCCAAGGATAACAGCTACGCCCGGGATATCGCCTGTTACAAGCGGCACACCAAGCTCACGGATGATGGCATCGCTTAAATGGCCGTAGCACGGCTCATCATATGGTTTTGCACCGTCGATGTATTTAATTGCCTCGATGAACTCTGCGCAGAGTGCAGTTGCAACACCGGACATAAATACATCATTCAGCTGATTTTCTCTTGTCATCAGAGATTTTACCACGCCAAGAGCCTCTTTCATCTCTTTTAAGTTGGTAACCTTTACTCCTGTTACAGCATAGTAACACGGAAGTGCGTAAGCAGTGTCCGGGAAGCTGACTGCTTTTTCCTCTCCGTTTGCTGCGATTGCGGCATCAATGGCAGCTTCGGTAAGACCGTATACTGCATCATTTCCGCCAAATACTCTCTCGAATAATGTCATGTGTTTTTCCTCCTATCACACTTTTTCCATGCCAGGCATGTTTGACTTATCGATTTTTGTTTTTATTTTCCGTATCTCTTCTACTGCAGCCGCGCTGTAATCATATGGAGACGAACCTTCCCTGTCCGCTTCCATAATTTCCGGGTTGTAGTGGACCATGCCCAGAAGATCCTCCGGGGGGATACGGTCCTGTATGAATGCCTCATCTTTTTCGTCGCGTACTTTGTTTGCCACGACATGAACCTGATGAACGCCAAGCTCTTCGGCCAGACGTTTGACATTCTTATAGGTCTGAATACTTCTTGCACCCGGCTCGATGACTACGATGAACATATCCATGCCCTCCGTCGTTCCTCTTCCCAGATGCTCAAGGCCTGCTTCCATGTCGAGGATGACAACATCCCCTCTGTGAAGGACCAGGCTGTTGATGATTCTCCGCAGCATCACATGCTCCGGGCAGACACAGCCGCTTCCGGCCGTCTCCACGGTGCCAAGCGTCAGGAGTTTGACTCCATTGTACTCTTTGCTGTATTTATCGGGGATATCACTTACTCTCGGATTTATCTTGTAAAACCGGTTGTCTGCACTTGCCTCGGTGCGCTCTTCGATCAGTTTTCTCATTTTGGTAATCGGAATGATCGAATCGAGATTTCTTCCGGAAATCCAAGCGCAAGGCCCAGATTGGCATCCGGATCGACATCTGCAGCCAGAACCGGATGGCCTTCTTCTGCATAAAGTCTTGCAAGGGTCGCTGCGATGGTTGTTTTTCCTACGCCACCCTTTCCAGTTACTGCTATTTTCATTTTACACCTTTTCACTTCAAAAAGGGCGGTCTCTTTTTACGTCAGGGACCGCCCTGTCCTTTTTATACGCCGAGTGCGGCACGTTTCTCTTCGATTCGTGCGAGCATTGCATCGCCCAGCTTGTCGATGTCTTTTTCTACTGTGTAAGCTGCCTCAACCCAGTCGCGGACACCGTTGGTCAGAAGTCCTGTTACCTCAGTGGATCCGGATACATACGGCTCTACGCAAGGTAAGTATCGATACCGGTTGCTACAACATAGTTTCCGATGGAAACTGCTTTCTCAGACATCCACTCCGGAGCACATCCGACAACCGGAAGCTGGGAAATATTGACATTACCGATTTTAGCAAGTTCTGCTACAAGAACCATCATACGGGAGATATCAACGCAGGATCCCATGTGGAGTACCGGCGGGATATCAGCCAGCTCGCAGACACGTTTCAGACCTGCACCGCAGAGATCTTTAGCACGTTTGTCCATCAGACCTGCTCTTGCTGCTGCCTGTGCAGAGCATCCGGAAGCAACGATGATAACGTCGTGCGCGATCAGCTTCTTCATCAGCTCGATGTGAGCGGTGTCCGGACGGACTTTCGGGTTGTTGCATCCTACCATGGCAACTGCACCGCGGATAACGCCGGATGCCACACACTGCCACAGCGGCATCAGAGTTCCGGTCTGGTCAACCTGGGAATTGGTTACTTTATCCAGAGTCTTGATGATGGACTCAAAAGAGTATCCAACGGTTGCTTTCTGCTTCATATGCGGGATATGTACCAGCTCCGGTTTCCGGTTTTTAAAGTTTTCAATTGCCATTTTTACGATGGCTTTTGCATTCTCACCTGCTGTTTTTGCGTTGAAACGAATGTATTCTGCATCCGGCATCTGCGCAATCGGGCTGGTGGTAACGAATTTAGTATGGAAACATTTGCTTAAAGGTCCAAGGGCCGGGAAAATACACTGTACGTCAACAACGATGGCCTCGCAGGCACCGGTCAGTACCACGTTTTCCTGCTGCAGGAAGTTACCTGCCATCGGCACGCCGCGGCGCATTGCTACTTCATTGGAAGTACAGCAGACACCTGCCACGTTGATTCCCTTTGCTCCCATTTCTTTTGCATATGCGATCATCTCCGGATCGTCTGCGTATTCGCAGATCATCTCGGAAAGTGACGGATCATGGCCATGAACGATGATATTTACTTCATCTTCTTTCATAACACCAAGGTTTGCCTCGGTTTCGATCGGCTTTGGAGTTCCGAACAGTACGTCAGAGAACTCGGTACCCATCATGGAGCCGCCCCATCCATCGGAAAGTCCGGAACGAAGGGACTGGCGAACGAGTGCTTCCGGAAGGGAAGAACATCCCATATGAGTCATATGAAGAGAACATGCAACCTCACGGTCAATCGCACGCGGTGCGATTTCTTCTCTCTCCCAGATTTCCTGTGTGTGCTGCGGAGCACGTTTCAGGAATCTCTGTGTTCCAAACGGTTTACCATACTCTAAAAGAGCCAGCTCAGACATCTCATGTGCCAGATCGTAAATATCTTTTCCTTCTGTCTCTACGCCCCACTCTTTTGCGATACGGATCAGTTTCTCCGGATCTTTTACTTTGTAGTTTCCGTTTGGATCAGCCTCATGCAGTGTGTGGCAGATCTCACGGCCATGATCGGAATGTGTTGCGGAACCGCCTGCTGTAAAGCGCAGGAAGTTACGTCCTACAATACCGTGTACATCGCATCCGCAGATTCCTCTCGGTGCCTTTGGTGTAATACGGCAAGGTCCCATCGTACAGATACGGCAGCAGGTTCCCTGCTCACCGAATTTACAGTGCGGGGTCTGGTTTTTTACACGAAACTGCCATGCGTCAGCGCCAACCTTTGCACCATTTTCCAGGAGCTCATTCGTGGCCTGTTCGAATTCTTCTACGCTTGTTAATTTGAATTCGCTCATCTTGTCCTCCTCAAGATTGTATTTTAATATTTTTATGGTAAAAACATCCTCCCATGGGGGATATTTTACTTTTGAAATATCCCTCCGTCTGCAGCGTGTACAAAGCGGAGGGCAGATTCTCTGTTTTTATAAATCAAGGTTTTCTACGATTTTCTTTAATGCCGCGCGTACCGGAGAGTCTTCCGGCAGACGTACGGTTGGTTTTCCGTCACAGTCATATTCATAAACCTGATCATCGTGCGGAACAACGCCAAGGAGAGTTAATCCCTGTTTTTCAATCTCCTCACGGGTTCCCTCATTTAACACGCCATTCGGCGCACGGTTTACGATCAGTCCTACCTGCTTCGGCTTCATATCGCATTCTTTGATCAGCTCCGCGATTCTCGCAGCGGCCTGTACTCCTCTTCTTGAGCAGTCACTGACCAAAATAGCTGTATCCATTCCCGGAAGTATACCACGGCTGATATGCTCCATGCCTGCCTCGTTATCCACAACCATGAAGGGGTAATTCGGATACAGCTTTGCAAGCTGATTCTGCAGAAGTCCATTGACGAAGCAGTAGCAGCCTTTTCCCTGTGTTCTTCCCATCACAAGCAGGTCAAAATCATCTTCTTCAGTCAGAGCGCCTGCAAATTTAAATTCCGCATAATCTGCCTTGCTCATACCTGCCGGAATCGGGTTTTTGGATGCCATCTCTGCACGGGCAATCTCCTCCCGGATATCTCCAAGGGTAGCTTCTACTTCTACACCGAGTACCTCATTCAGGTTTGAGTTTGCGTCCGCATCAACTGCAAGAACAGGACCTTTTCCTGACTCGCAGAGATACTGGATCAGCAAGCCGCATAATGTTGTTTTTCCAACGCCGCCTTTTCCGGCGACAGCTATTACGTGTGCCATAAAAATCGGATGCCTCCCAAATTCAAGTAATTAATTCATTAAACCAGTGTGCAAAGGCCGGATCTGTCGATGATTTCAGATACGTCTTTCCATTTATTCAGTGCATACAGATGAATTCCATTGACACCAAGTGCACGGTATGCATCAATCTGTTTTACGGTATATTCGATACCCTCTTCTTTGAACTCTGCAACTTTCTTGTCGTAGAATACGTCGAACGGTTTGCCCTCTGCATCTTTTGCTGCAAATGGGTTCGGGAACAGCCAGTGTCTGGAGATCATTCTGGAAAGCTCTCTGTCCATAACACAGCCGTTTCTGGAAAGTGCCATGTTGATGGTAGCTGCCTGATCCAGGATCGGCATAACTCCAACGTCTACCGGCATGGTGATTCCTGCTTTACGGATTGCATCGAGCCAGTATTTGAACTGCTCCATATCCCAGCAGAGCTGTGTCATGATGTAGTCAGCTCCGTTGTCCTGTTTCTGTTTCAGAACTGCGATATCAGACTCCAGACTTCTGCAGGAGATGTGGCCTTCCGGTGAACCTGCAACAGCGATTTCAAATTTGTCGCCGTAGGTATCACGTACGAATTTTACAAGATCCGTAGCGTAGTCAAAGTCACCGCAGGTTGTGGTCTCGCCAAGCGGAATATCACCGCGCAGTGCCAGCATGTGGTCTACGCCGTCAGCCAGATACTGATCCAGCTGTTCTTTAATTCCTTCTTTTGTGTTTTTGATAACGGTGAAATGAGTAACCGGTGTAGTTCCGGCATTTTTGATCATCTGACATACTTCACGGTTTGCTCCGACGTTGCCGCCGCCTGCTCCGTATGTACAGGAAATGTAAGACGGGTTATATTTCATCAGTTGGTCGATGGTACCCGGCAGATTCTGCAGTCCCTTCTCTGTCTTTGGCGGGAACAGCTCAAAAGACAGAAGGGTCTTGTTTTTCATCTCTTCTGAAAGTTTCATAATTCAATTTACCTCCGCTTTAATATAATATATTCCTATTCTAAGTCCCGGTTCGCTTGTTCTGTTTGTTCCGATTTGCAGAGCCCGGGGGCCTAAAACCGCTTTTATAGAATAACTGGTTCCGTCAACCAATTATCATTCACAGTCCAGCTCTACGATGCTGTTTGCAAGATCTACCATTTTGATCTTACCCTGCAGTCTGATCTCCTCACCCATGATGTCACGGATCAGAACGTATTCTCCATCGACATCGATGCGGCTCACATTTTTACAGACAACTGTGTTTTCCGGATTTTTGTATACCGTTGCAAGGCACATAGCTTACGCCTCCTCTACTTAACTTCTTTCAAATGCTCTTTTACAAGTGTCAGTGCAAGGGACAGGCGCATATTGCCTTTCTGGAAATCGGATACTCCCTCCCTGATCTGTTTTGCGGCGTCCGCCATTCCGGCTTTTTCCAGTTTGTCGGCCATCTCGTCGAGTTCTGCTGCGTGATGTTCATTGTGCTGCAGCATATAGGTTAAAAGGGCAAGATTCTCGTCCTTGCATTTTTCTTCGGAACCGCATGCATTGCAGGCATGTCCGCAGTCTTCTCCCTCGTGATGATGGTCATGGTGATGATGGTGCTCGTCGTGAGCTCCGTGCGGAATGGGATTTCCATTCTCGTCATATAATAAATGCATAATATGGCCTCCTCTGTCCCCGTTTTTCTGCTCTGCCGTCCGTTTCGTCCGCTTTTGTTTTCCTGAAACGTCCTGCAGATTGTACAGGGAATGATAAATAAATATCAATTCAAATTTATTATACTCTATTTCATGCACAAAATCAATACGGCCTCCACAAAATTTCTGTACAATTCGCCGTACAGGCCGTCCTGGCATCCTTCTTTTTTCTTGCATGGCTTGTTATTTTTTTTCATTTCCCGATTGTGTTAAACTTTTTTAATATATTTGGTCTGATTTCTTTAAATTTTCATGTTATACTAAACATAATTATGAGAGAAATACGGCAGAATCTTTTTTTGATTCAAGATACGGAGGGTTTTTATGGCACTTTCTATTCCAACCATTACATTGAACGACGGCAGAGCGATGCCGCTTCTGGGGCTTGGCACTTACAAATCGACAGAAAAAGAGGCAGAAAAAGCAATTGTCACCGCGGCAAAATACGGCTACCGTCTGATCGATACCGCCTCCTCCTATAAAAATGAGGACAGCATCGGCCGCGGGATCCGCGCAAGCGGGATTCCGCGGGAAAACTTTTTTATTACCACAAAGGTATGGAATACCGCGCAGCGGGTCGGTGATATCGAAGGTGCCTTCAACCGCAGCCTCGACCGTCTCCGTCTCGACTACGTTGATCTTTACCTGATTCACTGGCCGGTGCCGGGCTGCTACCCGGAGACGTGGCGCGCACTCGAAAAAATCCGCGAATCCGGGCGTGCAAAATCGATCGGCGTCAGCAACTTCGAGGAGCCGCACCTTACCGCCCTCTTTGAATTTTCCGGCGTCATCCCGGCCGTCAACCAGATCGAATGTCATCCGCTCTGGAACCGGAAACCGCTCATCGCTTTCTGCCGTTCACATGGAATCGCCGTTCAAGCGTATGCGCCACTCGCAAGAGGTCTTTATCTGAACCGTGAGATTATGCAGCAGCTGGCAGAAAAGTATGTACGCACTGAAGCGCAGATCGGTCTCCGCTACCTCGTCCAGCAGGGCATCAGTGTCATCCCGAAATCGACACATCCAGACCGCATTTTTACCAACGCGGATGTCTTCGACTTCGAACTTTCTGAAGCCGACATGGCGCTCATCGACACGATGGACGAACAGCTCCGCTCTGCTTCCATACCGGATGACCTGCTGTAACTGCGGATTCACAGCAAAAGCAGCACAGAAAATCCGTTTCTTTCCATTTCAGATTTCTGTGCTGCTTTTTCTGTTTCTCTTTATTTCGAGGATACCATCCAGTCTGCTGCAGGTGCAGATCCAGTCCCCCATTGCTTCGGCTTCTTCTAAATCATGCGTGACCAGAAGCATCGTTTTTTCTTTTCCTTTTCTGCGGATATAGTTCATCGTTTTCTTTTTCGTCCCCGCATCCAGTCCCCGGAACGGCTCATCCAAAAGGAGGAAATCTGCGTCCATGCGCATGGCCCGCAGAACCGCCACCCGCTGGCGCATGCCGCCCGACAGTTCCGATACAGCCTGGTTTTCACAGCCCGAAAGGCCGAGTTCCTCCATCTCCTCCAAAAGATGACGGAAGCTTCTTTTTTCTTTTCCAAACATGCGGCGCCTTACCGCGAGCTGGATATTGGCTGCAGCTGTCAGTTCTTCTGCCAGCCGCGGTTCCTGAAAAACCATACTTTTTCTTAAGGCTTCCAGTCCCCCGATTTTTCCGCCGTCCGCCTGCTCCAGGCCTGCCAGAATCCGCAGCAGGGTTGTCTTTCCCGCCCCGGAAGGAGCCATCAGACAGGTCACTGCTCCTTTTTTCAGTTCCATCGTAAGATTCGAAAAAATAACGTGTTCTCCATACGCTTTTTTCAGATGGCAGATTTCAATCGTATCTTCTCTCATTTCATCACCAGCATCCTTTTTTCTGCAAGATCCATTCCTTTTAAAACAGCTTTTTCGAGACAGAAGCTGACGTACACGATCGCTGCCGTCCAGGCAAATAGTCCCGGTGTGTCGAGATATATTTTTGCCTGATACAGATGCTCTCCGATGGATCGGTTCGGAATGCCGATTACTTCTGCTGCCGTTCCGGCCTTCCAGCAAAGGCCGAGGGAAAGTGAACATCCCGTCCGGATATATGGGTACAGCTGCGGCAGGATCACCCAGCGCAGCCGCACCGGCCGCGGAACCTGAAAAACGTCTGTCATCTCCAAAAGCGCTGTGTCCAGTTCCCGCAGGCCGTTCCGCGTGTTTGTATACAGGATCGGAAATACCATCAGAAACGAAATCACAACCGAAAGATTCTTCGACGAAACCCAGATCAGGATCAGAATCACAAAAGAAGCGACCGGCACTGCTTTCACTGCTGCAACCAGCGGCGTCAGGAGTTCTTCTGCAATGGAAAACCGACCGGCAAGTGCAGCTCCTGCAATTCCCACCGCCGCACCAAGAAGGAATCCGGCTCCGATGCGTGCTCCGGAAAACAGCAGGGACTGCCAGAAGACCGGTTCTGTTACAAGCGTAAAAAGGCGTTTCAAAACAGCGGCAGGAGATGCCAGAAGGATCTCCTGCCCGACAAAAACGCTTACCGCCTGCCAGATCATAAGCCAGAACACGATCGGCCAGCGCTTCGTTTTTCTCTGTTTCTCTTTTTTGTTTTTATTCGGAATAATAGAAGTCATCTCCTGGAAGTTCTCCTCCGACTGCCTCCGGGTTCTGGTCTTTGAGTACACCGAGATAACCGGAAAGCTTCTCTTTCATCTCATCACCAGTGATGCAGACAATGTTGCATGCCGGAAGCGCTTTCTTTGCGACTGCCTCCGGAACAATGTCATAATCCCCGATCAGTTCTGCCGCCTCATCCGTGTTTTCGGTTACGTAGGATACGGATGCCTGGTAAGCTTCCATGAAGTCTGCAACTGCTTCCGGATGCTCCTTGGCAAAGGCAGTGCGCACAACGGTAACACCTGTCACCAGTGTGCCCGCTGTTCCTTCGGACTTCTGGATTTTGTTCCATTCTTCGGTCAGGTCAAGTGCGGTGCGCAGCGTTTCTTTTTTCGTCTGTGCCGTCGTTACAAACGGCTGCGGCAGCATGGCGATTCCATCGGCATCTTCTGCAAGTGCTGCCACGCACTCGGCGTGTTCGCTCTTCCACTCGATCGTTACGTCCTCACCCGGTACGAGGCCGTTCTTTTCGAGGATATAATTCAAAGCATACTCCGGAGTTGCACCTTTGCCGCCCGCATAAATGGTTCTGCCTTTCAGATCCGCAATAGAATGTACGGTATCGCCGTCCTCGACGATATAAAGGACACCGAGCGTATTGACTGCGAGCACCTGCACGCCGCCGTTTGTCTTGTTGTAGAGTACGCTTGCAAGGTTCGCCGGAACCGCGGCGATATCCACCTCTCCCTGTACCAGTTTTGCGCTGACCTCATCCGGGGCAGCGGCAAGTTCAAACGTGTCCGCAGGTGACTCTTTGCTGTCGTTATCGCTCATCATTTTTACCATTCCCATGCTGGTCGGTCCTTTTAATGCAAGCACATGGACCAGTGTCTCATCTTCTGTTTCCGATGCCGCTGTGCTGCTCTCCGTCTTTGTCTCTGTCTGGCCGCATCCTGCAAACAGAAGTACCATTGCAAGAATCGCTGCCGCAAAGCCCATCTTTCTTTTCTTTTTCACTTTTGTCTCCACCTTGCTGTTCTTTTTAGTCTACCAGCTTGTCCAGTTCTTTTACATATTCTGTCTGGCTGGAAATCTTGTGTTTTGCCTGCGCCGCATATTTGTTGACTGCCGCCTGCGACTTTTTGATTGACTGCATCGTGCCGGCTCCTGCCACGCATCCGCCCGGACAGGCCATGCCTTCGAGAAGATAACCGTTGTACTTTCCGGCCTTTGCCATTGTCAGCAGTTTCCGGCATTCCTTCAGACCTTCTGCATTTGCCATCTTGATTTCGCGGTCCGGGTATTTTTCACGGATTACATTTTCCACAGATTTTGCAACGCCGCCGGAGACAGCAAAGTTTCTTCCGTCCACCGATGCATCGCTGACGCCGTCCGGATCTTCCTCAAGTGCACTCACATCTACCTGGCGCGCATCGAAAATGCCCGACATCTCTTCAAACGTCAGAACGAAGTCCACCTCACTGCGGACAGACCGGCGCATGGCCTCCAGTTTTTTCGCCGCACACGGTCCGACAAAGACAACCTTCGCATTCGGATTGTGTTTCTTGATCAGACGCGCCGTCAGCGTCATCGGGGTCAGTGCCATCGAGATACAGTTAGCGTAATCCGGGAACAGTTTCTTCGCCATTACAGACCAGGCCGGACAGCAGGATGTCGCCATAAACGGCAGTTTCTCCGGAACTTCGTTCACAAAATCCTCTGCCTCCTGTGCCGCACAGAGATCCGCTCCGATCGCAACTTCAAAGACATCCGCAAAGCCGAGCTTTTTCATCGCCGCACGCAGTTTTCCAGGCGTTACTTTCGGTCCGAACTGGCCGACAAACGCCGGTGCCAGCGCTGCATAGACGCGCTCTCCCGACTGGATCGCACGGATTACCTGGAAGATCTGGGATTTGTCCGAAATAGCGCCGAACGGGCAGTTGACGAGACACTGGCCGCAGGATACACATTTCTCGTAATCGATATCCGCTTTTCCGTTCTCGTCTGAACCGATGGCATCCATTCCGCAGGCTCTCGCACACGGACGCTCCTGAATAATAATAGCCTGGTATCCGCATACCTTGGCACACTGACCACATTTGACGCATTTATCCTGATCAATATAGGATCGTCCATTGGTGCGGTCCAGCGTAATGGCCTTTTTCGGACAGACTTCCACGCACGGATGTGCAAGACACCCCTGACATCCCTCCGTGATCAGAACCCGTTTTTCATGACAGGCGTTGCATGCAAATTTGATGACATTAATGAGCGGCGGTGTATAATACGTCTCCGCCTGGTCCGCCAGTTTGATATTGTCCGAGATCGGGGCGTGCTCTGCCGCGCTTCTGCACGGAAGTCCCATTGCAAGGCGAAGCCGCTCTCCTACAATCGCCCGCTCCAGAAACACATCATTTCTAAAATTTCCGACCTCACCGGGAATTACACGGTAAGGAATTTCCTCGATCGTCTTTTCCACCGGAGAGTCCACGTCATACGCCATTTTTGCAACTTCCGTAAAAATGGCATGGCGGATTTCCTGAATTCTTGTTTCTACTCCTCTCATTCTTTCTTCCTCCTGCTGTATTTTCCTCCGCATCTTTTCAGTTAAAATTATTCCGCTTTCTATTACTATACTTGATTTCGAAAGTATTGTCATCTTTTTCCCGTATTTTTGCTGAAAAATTTCGGTCTGCACAAAAAAGAACCTGCCGTCTCTGTATCATTTCACAGAAGTGACAGGTTTCTTATTTTTACCGCTCCCAGAGATCCGGGGCGAGTTCGTCTTTTTTCATACGCTGCATCAGTTCATCCACAGCCTGTTTCGGGTTTTTGTTTTCAAACAGAACCTGATTGACGGCCTGAATGATCGGCGTTTCGATTCCGAATTTTTTCGACAGGGTAAGACCCGCTTTTGCGGAATAGACGCCCTCGACGATCATCTGAACCTCATCCATCGCCTGCTGCATCGTTCTGCCCTGGCCGATCAGGTATCCGGCTTTCCGGTTCCGGCTGTGAACGGAAGCACACGTTACAATCAGGTCGCCGATACCGGAAAGACCGTAGAAGGTTTCCGCATGGGCACCCATCGCCGTGCCGAGCCGTGCAATTTCCGCGATCCCGCGGGTAATCAGAGCCGCTTTCGTATTGTCGCCGTAGCCAAGACCATCCGCCGTTCCGGCTGCCAGTGCGATGACATTTTTCAGAGCTCCGCCAAGTTCAATTCCCGTGATGTCCGGGCTTGTGTAAACGCGGAAGACCGGACTCATGAACACATTCTGCACATACAGTGCGCTCTCGCGGTCATGCGCGCCGACAACGATCGTGGTCGGCAGGCCGCGGCCGACTTCCTCTGCGTGGCTCGGTCCAGAGAGAACAACGACATTCGCTCCCGGCACTTCCTCCTCGATGATCTGAGACATCGTCATCAGGGTATCGGCTTCCACGCCTTTTGCCACATTGACGATGAGCTGGCCGTCCGGAATATCCGCCGCATACTTTTTACATGTGGTTCGCACGTACGGGGATGCTTTTGCCATCACAAGGATGTCCTGTCCGGAAAGGGAGCCGCGCACATCGCAGGTGAACTTCATTTCATCCGGCAGTTTTACGCCCGGAAGCTTCGTCAGATGCTCTCTGTGTTCCTTTAAGCTCTCAATTTCCTTTTCATTTTCCGAGCAGATCGTCACGTCATGCCCGTTGTTGCAGAGCAGGAGGCCGAGGGCGGTTCCCCAGCTTCCTGCTCCGATGATACTAATCTTTGCCATATTTTATTTCTCCGACTTTTTGGATAAATACGTTTTCCGCTCTGTTCCCGCGATGAGGCGCTTGATGTTTGCACGGTGCTCCCAGAAGGCAAGCACGGCAAGAAGTGCGATCACCACGTACATCTCATAGAGATACGGCGGTTCCAGCGCAAAGCAGCCCGCCTGTCCCATGATAACGGCCATCGCAAAAAAGACAACGTAAACCATCATGGAACCGAGGGAAACATAGTGTGTTACTGCAAGATTCAGGAAAAACAGCGCTGCACAGACCAGCGTGATTCTCCAGTCAAACGAGATAATCAGACCCGCGGTCGCAGCGATTCCTTTTCCGCCGCGGAAGCCTAAGTAAAACGGGAAGTTGTGGCCGAGAATCGTTCCAGCCGCAGCATACACCGTCAGCAGTTTCAGCATTTCCGGGTGCGATGCACCGAAGATCAGGCGTACCGTCAGGACCGCCAGAATGCATTTGATGCAGTCGCCGGCAAGCGTGATGGCGCCTGCTTTTTTCCCTAAAGTCCGGAGCGCGTTGGTCGTTCCTGCGTTTCCGCTGCCGTGTTCCCGGATATCAATTCCCTTCGTCCTTCCATAAATATATGAGGTCTGAAAAAGGCCAAATGCGTATCCGATCAAAAGGCATATGATCCGTACCATAACTCTTTACTGCTCCTTCTCTTTTCGTTCTCTGATGATGAATTTCAGCGGTGTGCCGCGGAAGCCGAACGACTCTCTGATTTTATTCTCCAGATATCGAACATAGGAGAAATGCATCAGTTCTTTGTCGTTGACGAAAATAACAAATGTCGGCGGTTTGACCGAAACCTGTGTCATGTAGTAGATTTTCAGTCGTTTTCCACGGTCTGACGGCGGCTGCTGCATTGCCATTGCCTCGGTCAGAATCTCGTTCAGGACACCGGTCTGTACGCGCAGGTTCTGGTACTGCAGAACCATGTCGATCGTCTCGAACAGCTTCGGAAGACGCTGTCCTGTCTTCGCAGAGATGAACAAAAGCTCTGCGTACGGCATGTAAGCCAATGTATTTCTTACTTTTTCGGTAAAGCGGTAGATCGTCTTGTCATCTTTTTCCAAGGCATCCCATTTATTTACCGCAATGATCATACCTTTTCCACGCTCATGGGCGATACCGGCAATTTTGGCATCCTGCTCGGTGACGCCCTCGGTTGCATCGATCAGAAGAACAACGACATCTGCGCGCTCTACGGCAGATACGGTACGGATGATGCTGTACCGCTCCAGCTCCTCTTTGATCTTGTTTTTCTTTCGAAGGCCTGCGGTATCGATGAAAATATATTCATTTCCATTGTGCATGATCGTGGTATCGATCGCATCGCGCGTCGTTCCGGCGATGTCGGATACGATGACACGGTTCGAGCCCAGCAGTTTGTTGACCAGGGAGGATTTTCCGACGTTCGGTTTTCCAACAATGGCGATGCGCGGAATCTCGCTCTCCTCCTCGTTTTCCATCTCCGGATCAAAGTATCCTGTCACCTCATCGAGCATATCGCCGATGCCGAGCTTTCCGGATGCGGAAATGGCGTGCGGCTCTCCGATGCCGAGGTTATAGAATTCATAAACATCCATCATCTGACGGTCGAAGTTGTCGACTTTGTTGACCACCAGCACAACCGGCTTGCGGCTTCTTCTGAGCATATCAGCTACTTTTGCATCGGCATCTACAAGGCCCTGACGGACGTCAGTGATGAAGATGATGACATTTGCGGTATCAATGGCGATCTGCGCCTGGTCTCTCATCTGGGAGAGAATGATATCTTTGGATTCCGGCTCAATACCGCCGGTGTCTACCAGCGTAAATTTGTGGTTCAGCCACTCCACGTCGGCATAAATACGGTCACGGGTTACACCCGGTGTGTCTTTTACAATCGAAATATTGTCTCCGGCTAATACATTAAACAGGGTGGATTTACCCACGTTCGGCCGGCCCACAATTGCTACAATCGGCTTGCTCATACATTGTTCTCCTTCTGTGTATCGTCTCCTGGTTTTCCTCCACAACGGCTTTCACCAGGTCGCTGCCCGGCTCATCGATAATCTGTACCGGTGTTTTCAGGCGCTCTTCCACCTCTTCCACCGTCACATCGTCGAGAAAGACGTTTTTTCCCGAACGGAGCATGTTGCACGGAAGCAGCAGGCAGTCGCCAAGATCTCTTCCCTCTAACTGCTCCATCAGATCCTTTCCGGTAATCAGACCGGATACGGTAATGGATTCTCCAAAGAAATAGTTGATAATCGTGACAACCTCCGCCTGTACATTCGGATATTTTTCACGAATTTTCTGCATGTGTTTTTCCAACGACGGCGCCGCAGCTTTTCCGGTCGCAATCGTTACATGGCGGTGACGGTCATCCCCTTCTCGTTTCGAAAGTTCTTCCGCAACCTCGTCCTCCAGAAGCCGGAGCATTCCCACTCCGTTTTCCAGCTGGATATAGCCATCGTAATTTTCCTCCTCCGGGATCGGCTCTCCCGCCAGCAGATACCATTCATCACCAGCATGGATAAAGTGAAGTCCCCACTGTTCATACAGCTTTTTCTGCCATTTGTGAATCGTGGCAAGAACTTCTTTTGCATCCTCCCTGGTAAACGGTTCCAGAGGCGCCAGTCCGTCGCGGTACTTCGAAAGTCCGACCGGGACAACCGAAACACTTTTCAGATGCGGCAGATATTTTGACAGATCCGAAATACTGCGCTCCAGCTCTGCGCCGTCGTTGTATCCCTTGCAGAGCACAATCTGTCCATTCATCTCGATTCCCGCCTCGTAAAGGCGCTGGACCTTCGGAAAGATATTGCCCGCAAAACGGTTGTGCAGCATTTTGCAGCGGAGCTCCGGGTTCGTTGTCTGGAACGAAATATTGATCGGTGCCAGATGGTAGCGGATAATCCGGTCGATATCGTGGTCGCTCATGTTGGTCAGTGTAATATAGTTTCCCTGCAGGAAGGACAGACGCGAATCGTCATCCTTAAAATACAAGGTGGGACGCATTCCCGGCGGCATCTGATCGATGAAGCAGAAAATGCAGTTGTTGCTGCAGGAACGGTACTGATCCATGAACTCGTTCTCGAATGTGATGCCGATTTCCTCGTCGTACTCTTTTTCAATCTCCAGATCCCATTCTTCCCCGTTTTTCTTCCGGATCGTGAGTTCCAGATAGGAGTCGTTGGTCTGGAATGGTAATCAAAAACGTCCTCGATTTCTTCCCCGTTGACACGAAGCAGTTCGTCTCCCGGTTCCAGTTCAAGCTCTTCGGCAATACTGCCCGGTTCTATTTTCTTTATGATGTGTTTCGTTTTGTTTTTCACAGATATTACGTTATGGCCTTTCCTTTTCCTTCATTTTCTGTCCGAAAGGCAGCAGAACTCTGCATAGCCAGCGGACATTCATTCATTATAATAACAACAACCTGCACAAAAAGCAAGGATTCTTTCGTTTTTTGCTTGACGCGCCCTTTGTTTCGATGATATAAATAGGAAGAAAAAGCTTTGTAAAATATGTCGATTACTGGAGGTTTGTATGGCTAATTTAGATTTACTTGAAAATTCCATTCCGGTCGCCCCGTTAAAGCTCGCAGCTCTGCCGGGCAGTATGGAAATGGCAAAAAAAGTCGATTCGTATCTGGTTCAGTTCCGTAAAGAGCTCGCCGAGCGCCGCAACGGGGTTTCCTTTTCCGGATATTCCGAGGATTCTTTTCTGATTGACTGCGAGTGCCCGCGTTTCGGTTCCGGCGAAGCAAAAGGAAAGATCAACGAATCCGTCCGCGGTGCCGATCTTTACATCCTGGTTGATGTCTGCAACTACAGCATCACCTACAAGGTCTGCGGCTACGAGAACCACATGTCACCGGATGACCATTATCAGGATCTGAAACGTATCATCGCTGCTGCAACGGGAAAAGCACACCGGATCAACGTAATCATGCCTTTCATTTATGAAGGAAGACAGCATAAGCGCACCAAACGTGAGTCTCTCGACTGCGCACTTGCTCTGCAGGAGCTGATGAACATGGGTGTTTCCAACTTTATCACCTTCGACGCACACGATCCTCGTGTCATGAACGCAATTCCGCTCGGCGGCTTTGACAACTTCATGCCAACCTACCAGTTTTTAAAAGCCCTTCTTCGTTCCGTTCCGGATCTGACGATCGACAACGATCATCTGATGATCATCAGCCCGGACGAGGGAGCGATGGCGCGTGCCGTATACTTCTCCAACGTGCTCGGCGTCGATATGGGTATGTTCTATAAGAGAAGAGATTACTCCACCATCGTAAACGGAAAAAACCCGATCGTGCACATGAGTTCCTCGGCGATTCCGTAGCAGGAAAAGATGTTGTCATCATCGACGATATGATCTCCTCCGGTGAGAGTATGCTTGACGTTGCAAAACAGGTCAAAGAGCGCGGCGCTGACCACGTCTTTGTCTGCACCACCTTCGGCCTCTTCACCGATGGTCTGGAGAAATTCGATGCTTACTATGAGAAAGGCTATATCAGCAAAGTCATCACCACCGACCTGACCTACCGTACACCGGAACTCGTTTCCCGTCCTTGGTATGAGCCGGCTGAGATGAGCAAATATATGGCAAGCATTATCGATACGCTTAACCACGACGTATCCGTTGCAAAAGTACAGTCTACGACAGAGAAAATCAATAAGCTGCTGGCAAAACACAGATAATCGATTTTGTGTCCGCCGGATGCATACAGCAAAAAAACGGATCTGTTTTTTCCAGGTCCGTTTTTTGATGCTTTCTATTCTGTTTTCGATCCTGTTTTCAGACCAGGGAAAGGAATGCCGCGAGGTTTCCTCTTTTTCCCTTCGATGCACGGTGGGAATACAGGAAATCCGGGTTGCAGCAGGTGCAGAGGTTCGGCAGATGAATCTGCTTCTCCGGCACTCCTGCTGCAAGAAGGATCTGATGATTCGCCTCCCAGAGATTTAACTGGTATTTTCCATCTGGTTTTCCGTAGAACAGTTTCTCATGCAGTGTTTCCGGGAATGCTGCCCGGAACTCTTCGATCACGTCACCGCTCACCTCGTAGCAGTCCTGGCAGATCGACGGGCCGACGGCTGCGATCACATCTTTTGCTTCTGTTCCAAACCGTTCGTGCATCGCATCGAGCGTTGCCTGTCCCATCTTGTGGACCGTTCCACGCCAGCCGGAATGTGAAAGTCCAATTGCACGGTGCACCGGGTCGACAAAGTAGAGCGGCACGCAGTCCGCATAGAATGTCGCAAGTACGACGCCCGGCTCGTCAGTGATCATACCGTCAATATCATGAAAATCGCGGTCTCTTGTCACGCCGCTGCCGCAGTCTGCTTTCGTCACATAACGGACCTTCGTCGTGTGTGCCTGATCGGAGGTAACAATGTTTTCCACTTCAAACCCCGCCGCCTCACAGAATCTTCTGTAATTCTCCCGCACATTCGCCGGATCGTCGCCGCGCGAAAAGCTGAGATTCATGCTGGAAAGATGTTCCTTACTCACCCCGCCGATCCGTGTGGAAAATGCATGGCGGATGCCCTCAATTTTCTCAATCGCCGGCCAGGTCAGATAGACCACGCCGTTTTCCGCCTCGTTGACATGCATCGTTTTTTTATCGTTTTGTTTCCATTGAATTGGTATCATAAAAACTCCCTTCCTACCAGCCGCTCCCCTGATAATAAAACGCGTTCGCATAGACGCGGATCTCCTCCGGTGTCTCTGCCACGACGTCGAAACGGCAGGGCACATCCATCGGGATCTGGTGGAGCATGCGGTAGTAATCTGCTGTTTTTGAAATTTTCTTCTGTTTCTTTCCATCCACGGCGCTTGTCGGGTCTCCGGCTGTCCGGCCGGTGCGGTATTTTACTTCGATAAAAATGTATGTGTCGTCCTGTTTTGCGATCAGGTCGATCTCACCGAAGCGGCACCGGAAATTCCGCACCAGGATGTGATATCCCAGACTTTCCAGATATTCTGCCGCACGGCTCTCCTGTCTCGTTCCTACTTCCCGCTGGTTCAAATGCGATACCCTCTCCTTTTTTGATGCGGTGCCTTTACACGAAATGGCCGATAAACGACTGCCGGTGGATCGGTGACGGGCCGATTTCTTTTAAAGCAGCGATATGCTCTGCCGAACCGTAGCCCTTGTTCGATGCAAAACCGTAGCCCGGAAGCACCTTGTCGTACTCTTCCATCAGGCGGTCCCTTGTCACCTTCGCAACAATACTTGCCGCCGCAATCGAAACACTCTTGGCATCTCCCTTGATGATCGGCACCTGGCGGATGTCCACCTGCGGGATTTTCACCGCATCGTTTAAGAGTACATCCGGCTTCACGGAAAGCTTGCTGATCGCCTCCCGCATCGCCTCGTACGTTGCCTGTAAAATATTGATCTCGTCGATCCGCGCCGGGGAGGCATAGCCGATGCCGACGGCCACTGCTTCGCGCATGATCACATCGTACAGCTCGTCGCGTTTTTTGGCCGTCAGCTGCTTGGAATCGTTCAGATACAGGATTTTACTGTCACGCGGCAGAATGACCGCACCTGCGACCACAGGGCCCGCCAGAGGGCCTCTTCCGACCTCGTCGATGCCGCAGATCCAGCCAAGATCCTCATATTTGTGCTCGTAGATCTTCATCTGTTCCGTGCGCTCGCGCTCTTTATTCAAGGCCTCTTCCTGTTTCTGGTATTTTTGAATCAGATTTTGTACGCCGGCACGGGAATCCTCTTCGTATTCCAGATAAAGGGCGGGCAGCTCCGTCTCCGAGCTGCCGCAAAAATTTCCCGTATGGCGGATATCGATTGTTTTTTCTCTGTCATCGTTGTTCTCCGCATTTTTTTTTGATAAATCCATTTATTCCGGTTTTTCCAGCGTGATTCTGCCGAGCTTTCCGCTCCGGAAATCATCCATCAGAAGCCGTGCTGCTTTTTCGTAATCGAGCTCATTTCCCTTTTTCAGGCAGCCGCGCACACGCGCAATCTCACCCAGGATTTCCACACGATCCGTCATGCCTTCAAAGCCAAAGCGTTTCTCCAGCGTTCCCGGGTATTCTGCCGTCAGATAATCGATGACGGACAGCGCCAGCTCCTCCACGTTCAGGATCTCATCGTTGATGGAACCGATCATCGCAAGATGCAGTCCCACCTGCTGGTCCTCAAACTTCGGCCACAGGATACCAGGTGTGTCCAGAAGCTCCAGCTGTTTGCTCAGACGGATCCATTGTTTTCCCTTCGTGACGCCCGGTTTGTTTCCGGTTTTCGCACAGGCTCTGCCCGCATACGCATTGATAAATGTCGATTTTCCGACGTTTGGAATACCGACAACCATCGCGCGGACCGGACGGTTCAGGATGCCGCGTTTGCGGTCGCGCTCGATTTTCTCTTTGCAGGCCTCCTGTACGGCGCTGTTGATCGCTTTCATGCCGGCTCCGGAACGGGAATTGACCTTCACAACAGAATATCCCTTTCCTTTGAAATATTCCATCCAGGCATCGTTTCCGCGCTCATCGGCAAGGTCCGATTTGTTCAGCAGGATCAGCCGTGCTTTGTTCTTTCCAAGTTCATCTATATCCGGGTTGCGGCTCGCTGCAGGAACTCTCGCATCGACCAGCTCAATCATCAGGTCGATGAGCTTTAAGTCTTCCTGCATCTGTCTGCGGGCCTTCGTCATATGACCCGGGTACCACTGATAATTCATGTTTCTTCTCCTTCTATGCTGCGTTTACACGAAACCGATTTTCTTCCACGGCGAAATCGTAAACCAGAGCTTTCCGACAATGCGGTCCGAATCCACGAGTCCCATGCCGTTGTGGCGGCTGTCCTCGCTGTTGTTCCGGTTGTCGCCGAGCACAAAGTACTGTCCCTTCCCGACCGTGATCGGCTCGGAGGCAAGTCCCGCGTTTGTGATGGCCGGAAATTCATCTTTTTCATTATAGACTTCCCCGTTGATGAGGATCTGTCCGTCTTTGATCTGTACCGTCTCGCCCGGCAGCGCAATCACACGCTTGATGTGGATGCTCGCCTTCTTGTCCTCACTCGTCCGGAACGCGATGATATCCCCGCGTTTCGGAGAACTTAAGCGGTACCAGGCGGAGTCCATCAGCACACGCTCCCCCGGCACGAGAGTCGGCTCCATCGAGCCCTCCTGCACCACGACACTTCTGCAGAAAAACCAGGAAAATGCCGCCGCAAGAAGAATCGCTGCGATGATTTCCAGATTCCATACAAGCATGGAACGGATCTTTTTCTTGTAGAAATATTCTTTTACATATCTGGTATTCATACCCATAGTGTAATTCTCCGTAAGACAAAACCGGAGAAACACAATTGCTCATGTTCCTCCGGCCATCCTTTTAACGACTTATTATTTTACCAGCTCTTTCACTTTCGCTGCTTTACCAACACGGTCTCTTAAGTAGTTCAGTTTCGCACGTCTTACTTTACCACGTCTGATAACTTCTACTTTCTCAACGTTCGGAGAGTGTACCGGCCATGTTTTCTCAACGCCTACGCCGTTAGAGCTCTTACGAACAGTGAAGGTCTCTTTGCTTCCGCCGCCCTGTCTTTTCAGGACAACGCCTTCGAATACCTGGATACGCTCGCGGTTACCCTCTTTGATTTTACCGTAAACTTTAACGGTATCACCAACGCGGAACTCCGGTGCTTCTGCTTTTAACTGTGCATCTTCGATTTTCTTAATAATGTCGTTCATTTCTTTATCTCCTTTTTTTACCCTGGATGTTCTTAATGCCTTTTTGCAACAGCGGACCATCTCTTTACTCACAACAAAATACATTATACTATAATGCATCCGCAGATGCAAGTATTTTTTTCACTTTCCATTCGCCGCTGTACAGCAGACTGCGAAGCGCGAAAGAAAACCGCTGCAGGCCGTCCGCGGACGGTATGCCGGTAAGCCGTGCGACCAGACGGAAACCGTTTTTTTCCAGCTGCTCTTCGAGTTTTTCTTCCTCTTCCGAGAATCCGTCCGGGCACAAAAACACCAGCGGTGTTTCTTTTCCGGCAAAGCTGCGGATATACTCGCTCTTTGCTTTCATACCCTCCTCAAGCGTTCCCGGAAGCTGCAGAATCAGCAGATCATGGTCATCAAACAGATTTTTCTGTTTCCGGATCTTCTTTCGTCCGAGATCAAGGCTTACACCATAGCGTGTCATGCCTGCCAAAAGATCGTGCGCCCAGGCAGACGATTCCTCTTTTTCATTGCATGCGTAGGAAATCTGGAATGCATTTTCCAGAAGGTCCGGCCGCCGCTCGGCTGTCCGCACCAGAGAGGCCTCATGGCGCCATGCTTCGATCTTTTTGTGGTCACCGGAAAGAAGCACCTCCGGAACTTTTTTCTCGTGCCATGTCTCCGGTCTTGTGTAATGCGGATACTCAAGCAAGTTGTCCTGCAGTGACTCAAACTGCGAAGATTCCTCGTTGCTTAAGACACCCGGCACAAACCGCGATACCGCATCCACCAGCACCATTGCACCGAGTTCTCCGCCTGTTAAAACATAATCCCCGATCGAGATATAGTCCGTTACCACTTCCTGCAGTACGCGGTCATCGATGCCCTCATAGTGGCCGCAGAGCAGCACAAGATCGTCCTCAAGCGCCAGCTCTTCCACCATCGTCTGGTTCAGTACTTTTCCCTGCGGTGTCAGATAGACCGTGCGCGGCTTTTTCCCGATCTTTTCGGCTACCGACTGGTAGGCGCGGAACACCGGCTCCGCCTCCATGACCATGCCCGCACCGCCGCCGTACGGGTAATCGTCCACGCGGTTGAATTTATTTGCTGAAAAATCCCGGATATTCGTCGTCTCGAGGGAAATATAGCCGTTGTTGATGGCTCTTCCGAGGATGCTGGTGTGCAGCCCCTGCTCGATCATCTCGGGAAACAGCGTCAGAATATGATATTTCATCGTTCTTTACTCTCTTTATCAGTCAATCAGGCCCGGAAGAAGGTGAATCGTCATCTTCTGCTCATCCAGGTCCACATCCAGAATGCAGTCATGGATCGCCGGAATCAGAACCTCTCCGTGCTCTTTCGAATCTACAATATAGACGTCGTTCGCACCGGTCTCCATCACATCGCGGAGCGTGCCGAACAGTTCGCCGTCCTCGGTGTACATCTGCATTCCCTGCAGGTCTGCGATATAGTATTCGTCCTCTTCCAGCGGAATGGCATCCTCTCTCGTCACATAGAGGCTGCAGCCTTTATACCGTTCGATATCGTTGATGTTGTCAATTCCTTTGAATTTTACAATGGCAAGCTGTTTGAAAAAACGCACGCCAGTTACATGGAGTTCTTTTTTTTCTTTTCCTGTATCGAGAAAAACGCGGTCCAGAGAAAGAAAACGCTCCGGATCTGTCGTCGGGTATACCTTTACCTCACCGCGTACGCCGTGGGTTGTGGTAATTACGCCAATCTGCAAATATTCTTCCATTCAAAAACCCTTTCCAACCAGTTCTACTGTGTATTGCGACTTGAGAAACACGCTTTGCGAGTTTCTCAAGTTATCGCGGCAGTCGCCAAGGTCCCGTGCAAGCACGGACTTTGTCTCGTTGCCCGCGTAAAGAAAGGAACCGGCAACAACTGTCGGTTCCTTTTCCTATCTTTTACTTACTGTAAAATTTCTACGACAACTTTTCTGTCGCTCTTTGAGGAAGCTGCTTTTACAACCGTACGGATTGCTTTCGCAATGCGTCCCTGACGTCCGATGACTTTTCCCATATCTGACGGATCTACTTTGAGTTCCAGCAGAAGGTCATCACCGCTGACGGTTTCTGTCACAACTACCTCAGATGGATGATCAACCAGAGATTTTGCAATTACTTCGATAAGTTCTTTCATTACAAGATACCCCCGTATGAATTATTTCTCGATACCAGCCTGTTTTAAGAGTTTGGCAACGATTTCGGTCGGCTGTGCGCCGTTAGCCAGCCATTTTTTAGCAGCCTCCTCGTTGAAGCTGATTGCGCTCGGCTCGCGGTTCGGATCGTAAGTTCCGATCTCCTCGATGAAACGTCCGTCTCTTGGGGATCTGGAATCTGCTACAACGATTCTATAAAAAGGAGCTTTCTTCTGTCCCATTCTTCTTAATCTCATTTTTACTGCCATTTTTCTTTACCTCCATTGTAAATTCATGTATTTATTTATATTTTTTCTTTTATGCTAAAAGGGAAGTTTGAATCCTCCTCTTTTACCACCCTTACCGACCATTCCGGTCATCTGTTTCATCATTTTTCTTGACTGTTCAAACTGTTTGATGAAACGGTTTACCTCCGCAATATCAACCCCGGCGCCCTTTGCAATTCTCTGCTTTCTGGACGGGTTGATCAGATCCGGATTTTCTCTTTCTTTCGGCGTCATGGAAAGCACGATGGCTTCCTTTCTCGCCATATCTTTTTCATCCACCATGCTCTCGAGGTCCTGGCCTTTCATCTTCGCGCCGACGCCCGGAAGCATATTCAGGATGCTGGAGATGCCGCCCATATTGCGCATCTGCTCCATGGAATCCAGATAATCATTGAAGTCGAACTGTGCCTTCTTCATCTTCTGCTCCATGGCTTTTGCTTTCTCTTCGTCGATGTTCGCCTGCGCTTTTTCAATCAGGCTCATGACATCGCCCATGCCGAGGATACGGGATGCCATACGGTCCGGATAAAACTGCTCCAGATCCGAGAGCTTTTCTCCCATGCCGACATAGAGAATCGGTTTCCGGAAACTGCGCGGATCGAAAGTGCCGCACCGCCTCTGGTGTCACCATCTAATTTTGTAAGTACTACACCGTCAATGCCAACCTTGTTGTTGAACATCTCGGACACATTGACTGCGTCCTGTCCGGTCATAGCGTCTACTACCAAAAGGGTCTGATCCACAGGAACAGCCGCTTTGATATCCTGTAACTCCTGCATCATCTCTTCATCGATGTGCAGACGGCCTGCGGTATCCAGAATCAATACGTTAAAGCCGTTTGTCTTTGCATGCACCAGCGCTGCCTTTGCGATATCCACCGGACGGTTTTTATCTCCCATAGCGAACACTTCCACGCCCTGCTTTTCTCCGTTGACCTGCAGCTGTTTGATCGCTGCCGGGCGGTATACGTCGCAGGCTGCAAGGAGAGGTTTTCTTCCCTTGGCTTTTAACTTTCCTGCAATCTTTGCGGTTGTGGTTGTTTTACCGGCTCCCTGAAGACCTGCCATCATAATAATGGTAACTTCACTCGCCGGGCGCAGTGCGATTTCCGTTGTCTCGGAACCCATCAGCTTAACCAGCTCGTCATTTACGATTTTAATGACCATCTGACCCGGATTCAGTCCGTTCATGACGTCCTGTCCGACTGCCTGCTCCTGTACGGATTTGATAAACTGTTTTACTACTTTGAAGCTGACATCCGCCTCGAGAAGTGCCATTTTTACTTCCTTCAGCGCAGTCTTTACATCCGCCTCGGTCAGGCGGCCCTTGCTTCTGAGATTTTTGAAAACATTCTGGAGTTTCTCGGTTAAACTTTCAAATGCCATGCTCAAAGCTCCTCTAATATATCCGATGCAATTGCTGCAATCCGCTGCATCACATCTTCTTTCGGGGTATCACCAGAAGGATCTGTCAGCTTTCGGATCTCGTTTACATTCTCCCGGATCTGCACAAAGCGTTGTACCAGATGAAGCTTTTCTTCATACTCTTCCAGTGTCTTGTTGCAGCGTCTGACCAGATCGTGGACTCCCTGGCGGGAAATGCCCCGCGCTGCCGCAACCTCGCTCAGGGAAAAATCGTTGAGCACCACGTCCTCATATACCTGACGCTGATGTTCAGTCAGAAGTTCGCCGTAAAAATCATACAGTAATGTCTGTTCCAATATTTTTTCCATTGCGATCACCTTGGTTATCATACACGAAATGATGCTGGGTGTCAAGTATTTTTTCTTGACAGTTTTAAAATTTTTCTGATCCGTTTCAAAAGCCGCAGAAAAGGCGCATTTTCCGCGTTTTTTCGCAGAAAACACGCCCCTTATAAAGACTTTTGTATACCTACTGCAGCTCCGCAATCCTCGTCACAGCCACATAAATCGACTGAATTTTGTACCACGTCGGATAATCCACAATGCCGGAAACCGGCAGGCCGAACAGCCGCTGGAACGCTTCGACGGCGTCCTGCGTCTCTTCATCGAAATAGCCATTTTCATAGACCGTCGGAATCGATGAATACACCTCCGCAATCACGTTCAGCTGCTCCTGTATCTGCAGTACCTTGTTCCCGGACGAGCCGATGGTGAGGTCATACCCCGGCCAGGAGGACGGGATGCCGGAAATCTCCTCCGCCGTGTTGATATACATATTGTCTCCATAATAATTGCGGAGAATCTGAATCGTTGAATACCCTTGGTCCGCCAGGTTTTTGGACCCCCACTGGCTCATCCAGTTCGGGCAGCTCACACGGTTTCCGTCACAGTACTGCGTCAGAATCGGCTGTTTCACATTCGGGCGCGACAGGTAATCAGCAAAAATCTCATCGACCACAAGGGAAATGCTGTCGAAAATATTCCTGCCGTAAATCCATTTGTGATCGTAGGCCGTCGACGAAGTGATCGTAAAATCGTATCCCTTGTTGCGGTACCATTCTGTATAGACACGGTTCAGCGTAAATGACATGATTGCGAGGATATTCGCCCGGATCGCCGCATCCGGCCATGTTGCATAGATTTCCGAGCACGCCACGTTTTTGATGTAGTCGCGGTACCGCACATAATAGTCGCGTGCCGTGCTGTCGGTCGGCGCTCCGTCGTGGACGATGATATACTCCGGGATCACGACACGGGACAGCACAATCTCACCGCTCTCCCTCGTCGGCTTGATCTCACTTTCCGGAATTTTCGCCGGATATTCGCCGAACAACGTATGGTCCGGGATCGTCACATCCGCAAACGCTGCGCCCTCTGCCAGTTTGAGGTCCACCTGCTGGACGGACTGTTCTCCTGAAAGAAGCTCGGAGCCCGTCACTTCAACCGGTTCATACCCTTCCGCCTCCACTTTCACCGTATATTCGGAATACGGCTGATTCACATTCGGTTCCAGACTGTACTCGAGCGGCGGCGTCGCCAGATCCAGCGTCTCCGTTCTGCCGTCCCCGTCGGTAATCAGCTCCTCGATCACATTCTGCGGATCTCCCGTATACGAAACCGTCACCCGCGCCCCGGAAACAGGCCGCGCCTGGATTCTTGTATTTACCCGGATTTCCAGCCGCCCGCGGTCAGTCATTTCCTGCTGCATACGCAAATTTTTCATAAAAAAGCCCCATATCCTGCACTCCTTTTATGGTATGCAGAATATGAGGCTTTGTTGCTTTTCATTTTTCGATTTACAGGATCCGCTGGACGTCGTGGATCATGACGTAGACCATCAACGCCATCAGAAGCACCAGGCCCGCGAAGTGAACCATACCCTCCAGGTCTCGCCGGATTGGTTTTCTGCGGATGGCTTCTATGATCAGAAAAACAAGCCGTCCGCCGTCGAGTGCCGGGAGCGGCAGCAGGTTCATGACGCCAAGGTTCGATGACAGCAGAATCACCATGTTCAGCATCGTCATCACCGTAACCAAAACGCCCTGCGATTTTACATCATCATAGGCGGTTCCGATCGCATCCACCACGCCGACCGGGCCGGAAAGATCGTTCACAGAATACTGTCCGGTGATCAGCATACTGACGCTGTCAATGACGGTGCGCACCCAGTATTTGATCTCCAGCACGCTGTATTTCAGCACGCCGATCGGGGACTGTTTCTCCCGGAGCTGATACGAAAACTGTACATTCGCATACGTATTTTCAACCGGTGTCACCGTAATCTCTTTCGTCTTTCCGCTGTGCTCATACTCCAGCGTCACAGCGCTTCCATCGAAAGGATGCTCTGTCTGGTAAGCAGTAAAATCTGCCACACAGGTGATCGGCGCTCCGTTGATCGATACGAGCAGGTCGCCCGCGACAACACCCGCAGCGGCAAGCGGCATATTCTGCTGCACATACGTGAATTCCATGCCGCGGTCACAGTCATCGTAGTTAAAGCCCATCATATACCGCGTTGTCACCGTCGGTTCATATGTGATCGTTTTCTTTTCCCCGTCGGCCTTTTTAACCTCCAGCGTAATCTCATCCGTCGGCACACCCCGTACCGTCATCACAGAGTTCAGCTCTTTTCCGATGGAAATATGTCTTCCTTCATAGGAAGTGATGATATCTCCCGCTTCCAGGCCTGCCTCTGCCTCCGGCGAACCGTCTGCCACTTCTGTGACGCGCGCCGGGGAACTTCCCGCGTAACTGATCACAAAGATTGCGCAGAAAAATGCCAGAATCATGTTGAACACCGGTCCCGCCGCAACGACGGAAATTCTTGCCCACACGGATTTGCTGTTAAAGGTTCCTTCCCCCTCCTCTTCACCGTCCTCGCCGAGCATCTGGCACGCACCGCCGAAAGGCAGAAGTTTTAAGGAATAGACCGTTCCTCCTTTTTCTGTCTTTACCACCGTCGGGCCAAAGCCGATCGAAAATTCCGTCACGGTAATACCATTCGCTTTCGCCAAAAGAAAATGCCCCAGCTCATGGATAATGACGGTGATTCCGAAAATGAGTACGGCTATCAGGATTTTTACAATCATGCTGTCTTATTCTCCCATCTTATATCTGTTCGCAATCCATTCATACGTCTCCTGCTCCGCCGCGAGAATCTGCTCCAGCGTCGGATCGGCAATCGTTTTGTGTGCTTCCATTGCACCGGCGATCACGTCGTAAATCTCGAGGAAACGGATCTTCTTCGCGAGGAACAGTGCAACGGCGCGTTCATTTGCCGCATTGAAGACCGTCGGCATGGAGCCGCCCGTCCGGGACGCCTGCATTGCCATCGGAAGGCCGAGGAAGGTATCCATATTCGGTTCTTCAAACGTGATCTGTGTCAGCGCCGCAAAGTCGAGGCGGTCGCCTGCAAGGAAGCGGCGCTCCGGGTAATACAGTGCGTACTGGATCGGCAGTTTCATATCCGGTGTGCCAAGCTGTGCCATGACAGCGCCGTCTTTAAATTCTACCATGGAATGGATAATGCTCTTTGGCTGTACCACAACCTGGATGTGGTCGAGATCAACACCGAACAGCCATTTTGCTTCCATGACTTCCAGTCCTTTGTTAACGAGTGTCGCGGAATCAATCGTGATCTTGTGCCCCATCGACCAGTTCGGATGACGGAGCGCCTGCTCTACCGTTACGTTTTCGAGCTCCGCTCTTGTTTTTCCGCGGAACGGACCGCCGGATGCAGTAATCAGAAGTTTTTCAATTTCTTTTCTGTTTTCCCCGTGCAGGCACTGGAAAATCGCCGAGTGCTCACTGTCCACCGGAAGGATCTGCACACCGCATTCCTCTGCCAGCGGCATAATAATGTGTCCCGCCGTTACCAGTGTCTCTTTGTTTGCCAATGCAATGTCTTTTCCTGCCTTCATCGCCGCAACCGTCGGGCGAATGCCGATCATGCCGACGATCGCTGTCACAAGGATTTCGCTCTCCGGCATCGTGGCAAGCTCGATCATGCCGTCCATGCCGCTGCCGATTTTTACAGGAAGATCCTTCACTCTGTCACGGAGTTCTGCCGCTTTCGCCTCATCGCCGACTGCCGCAAACTTCGGATGAAATTCCCGGATCTGCTGCTCGAGCAGTGTAATATTACTTCCGGCGCTGATGCCGACCACCTCAAGATCGCCGTTGGCACGCACGACATCGAGGGTCTGGGTTCCGATCGAACCGGTTGAACCAAGAATTGCTATTTTCTTCATATTCCAGTTTCTCCCATCTGCTTCCCGTTTATGCTGTAGGGGAAGCTTTTTTAATGAATCAGAAGCACCGACAGGAAATAGATGATCGGTGCGGTAAAGATCACGCTGTCGAAGCGGTCAAGAATACCGCCGTGGCCCGGAATCAGCTTTCCGTAATCCTTGATGCCCTGATTTCGTTTGATTGCGGATGCCGCAAGGTCTCCGACCATGGAGATCAGCGCGCCGACACCGCAGATGATGGCGTATTCCACCATGCCGCCCTTTGTCGCAGCCGCATAGATGATGCCGAGCAGAATCGCTCCGACGACACCGCCGACAGCTCCTTCTACGGATTTTTTCGGGCTTAAAACCGGCGCCATTTTATGTTTTCCAAAGAGTACGCCGACACAGTATGCACACGTATCGCAGCCCCAGGAGCACAGGAAAATCAGCCATACATGGAATTTTCCGCCGTCCAGCATACGGGTCTGATATACATAGGAAAGCATTACGCCGACATAGACAATCGCAAAGAACGCCGGCATCACCTGATTGGCGTTGTATTTCGGATAAGTAAATACGTATACTGCCATCAGAAGCACGAGATCCAGGATCAGCGCGAGCATCTGGTACATCGGGTCATGAAGCAGCAGGGACAGATAGAAAATCACAACGCCCGCATAGCCCGTAATTTCCAACAGATTCCATTTATCTTCTCTTACCTTCATCACGCGGAACAGCTCTCCTGCACCGATCAGCGACAGGCACAGAACCGTCATATAGAGCACGGTTCCGCCGCTGCAGATCGTAAGCAGCGCCACAAGGACGAGCACGATGCCGCTTAACAGTCTTGTCTTAAACATCTTTTTTATTCCTCCTTCACGCCGCCGTAACGCCGGTCTCTGTTATTATATTGTTCGATGGCTTTTCTCAATTCCTCTTCGTGGAAATCCGGCCACGGAACCTCGGTAAAGTAAAATTCCGTGTAGGCAAGCTGCCACATCAGGTAGTTGGAAAGGCGCTGCTCGCCGCTTGTACGGATCAGAAGATCTGGATCCGGGATTCCGGCGGTGTCGAGGTAGCTCTCAAAACACTGCTCCGTCAGTTTTCCGTTCTCATCAAACGCATTCTCTGCGAGAGTTCCGTTTTTCACATCCTCGATCATGCGGGTCATGCCGCGCAGAATCTCATCGCGGGAACCGTAGTTCATTGCGATCTGGAAGTACATGTGATCGTAATCTTTGGAGCACTCCTCCAGTTCATGAATGCTGTCCTGAATATCCTGCGGGAATGCGCTCGGATCTCCGATGATTTTGACGCGCATCTGATTTTTATGTGCTTTTTTGATGCATCGTTTCAGATACTGGCGGAACAGCTTTAAGAGGCCCTCCACCTCGGCGCGGGAGCGTTTCCAGTTCTCGGTTGAGAACGCATAGACGGTCAGATATTTGACACCCATGTCTTTGATCACGTCACACATTTTTTCCAGATTGTCGCATCCGACGATATGGCCGTAGCCGCGCGGCATATTGCGTTTTTTCGCCCATCTGCCGTTTCCGTCCAGGATGATGGCGATGTGATTCGGCACTTTTAATTCATTATCCATACTTTTTTCCTCCGTAAACGATAACAGGCTGCCTGCAAATGACAGGCAGCCCCTCGTTTTCTTTGTATTACACGGTCATAATTTCTTTGGATTTTACGTCCACCATCTGATCTACTTCTTTGATGTATTTGTCTGTTAATTTCTGGGTCTGCTCCTCGAGCTCTTTGATTTCGTCCTCGGAAACGTCCTCTTTGGCAAGTTTCTTGAACGCATCATTGGCATCGCGGCGGATGTTGCGGATGGCTACCTTTGCGCCCTCTGCTTTTTTCTTTACCTCTTTTACCAGCTCTTTACGACGGTCCTCGGTAAGCTCCGGGAATACCAGACGGATGACTCTTCCGTCATCGGACGGGTTGATGCCAAGGTCAGACATCATGATCGCTTTTTCGATCTCTTTTACCAGGGATGCTTCCCACGGCTGGATCTGGATCATACGTGCTTCCGGAACAGAGATGTTTGCCACCTGCTGCAGCGGAGTCGGTGTTCCATAGTAATCTACAGTAATGCGGTCCAGTACGTGCGGGTTTGCACGGCCTGCGCGGATGGTTCCGAATTCGGAATCGAGGCTTGCAATGGATTTGCCCATTTTTACCTCAAACGGTTTTACTCTCTCGTCGATCTGATTTGCCATATTAAATTTGTCCTCCTGCTATCTCTTATACGGTCACAGTTCTGCGAACTGTGACATTCGCAGCTCTCATTTAAAGTTTTGCTTCGCAAAAGGAGAGCTGCTCACACCTGAATCATTTTCTTACGCAGTAAAACAGCAAGTGTTTTACTGCTGAATTTTTATTAATTATACCGTTACTCTTGTGCCGTTAATTTTTCCGTTTGCAGCATTTACAATGCTGTTCTCTTCATTTAAACCAAATACCAGCATCGGCATTTTGTTTTCTTTGCAAAGGATGGATGCGGTCATATCTACCACTTTCAGATCCTTTTCAATGACTTCCTGAATGGAAATCTCGTCAAATTTCTTTGCATCCGGGTTTGTTTTCGGATCGCTGTCGTAGACACCGTCTACTGCTTTTGCAAGCAGAATCTCGTCTGCCTCGATCTCAATCGCGCGAAGTACGGTTGCCGTATCGGTTGAGAAATATGGATGGCCTGTACCGCCGGCAAAGAATACAACCATGTTGTGCTGGAAATATTTGTTTGCACGGTCTTTGGAAAATCCTTTTGTGAACTCTCCGCATGGGAATGGAGTCAGAACTGCGGTCATCATTCCCTGGGAACGGAAGATTTCTGATACATAGATACAGTTCATAACGGTTGCCAGCATACCGATCTGGTCTGCTTTGGTACGGTCGATATTTTCGGAACTGCGTCCTCTCCAGAAGTTTCCTCCTCCGATTACGATGCCGACTTCAATCCCCTGGTCTACCAGAGTTTTTACCTGTTTTGCCACTTTTGTGACAGTCGGCTCGTCAAAACCGGTGTGTTTCTCTCCTGCAAGAGCTTCTCCGCTCAATTTCAGTAATACTCGTCGTTTCATCTTGCATCCTCGTTCCTTTATGATATTTTTTCACAAATGTCTTGCATTTATGAAATGATTATACCATCTGTTCCCAAAAACGACAAGGGCAAAATTCGTTTGTGTTCCGCAGATCGTCTGCCGCTGCGAGAATCCGTCTCCACTGCAGATATTCCATCATTCCATCGGCGTCCGGTGCAGATACGCTTTGAAAATCCGCTGACATTCCCGTGGAGAGAGGTGAACGCTTGCGGCGGCTTCTGCGAACCGACGGCCTGGATCATCTGCTGTGTGGTAATCTGTATTTTTACATTCACCATTCGAAAAGAATTCCGCGATACGGCGGCATAAAAACCATAAAAATCTCTGTCGGAAGTTCAGACTCCTGACAGAGATTTTTTATAGATTCATTTTAGATCTGCGCTACGACAAAGATATCATAAATTGCTTTGATTGCTGTTTCAAAGTCGCGGTTTTCAACGCCAATGATGATGTTGAGCTCGCTGGAACCCTGATCGATCATCTTGACATTAACGTGTGCATGCGCCAGTGCAGAGAAAATCCTTCCGGCTGTGCCTCTCGTTCTTCTCATACCGCGTCCTACAACAGCAATCAGCGCCAGATCGGATTCAAGATCAATAGAATCCGGCTGTACGGCACGATGCAGTCCTGCGATAACCTGCTGTTCTTTTGCTGCAAACTCACTCTGATGAACAAATACCGTCATGGTATCGATGCCGGACGGCATATGCTCAAAGGAAAGATTGTTATCCTCAAAGACGCCAAGTACTTTTCTGCCAAAGCCGATCTCGGTATTCATCATGCTCTTCTCAATCGTGATGGATGCGAAGCCTTTCTTTCCTGCGATACCGGTGATTGTAAATTTCGGTTTACTGCAGGTATTCTCCACGATCATGGTTCCCGGATCCTGTGGTGCGTTGGTGTTCAGCACGTGGATCGGGATTCCCTCCTGACGGAGTGGGAAGATGGAGTCCTCATGAAGGACGGTAGCTCCCATGTAGGAAAGCTCACGCAGCTCACGGTAGGTAATGGTGGAAATGACTTCCGGATCCTTGACGATACGCGGATCGGTTACCAGGAAACCGGAAACATCGGTCCAGTTCTCGTAGATGTCAGCGTGTACGGCCTTTGCCACGATGGAACCAGTGATATCGGATCCGCCGCGGGAGAAGGTTTTTACGCTTCCGTCCGGTTTTGCGCCGTAGAATCCAGGAACGACTGCGTTATCCAGATCTTTTAAACGCTCGGAGAGCACTTCGTCAGTCTTGTCTGCAAGGAAGTTTCCGTTCTCGTCGAAGCAGATCACTTCTGCAGAATCAATATACGTATATCCCAGATAATTTGCCATCACGATACCGTTCAGGTACTCTCCGCGGGATGCGGCGTAGTCCTCTCCGGCTGCTGCGGCAAAGTTTTCTGCGATTTTTTCAAATTCCGGGGAAAGATCCAGGCTGAGGTTCAGACCGTCGATGATCTCCTGATATCTCGCTTTGATGTTCTGCAGTTTCTTCTTGAAATCTCTTCCGGCAACTGCAGTGCGATAGCAGTCATACAGCATATCGGTTACTTTCGTATCAGCAGAATTTCGTTTTCCAGGAGCGGAAGGTACCACGTATCTTCTTCCCTCATCTGCGCGGATGATGTCTCCGACCTTCTTAAACTGCTCTGCGCTCGCGAGGGAACTGCCGCCGAATTTTACTACTTTCTTCATAATAATCTCTCCTTGCGTTCTTTTCGGATATCTTTCGAAATCTCGTTTTTCAGCCCGTCACTTTAACGTTAGAAAGCTGTTACGTACTAGATTAGAACAAAATCCCGTATGCGTCAAGAACTTTTTTGGCTGATTCATTCATTCCACAGATAAATTTCCGGTTTTTTCTCCATTTTATAGGAGAATGTCTCTCCAAGCCCGTAAACCGCCTGGCTTAATACGTACTCGCCGTTGTTTGCATAAATTTCGATCATATTCGGATCCACGAAAATCTCAAGAAGATCGCCCTCTTTTAACTGCGGCGTCTCGGCATGAAGCCATCCTTTTGCACCGGATGGATAGACATCCGTGCGGTCTGCGCAGACTTTTCCGCTCTGCCGCCAGATCTTATAGCCGCCGATTTCCAGGCTTTCACCCTCTTTTAATTCGGCGCGGATCATGGCACACTCTCCGCATGCCGAAACGAGGGAATCCGTCTTTTTGCAGAATCCGTCGCGGATGGCAGGCAGAACACGGAAGTAAATATGATCGTTCTGTACATCCACCACACGCGGCAGGCAGAACATGCCTTGCCATATACCATCTACCGGTTCCGGCATCCGAAGCCATGCGATGGAAATCCGGTTTCCGTCCGCATCCGTCATGGTCTGCGGTGCATAGAGGTCACCGCCGCAGTCCAGAAGCTGCCAGTTCTCCGGAAATTTCATTGTGCAGGTTTTTTCATCAAACTCAGGCAGCATACAGATCGCCCGATCCGCATAGCCGTCGGTGCCCTCGATCAGTTCCATCGGGGAGAATACAAAGACGCTGCGTCCGTTTACGTTAAAGAGATCCGGGCACTCCCACATCCAGCCGAGCTTCTGTTTCGTCGTCGCCTGTCCGGCCAGATGCCAGTGGGAAAGATCCTCACTCTTATAGAATAATGCCTCGCCCTTGTGATCCTTCGTCGTGCTTCCAAGCACCATATACCATGCGTCGCTTCCCTTCCAGACTTTCGGGTCACGCGTGTGCGTATTGTCGCCGATTTCCGGATCGGTGAGTGCCGGGATAACAACCTCCTTATCCCCGAAGACATCAAAATGCATACCGTCCTTCGAAGTAAGGTGAAGCTGCGCCGAGGTAAAATCCTGATCAAGGCACTGATGAATATCCTTCGGATTTACCTGATTATAGTGAACACCCGTGTAAAAGAGATGCATCACGCCGTTCTCTTCTACTGCGCTTCCGGAAAAGCAGCCGTTCTGGTCCTCGGAAAGACTCGGGAACAGGGCAACGCCGACATGCTCCCAGTGAATCAGATCCGGACTCACCGCATGGCCCCAGTGCATGGTACCCCAGCGCGGCGCGTACGGAAAATGCTGATAAAAAAGATGATACTGTCCCTTATAATAAATCATGCCGTTCGGGTCATTCACCCAGTTGCCCGGCGCTTTTACGTGTAATCTGTTTTTCATGTGTTTGATTTCCTTTCTGTCTCTTTCTTGTTGTCTCCGATAAGAAAAGCCGGAAAAAGAAAGCATTTTTAATTCCGCCCTCCTTTGCCCGGCTTGTTCTTGATTTCTATGATTTACTTATTTGACTGCTCCGGCTACGACACCGTTGATGATCTGTTTCTGCAGTGCCACGTACAGAATCAGGATCGGGATGACGCAGAGCAGAAGACCTGCCATGATGGTTCCGTAATCTGCGGAGTAAGTTCCGTAGAAGCTGTAGGTGGAAAGCGGCAGAGTCAGCAGCTTTTTGTCGGTCAGCACCAGGGACGGCAGCAGGAAGTCATTCCAGAATGCCATCGCATTCATGATTACCATGGTGGAAATGATCGGCTTTAACAGCGGGAACACGATGCGGAAGAAGGTCTGGGTGTGGGTACAGCCGTCGATGTAAGCGGCCTCCTCCAGCGCCAGCGGGATACTTCCGCGGATGAATCCGTGGAACATGAACACGGACATCGCCATGGAAAATCCGGTGTGCATGAAGATCAGGGTCAGTCTGTGGTTCAGAATGTTTAAGGTTCCGCCGTATACACTGACAAGCGGGATCATGATTGCCTGGAATGGAATGATCATGGATGCAACCATCAGTGCAAAGATGATATTGGAAAATACGGTGACATTACGCACGATGTAGTAAGCCAGCATGGCTGCGAGTACCGTAACCAGCACGGTTGCTGTTACGGTTACAACCAGAGAGTTCTTGAAGGCATTCAGGAAGTTCATCTGATTGAATGCTTTTACAAAGTTGTCAAACGAAAGACCTTTGATCGTAAACAGCCAGGAGAACGGGCTCTTGATGATATCACGTTTCTGTTTTAAGGAGTTGATGATAACCATGACAAACGGGAACATGAACGCACAGAAAACGATGATCATAAGGAGCATAGCCAGCGCGTCAGTTACTTTTTTCTTTGTTCCGCCAATTTTCTTCTGATTCATTATGCTTCAACCTCCCTCTTCTTGGTGGTGTATACCTGAATACCGCTGATGCAGGCTACAATGATAAACAGGATAAAGGCTTCTGCCTGGCCGACACCGAACTGTCTCGATGTGAATGCTTTCTCATATACGTGCATGGCTGCCATCTCGGTGGTTCCGTACGGAGCACCGCCGGTTAAGGACAGATTGACATCGTATACCATGAACGCACGGGACAGGGTCAGGAAGAGGCAGATAGTAACGGAGGACATCATCAGCGGAAGGATAATGTTTTTCATTTTTACCCAGCCGGATGCACCGTCGATGCTTGCCGCCTCGAGCACGTCCTCGGAAAGTCCCATAAAGCCGGCAACGTAGATCAGGATCATATAGCCTGCCAGCTGCCATACTGAAACGAGCACCAGCGCTGCAAATGCTTTGTTCGGGGTAGAAAGCCAGGAAATTTCAAACAGGCTCCATCCTGTGGTCTCACCGATGCTGACGAAAACACGGGAGAATACGAACTGCCAGATGTATCCAAGTACGATACCGCCGATCAGGTTCGGGGTGAAAAATCCGGCGCGGAAGAAGTTCTGACCTTTGATGCCGCGGGTCAGGATATAAGCCAGTAAAAAGGCGATCACATTGACGAGAACAACAACCGCAATGACATATTTAAAGGTTAACAGCAGGGATTTCCAGAACTGCGCGTCGCGCATAACGGCTGCGAAGTTGGAAAGTCCTACAAAGTTTTTCACGCTGGAAACACCGTTCCAGTCGGTTAAGGTCAGGTAAATACCGTAGATAAACGGTACCATGACGACTGCTAGGAAGCAGAACAGGCCCGGCAGCGCAAATACACAGAAATCTTTTCCCTTGTTGCTTGATTTCATTTTCGTTCCTCCTTCATATCCTCCGGCTTACTGCTCATCCCAGTATGCTGGATGGAATCTATCAGTTCCTCGCGGTCACTTCTTCCGGCCAGATATTTCTGTATTGCCGCACCAAGGACAGACCAGTGATCGTTCGGCACGATCGCAGATGCGTTGAATGCTCCGCCGTTCTGTACTTTTTCGTAAATGTCGCGGCTTAACGGATCGCTTGGCTCGTTCGGGTTGTTTTTAAACGGAGGGATCAGGCTGCAGGTCTTTACAACCATCTGCTGTCCGATCTCACTGTAAACCAGCCAGTTCAGGAACTCTTTTGCTGCTGCTTTCTGCTCGTCGGTAGCCACGATATCATCCAGCATGATCTGTTTGGACGGGGATGCCTGGATTTTGCTGTTGACGAAGTCGTCCGGATCATTGTTCAGGAAGTATGGAAGGAAACCGTACTCGTCGGTCGTCTCGGCTCCTGCCTCCTCAAGGTTCGGCCATGCCCAGTTTCCGTTGAACCAGAAAGCGGTTTTTCCGTCTGCCAGATCAATTGCCATCTCATCGTAATCTGCGCCGAGTGGATCGCCTTTTGCTACGTTGTACTCTTTTAACAGGTCAAAGGTATTCAGGAACTCGTTCATGCGGGTGTAGTCCGGCAGATATAAGGTTCCGTCCTTCAGCTCGTTGATGACTTCTGCTGCACCGTCGGAGGTTCCGTTGTATGTCTCGTAGATGTACTGCAGCTGGTGTGCTCCAAGGGACCAGTCTTCTTTTGCCATGGAGATCGGATTCTTCATTCCGTTGTCCCGCAGGCTCTGGAGAAGTGCTGCGAAATCGTCCTGGGTTTTGATATCGGATGGATCGAACTCGGTACCTAAGGTATCTTCAATCACGCTCTTGTTGTAGATAATACCGCGGCCCTCGATACAGAGCGGGAAGCTGTAAACCTTTCCGTTGATTTTGGTCAGGTACTCTTCTGCCTCGCCGGTCCATGCTTCATTGCTTAAGTCGGCTGCTTTTTCTTCTGCCAGTGCAATGACATCGGTCGTATCCAGAATGGAAAGTGTCGGCGGGTTTCCGGAGTTGTAGAGGCTGACTACTTTGGTATAAGGAGAATCGCCGTCCGTTACCGGCATGATCTCAATATGTACGCCTGCTTTCTCCTCGAACACTTTTGCAATCTCTTCCAGTGCTGTCTGGATTTCTGCTTTTGTGTTCATGATGACGATACTCGTTCCGGAAAGCGACGTATCGTACTGGAAGGTGTCGGTGGTCATGTCGATCGGCACTTCTTCTTTTACTGCGTTCGGGTCATCCGGATCGCTTGCGAAGCCGAAGGTGCATCCGGTCAGTGCAGAAGTAAGAAGCACGCCGGACATTCCAAGAGCTGCCGCCCTGGCACTAAATTTCTTTCTCATCACAATTCCTCCTGTTATCTCTGGACAGCGGGTTCTGTCCTTCGTTTTGTGTAACCGGTCAAGTAACCGGTTACTTTCATTGCCTTTATCATAGCATTGGCAGTGGGTTTCGTCAATATTTTCTTTACTTTTCGTGATTTTCCATAATTTTGTTTTTGGCTTTTGTGGAACTTTTACAAAACCGGTTACTTGACCGATTCCCGCTTGTTCCGGCGGGCGAGAAATGTTATACTATCTTCATATATTATTTGTTTTTTCTGAAAGCTTACATGATTCACGCAACACTTTTGAAGGAAAGGACACTTGAACTTATGGCACGAAAAAAAAATGTAACCTTTAATGATATTGCACAGTACACGCATTTTTCCAAAACAACCATTTCCCGGTATTTCAACAACCCGGATTCCCTGACACCGGAAAATCAGCAGATCATTTCCGATGCACTGGATAAACTGAATTATAAAGAAAACAAAGTAGCAAAAATTCTTGCGAACGGCCAGACGGAGTTCGTCGGCGTTCTGATTCCGAGTCTTTCCATGAATTACTATTCCGAGATGCTGAATCAGATTCTTGCTTCTTATAAGAAATATGGCTATAAATTCCTCGTCTTCGCCGGAAACGGCCACGACGAGACGGAGCGCCGCTACATTCAGGAGCTGATGTCGTACAAAATCGAGGGCCTCATCGTCCTCTCCCATACACTCTCCTCCCGCGAACTCTCCGATCTGCAGATCCCGGTCGTTACAATTGAGCGCGAAGACCAGTTCGTCTGCAGTGTCAATACAGACAACTACCTCGGCGCGCACGAAGCGACTTCGCTTCTGATTCATAACCACTGTGATGTCCTGATTCATCTGAACTCACCGACCAAAGAAAATGTTCCTGCCTACCGCCGTCGCGCCGGTTTCCAGGATGCCTGTGTAAAGGCCGGTGTACCGCACGAGGTTATCATTCGGGATTTCGGACTCTCCTATCAGGAAGCCGCAGCACCGCTACAGGAAATCTTTGACAACATCGAACAAAAATATGCCGGTCAGAAAAAGGGCATCTTCCTCTCCAACGATGATCATGCCAATATTCTTTTAAATCTTCTGATCCGCAAATACCATACCCTGCCGGACGATTACGAACTCATCGGCTTCGACGGTGCGCCGATTTCCGAGCAGGCTATCTATCCGATCAGCACTGTCGGCCAGCAGATTGACCAGATTGCAGACGAGGCTGTTTCCCTTCTGGTCTCCCAGATGCAGGAACGGAAAAAACGCCACCCGGTGCCGCTTGCCGAGCCGGTTCACAAGACCGTTCCGCCGCTTCTGATCCGGCGTCAGACGACTACTTGATTTTAAAAACAGATTTCTATCATAAAAATGTTTTTATCAAAAAGTGTCATCCACCTGCGGGCTGTGTGCCCTGCAGTTTGTGGATGACACTTTTCTTATCTTCTTACTCTTTTTTAGTTCTGTCCGTAATAAGCATTTGCACCATGCTTACGGTAATAGTGTTTATCCTGCAGCTCCTGCGGTGCCGGCTGGATTCTCGGGTTGATGGTCTCGGCACGGTATGCCATTTTGGCAACCTCTTCGAGGACAACAGCATTGTGAACAGCCTCATGCGCATCTTTGCCCCAGGTGAACGGTCCGTGGTTCTTGCAAAGAACGGCCGGAACGGCTTTTACATCTTTTCCCATCCGTTTGAACTCATTGACGATCAGATGGCCGGTGTTTTCCTCGTATGCCTCGTCAATCTCTTCTTTTGTCAGGCAGCGCAGGCACGGTACTTCACCGTAGATGTAGTCTGCATGGGTTGTTCCGTAGCACGGAATGCTTCTTCCCGCCTGTGCCCAGCTTGTCGCATAGGAGGAATGGGTGTGAACAATGCCGCCGATCTCCGGAAATGCTTTGTACAGCTCCAGATGGGTCGGGGTGTCAGAAGACGGACGGTAGCGTCCTTCTACTTTGTTTCCGTTCAGATCCATGACAACCATATCGTCCGGTGTCAGCAGGTCGTAATCCACGCCGCTTGGTTTGATGACGAACAGACCGCTTTCCCGGTCAATCTCGCTGACATTTCCCCAGGTAAAGGTAACCAGTCCGTATTTTGGAAGAAGCATGTTGGCTTCGTATACTCTTTTTTTCAGTTCTTCTAACATTGTGTTGTCCTCTCTGTCTTTCCCAAACGATGGTTCATTTAAGCTCTCTACTGCTGCACGCTCAATCGGCAGGCCTTTTTTGTAGCGCTCGGTGAATACTTCAAATCCAGCGACGTCTGCCGGGTCCGGATCCATCTTGGTTCCGGCATTTCCTGCGAAGACTTTTGCATCTAGGTAATCCTCGAGTGTTTCATTCTCTTCTTTGTTGATCATATAAGAAGCCAGCAGTGCGATGCCCCAGGCTCCGCCCTCTCCTGCTGTCTCCATGACGGAAACCGGTGCGTCGATGGCACCTGCGAGGATCTTCTGGCCGACACCTTTTGTCTTAAAGAGACCGCCGTGGCCGAGAATCTGGTCGACCTGCACATGCTCCTCTTTCATCAGGATATCAAGGCCGACTTTCAGGGCGCCAAGGGAAGTAAACAGGTTGACTCTCATAAAGTTTGCCAGATTGAATTTCGCATCCGGAGTACGTGCGAAGACAGGACGGCCCTCGTTGAAACCGGTTACGTGCTCGCCGGAGAAGTAGTTGTAGGCAAGGAGTCCGCCGCAGTCTGCGTCACCCTCCAGGGCTTTGTTGTACAGCTTGCCGAACAGATCATTCGTGCTGATTTCCATGCCGAAGGTCTGCGCAAATTCACGGAAGAGATTGACCCATGCATTCAGATCAGAAGTACAGTTCTGGCAGTGCACCATGGCAACCGGATGACCGGACGGGGTTGTTACCATATCGATCTCCGGGTATACTTTAGAGAGGTTCTTCTCCAGAACGATCATAGCAAAAACGGAAGTTCCGGCAGACACGTTTCCGGTTCTGACGCGGACGCTGTTTGTTGCTGCCATACCTGTTCCGGCATCTCCCTCCGGCGGGCAGAGCGGAATGCCTGCTTCCAGATTTCCGGACATGTCGAGAAGTGCGGCACCTTCTTTTGTCAGAACACCGGCATTGTCACCTGCGGTCAGAACGTGCGGCAGAACATCGAGTGCTTTCCATGAATATGCTTTGTCTGCGACTGCCTCGTCAAATTTGGCGATCATGTCGGCAAAGTAAGTGTTGGTTTCAGAATCGATTGGAAAGATTCCAGATGCCTCGCCGACACCAACGACACGCTCGCCGGTCATTTTCCACTGAATGTATCCGGCAAGGGTTGTCACGTAGTCGATATCTGCCACATGCGGCTCACCGTTTAAGATTGCCTGATACAGATGGGCGATAGTCCATCTCTGCGGGATGTGGAATCCGAAAAGATCGGTCAGTTTCTCGCTTGCTTCTTCTGTGATATTGTTTCTCCAGGTGCGGAACGGCACGAGGAGGTTTCCTGCTTTGTCAAATGCCATATAGCCGTGCATCATGGCACTGAAGCCGATGGCTCCGACGCGGGTCAGGGTGATGTCGTATTTTTCTTTGACATCAGCTGCCATTTTGGTATAGGCATCCTGCAGGCCCGTCCAGATGTCCTCGAGGGTGTAGGTCCACACGCCGTTGTCGTAGCGGTTTTCCCACTCGTGATCTCCGGATGCGATCGGGGCGTTGTCTGCGCCGATCAGGACGGCTTTGATTCTGGTTGAGCCGAACTCAATACCAAGTGCTGTTTTCTGTTCGAGGATTGCTGTTTTTGCATCCATTCCCATTGTTTTTTCCTCCCTTGGGTTCTTTTCTATTTTTTCGTCTCTGTTGACAGATTTTTTCCTGCGGTGGATTCTCTTACGATGAGTTCCGGGGAAATCAGGCGTTTGACGCTGCTTTCTTCTTCCGGGACTTTTCTGATTTTTTCGAGAATGAGCTCTGCTGCCATCTCACCGAGTTTTTCCTGCGGATGGGCAATGGTCGTGATCCCGATCGGACTGCTCTGGCCGATCAGCGAGTTGTCGTATCCGGTGACGGCGATGTCTTCCGGCACGGAGATTCCCTTTTCTTCCAGCATGGAGATGACGGCGAGCGCGATCTGGTCGTTGTAGCAGACGGCGGCATCGACGGACTTTTTGCTGTCGAGCAGCATGGAAAGCATCAGGGACGGTTTGGTTTTCCGGTCCTCGGTGTGAAACCAGATGACGTTTTCGGGATCATATGGGATTCCGCTTTCCTGCAGCGCCTGCACGTAGCCTTTATGGCGCTGGGCGCCCTGGCTGTCGTCGGCCTTGAAGATGCCGATGATGTTTCGTCGGCCGGTCTCTAAAAGGTGCCGGGTCAGTTCGTTTTCGGAGGGAAGCTTCTGGCCGGGTTTTATGGTTCCGGAGAGAATCTGCTCTTTTAGGGCTTCCATCAGGGTGTAGTATTTGGCTTTGCCGGTGGTTGGTTCCATGTGATTGGTGATTCCTCTTTCTGGAATTTATAATACAACTTGTACGGTTGTTGTGACAAGTTGTATTTTGTTGTGGGAAAGGGACGCTCAGGAGTATCGGGCGGGCGGTG